>JAEXCN010000485.1 GCA_023402175.1 Pseudomonadota bacterium | reverse complement strand
CTTCCCCGCCGCGCGGAAGCGCGTGTCGAGATCCGCATCCTGCTCGCACACGCGCGACGTCACGTCTGCGAGCCCGCGTGCACCCGCGGCGAGCGCTGCGCCGACCCGCGTCCGGATCTCGGCGTCGGGATCGGTCGGGACCTCCGCATCGAGCTTCCGCTCGCGCTCCTTCTTCGGGCTGCGCACGGGAGTCGACGCCGTTTCGACCGGCGTCGGTCGAAAGAGACGGATCGCAGGAGCATTCGCGACCGTGAGCGCATAACGCTTACCTCCGCGACCTGCGAGCTGCTCGCGAAGGCGATGCACCAGCGTTCGGCTCGGGTCGAGGCGGACGACGTCGCGCAAGTAGCGATGCACCCAGTCGTGGTAGTCGGACCACGCGCGCTGCCTCGCCGCGCCCCATGCTGCAAGGCGGTCCACTTGATCGATCGCATCACGTGCAGCGCGCTCCGCTTCGTCCTGCTCGGCATCCGCCGCGCGTTCGAGGATCTCCTGGAGGAGCTCGGCGAAGCGATGCCCGTGGCGGAGCAGGATGCCGTTCAGCTCGTGCAACATCGCGCTCGTCGTCTCGAGGAGCTTCGTGCACCGCTCGACGGCCCCGAACCAGTCGGCCGCGAGCAGCGCCGCGATCTCCCGCTGGAAGCTCTCCTGCTGGAGATCGAGCCCGCGCTGTCGGCGCTCGATGCCGCCGGCGAGCTCGAAGATCGTCACCCGGAGCGGCCCGATGACGTGCGTGCGCCATGCCTCGGGCGACTCGGCAGTCCGCGCGGCCTCACGGATGCCCTCGAGGCACGTGATCAACGTGCCTGCGAGGACGTCGAGGCTCTCCCGCGTGAGCGCATCGTCTTCGAGGTAGAAGCCGATGATGCCCGTCGCGAGTCGCGTCAAGGCATACTCGCCCGACCGCATCACGCCCGCGCCGTCCACGCGCACGAGGAGCTTCTGCTCGCGAAGCCGCCGGATGGTGTGGGTCGCGCGCTTCTTCCCGCCGCTCTCGCCCGAGCCGTCCTTCGTCAACGCGACGACCTGATCGAAGACGTCGAGGAGCTCGTCCTCCTGGAACGATGCCACGCCGGACCGCTCCGCCCGCACGTGCAGCGCCGCGAGAAAGCACAGGTCGATCGTGTGCAGCTCGAGCGCAGCGCCGCGTCGATGAAGCGAAGTGACGAGGGTACGCGGATCGGGAGCGGTCACGGACGGCGCGCGTGGAGCGAAGGCTCTCCTTGCTACCCCGGCCACCGAACCGTGTCGAGATGCGCGCGAGGGCGACGGCGCGCGCGGGATTGCACTGGCAAGCGCCCTGGTTTTCGATGTTGTAGAGGCTGCCGTTGAGCTTGACCCGGCGCGATCGGCAACGCGTGAGCGACGCGGCCGCTCAGGGCGCCATGATGCGCCCGGGTGCGCCGTTCGCGCCGTTCACGGTGTGGCACGAGTTGCAGTCGCCCGACGTCACGGTGCCCGCCATCTGGCGCGTCTTCACGCCGTCGGTGACCATGGCCTTGAGCGGCGGACGCGGCTTAGCTCCGTTCTGCGTGAGGAAGTTGCCGGCCTCGTTCACGAGCATGACGAACTGCTGATTGCGCGAATCGGTGACGATCACGCGAAGCTGCGGGGGAGGCGCGGTCCCGTCGCAGTTGTTCGGCTCGTGCAGCGTCTTGTACACGGTGCCCCCGATGCGCAGGTTCGGACCGCCGAGCTGCTGGTGACACGCGTTGCACGCCTGGCCCGGGTTCATCAGGCGCGAGCCCTCGTTGCCCTTCGTCCACATCTTGCCGCTGGTGCAGACGACGCCGCCGGCATCGACGCCCGCATCCGGATTGACGCCGCCGTCACCCGGGTCGTTCGCGGGAGGAGGCGGCGTCGTGCACGCTTCGGCGTTCTTCTGCGTACCGCCGTTGACCCACTCCTCGAAGCTCGCGATCTCGTCGTCCTCGGGCGCGACCGCGGGAGTCGGAGGCATCGACTTCGCCTTCATCTCGGCGACCGCAGCCTCCGCCATCGTCTTGCCGGGATACTTCTTCGACGGCGCCTTCAGATCGTCGTACTTGAGCAGCGGCGGAGGGAACTCTCCGCTGTGGCATGCGATGCAGCGGTTCTCGAGGATGCCTTGCACGTCGCACGGCAGCCCCGTTGCGAGCCCGCTTCCGGCAGGTCCCTCCGGTGAGCTCGAGGACGGCTCCGTGCCCGGAGGAACGACGCTCGTTCCACCGTCATCACCGGTGACGTCTTCGTTGTTCGACGAGGAAGCATCACTGCAAGCCACCGCGACGATCGCGACGGCGAACGCGGGGACCGTGAGGACGAGGAAAGGGTGACGCACGGGCGACTCCATCCGATCGCCGCACCACTTGCCCGTTGCGAACAAGGAGAGCGATCTTCTCCATGGTGCTTTGCTCTTCGTCGATACGCCAACGATATTGAAGAACTGACCGCTGCCGTGACCAGGGCTCCGACCCCACTGGTGAGCGCATTGTCCGCGCGAGGTCGAAAATGTTCTCCCGGACTGTCCAGACCTGCCACTCCTCGTGATGCTCACGCAGATGCGTGCACGATCCAGCCCGCTCGGTCGGGCTCGACTTCGACGCTCGCGCGCATCGTTCGAGCGCATGATCGCATCGCCTCGCACGAGCGCATCGCGTCGTCGATCGCGAGCGCGATCACGCCACGCGGCGCAGCGCGGGCGACGACGGCGGCATCGTCGGCGGCATCGACGGATGAACGACGCGGAGCTCGTGACTGCCCAGCTCCGGCACGCGCACCGTCGGGCGTGCCGAGACGCGCGATCCATTCACGAGCGCGAACGTCGTTCGAATGACAGGAACCGCGGACGGCGGCGGCGGACGAAACCCTTCGAACGCGGCGATCGTCGGAAGACGAGGCGGTGCAGGCAATGCAGTCGGGGTCGTGATCTCGTCGACCTCCACGAGGATCGTCGGGCTCGACGACGGCCCCTCGCTGTCGAAAACATCGCGGGCATCGCCATCGAGCGCGCACGGAACCACCATCGACGAAGCGACGAGAGGGAACACGGTCGGCGGGATCATCGGCATCTCCTTCAGCACCGCAGCGCGGTGACGAGGGGAATGCATCGACCTTGCCAACCCGCGATTTGCGGCATTTCGCGAGTCGCTCGTCATGGACGTGGCTCGTTCGTCATGACACCGGCGTGAGGCCGTCAACCGCGTGAACGTCGGATGGAGCCGCCGGCCGCCGGAGCGCGACGGGGCGTCATCCCCATGACGGTCGGCGAGGCGGAGGTGGGTCGTACCGAAGGACGCTCGCCCGGGCAGGCGACGATCGCGCGGGCATTCACGCGACGCTGCACGTTCCGAGGGCCCGAACAGGCGGGGCTTGACGGGCCGCTGGGGCAGCGGCAAATGCCGGGGCAAAGCCATGCTCCCCGACACCGTCAAGAACCAGCTCGACGAGCTCATCAAGAAGAACAAGGTCCTTCTGTTCATGAAGGGCAACAAGCACTTCCCTCAGTGCGGGTTCTCGGCGCAGGTCATTCAGATCCTCAAGGAGACCGGCGCGAAGTTCGAGACGGTCAACGTGCTCCAGGACCCCGCCATCCGCGAGGGCATCAAGGAGTACTCGAGCTGGCCGACGATCCCGCAGCTCTACGTCGACGGTGAGTTCATCGGCGGCTGCGACATCGTCAAAGAGATGTACGCGTCGGGCGATCTCCAGAAGAAGCTCGGGATCGAGGACAAGCCCATCGCGCCGCCGAAGGTGACGCTCGACGAAGGTGCGGTGAAGGCGATCAAGGGCGCCGACGAAGGGAACGGAGACGTCCTCCGCCTCGAGATCGGACCGCAGTTCCAGTACGACCTCTACTTCGGGCCGAAGAAGCCCGGCGACATCGAGATCGTCGCGAATGGCGTCACCATCTGCTTCGACCGCCAGAGCGCGACGAAGGCCGATGGCATGACGGTTTCGTGGGTCGAGACCCCGGACGGAGGGGCTTTCCGCATCGACAACCCGAACGAGCCGGCGCGCGTGAAGAGCATCTCCGCACCCGAGCTCAAGAAGTGGATGGACGAGGGCAAGAAGTTCGAGCTCTTCGACGTCCGCACCGACGAGGAGCGCGACACGGCCAAGATCGATCGCGCGCGTGCGCTCGACTCGGAGGGCGAGAAGGCCCTGCTCGCGCTCGAGAAGGACACGCCCATCGTCTTCATGTGCCATCACGGCATGCGCAGCCGGAATGCGGCGGAGCGCATCCTTCGTGAAGGCTTCAAGCAGGTCTACAACCTCGAGGGAGGCATCGACGCCTGGTCCCAGAAGGTCGACGCTGCGGTGCCGCGTTACTGAGCGCCACGATCATCATGAGCGACACGAAAGAAGCCATCCGCAGCGCCATCGTCGAGAAGATCCCCGATGCCCAGGTCGTCGTCGACGGGGGCAGCGGCGGTCACTTCACGATTCAGGTCGTCTCGCCGGTGTTCTCCGGCAAGAACATGGTCGAGAGCCAGCGCCTCGTCTACGGGGCGATCGCCCACTTGATGAAGGGTGACGGCGCGCCGGTCCACGCCGTCGACAAGCTCACGACGAAGACTCCCTGAAGCGCCTCCTCGTCAGCGCGCGTTCTTCGAGCCGATCATCGGGCGTCCCATCTTCGCAGGCGGCGCCGGCGGCGGGGCTGGCGTCGCCGTGACCGTGCCCATGACCGCCGGGATCGGCTCCGGCGGCGCAGGCATCGGCTCTGTGGACGTGCCCATCATCGGCTCCATCCCGCCCTGGACCATCACGATGCCGGTCGTCGCGCGCGGGAGCATCATCGACGTCGCCGCGAACGCCATCGCGCCGGCGCCCGCAACTGCGAGCGCCAGCTTCTTGCGACGCTTCTTCTTCACGCCGACAGGGCAGTCTTCCGTGAGGATCGTCCCGTCCGCGCGCTGATGGAAGCGCACGCAGAGCTCGCCACCGATGCGCTCCTGGAGCAAGCGCTCGGCCTCCTCGCGCGGCATCGCAGACAGGTTGTAGACGTTCTTATCGCAGCTCGTGCAGAAGCGCACGCGTCCATCGCCGAGCATCTCGTCCCAGCTCGCGCTGCACGGGCTCGCGACGCGGACCTGATCGAGCATCGGGAGCGACCGCCGCGCAGCATTGGCGCCGAGCTTCTGCGCGACGGACGCGAGCTCTCGTTCGATCTCGTGCTCGCGTGATCGCAGCGCCTCGAGCTGCGCGCTCTCCTGCCTGAGGCGCTGGAGCTCTTGCTCGAGGGACTCCTTGCGTTCGCGGAGGGCGTCGATCTCGTTCCGGTAGGGCGACGTCATCGGTCCCCCACAGACGCGCGTGCCTCCCGGAGGATCTATCCGCCGAGAATTTGGTGCGGGATCAGCACACACAGCCTCGGCGGATCGGCGCGCACCATCTAGGAGCGGACGCGAAAATGACGTATTTGATGAAATAGGAGATTTCTGAGCGAAGCAGCTTCACACCGCTTGCAGCTCCGATATCGGCCACGACTGGGAGAACTTCATGCGTAACGTCGTCGTTGCGACGCTTCTTTTGTTTGGATTGATTGCTCAGGCCTGCTCGGGCGACAGCGAGAATTCGACCTTCAAGCCGGGTGAGGACGACGGAAGCTCGTCGGGCTCGATGCCTCCGGGATCGTTCGTCGAGATCGACGACGCCAGCGAGGCGATCGACGCTGGGCCGGGCGATGCCGCCGCCATCGACTGCGATGCCGATCCTGCTGCATGCCTTCCGCCCGGCGTTTGTGGCGACGGCAAGGCCGGCCTCGGCGAGAGCTGCGATGACGGCAACACGACGCCGGGCGACGGCTGCTCCGCGACGTGTCAGATCGAGGCGCCGTACTGGGCATGTGCATTCGGAAGCATGTGCGTCGACGTTCGCGACTGCAGCGCGCTCATCGACGCGGGTCTGACGGACGGCGGGTGCACTCCGCCGCCGAAGGATCCGGCCTGCGGAGACGGCGTGATCGATCCGGGCGAGGCTTGCGACGACGGCAACGTCACCCCGAACGACGGCTGCTCACTCGACTGCAAGGCGGTCGAGGCGAGCTGGGTGTGCCCGACGCCGGGTCAGCCCTGCGTGTCGACGATGGTCTGCGGTGACGGCTCGATCACCGGCACCGAGCAGTGCGACGACGGCAACAAGCTCTCCGGCGATGGCTGCTCGGCGACGTGTATCATCGAGCCCGGCTGGGTCTGCCCCGTCGCCAACGTCTCGTGCAACGCGGCCGCTTGCGGTGACGGCTACGTCGCCGGCGCCGAGGAGTGCGACGACGGGAACACGAAAGACAACGACGGCTGCAGCTCGAAGTGCAAGCTCCAGACGACGACGGTGACCGTCAACCCGAGCGGGAGCACCCAGGGCAGCACGACGATCGTGAACTGGCAGTGCACCACGCCGGGTCAGCCCTGCACGAAGACGATCTGCGGCAACGGCGGAACCCCCGAGGGCACTGAGCAGTGCGACGACGGCAACAACAAGGCGCTCGACGGCTGCTCGCCCGATTGCCAGTGGGAGCCGAATTGCCCGAACGGCACGTGCCAGTCGCGCTGCGGTGACGGCCTCCTCTTCGACTTCGACGGGAACGGCGACGGCGTGATCGACGAGCAGTGCGACGACGGGAACCGGCGCAACGGCGACGGCTGCTCGAGCGACTGCAAGATCGAGCAGGGCTACGCGTGCGACGCGGTCGTCGCGCCGGATCCGCCCTCCATCGACATCCCGATCGTCCTCCGCGATTTCAAGATGTACAGCAGCTCCGACAACGTGAGCCATCCAGACTTCGAGACGTATTCGTGCAGCGTCGTCTCGTTCGGTCTCGTCCAGCCCACGCTCGCGAGCGGCGTCCCTGCGTTCCGATGGAACGGCGTCGGGACCGATCCGGCCGGAGTGGACGGTAACGGAGCGTGCGGCCAGCAGCTCACGTCGGCGACGGACTTCACCGACTGGTACAAGGACATCAAGGTCAGCGGCGTCGCCCGTGGCCAGCGGATCGACGGCACGCAGATCCGGCTGACGCGCTCGGGGACGCCCGGCGACTACTCGTACTCGTTCGATAGCCAAGTCGCGGAGCCGTACAAGACGCGCGGAGGCTTCTATCCGCTCGACGACAAGGGCTGGGGCAACCAGAAGAAGTCGCACAACTACGCGTTCACGACGGAGCTCCGCTTCGCGTTCACGTACGACGCGAGCAAGTCGCCCGAGCTGAAGTTCAGCGGCGATGACGACGTCTGGGTCTTCGTGAACGGCAAGCTCGCCCTCGACTTGGGTGGTCTGCACGGCCGGCTCGAGAGCTCGTTCATCCTCAATCCGACGAAGGCGGCGCAGCTCGGCCTCGTCGACAAGCACGTCTACGAGATCGCCCTCTTCCACGCGGAGCGACACACCGATGCTTCGAACTTCTGGCTCACGCTTCGCGGCTTCGTGAAGAAGACGTCCGTCTGCTCGAACGTCTGCGGCGACGGGATCAAGACGCGCGAAGAGCAATGCGACCAGGGCAACGCGAACACGAACTCCGGCGCCTACGGCTCGTGTCGACTCGACTGCAAGCTCGGGCCGTACTGTGGTGACAAGACGCTGACGTCGCCGCCCGAGGAGTGCGACGACGGAACGAACCTCACGTCGTGGACGCCGACGCAGAGCACGACCAAGTGCGCGCCGAGCTGCAAGATGCCGGCGTATTGCGGCGACGGCATCGTCCAGGGCGCGTACGGCGAGAGGTGCGACGACGGAACCGCGAACAACACCGGCGGCTACGGGAAATGCACGGCCACGTGCACGCCCGGGCCGCGCTGCGGTGACGGAATCGCGCAGGACGAATTCGGCGAGGAATGCGACAACGGCTTCAACATCTCGCCGTACGTGAAGCACCCGGGGCCGACGGACTGCGCACCGAGCTGCAAGAAGCCTCGCTCGTGTGGAGACGGCGTCGTCGACTTCCCCTTCGAGCAGTGTGACAGGGGCGCGGCGAACACGAGCTCGGGCGCCTACGACTCCTGCACGACGGAGTGCACGCTCGGACCGCGCTGCGGCGACGGCATCAAGCAGCCGAACGAGGAATGCGACGACGGCAACCGCCTCAACGGCGACGGCTGCTCGGCCGCGTGCCTCAAGGAGTCGGGCGGCGGCCCGAAGTGAGACGCTGCTGATCGAGGGGAGCGCGCGCTTCGTGCGGGCGCTCCCCGCGGATGGCTACTTCCAGGCGATCGGCCGCGCCTGCGCCGCGGGTCGATGAGGACCGAGGCGCCGGCCGCCGCCGCCAGGCGTGAGGAAGACCTCGCTCACACGGCGCTCGCCATCGGCTCGGCGGCCTCGGCGTACATCGACTCGATCTCGGCCCTGTACTTCTCGTTCACGGCCTTGCGTTTGACCTTCATCGTGGGGGTGAGCTCGCCGCCGTCGATCGAGAGCTCCGTCGGCAGGATCACGAATCTTTTGATCGTCTGCACGCGCGCGAGCTTCTCGTTCATCTGATCGATCTGCTTCTGCAGATGGCGCTGGAACGCGTTGCACTTCGCGGCCTCGACGCTCGTCTTCGCCGGGCTTCCTGCGGCCTCGGCCTCCACCTTCACGCGTTCGGGATCGAGGGTGACGAGCGCGGCGAGGTACTTCTTCCTGTCACCGACGACGACCGCCTGGGCCACGACCGGGATCGACTTGAGCTGACCTTCGAGGACCTGCGGTGCGATGTTCTCGCCGCCGGCGGTGATGAGCAGGTCCTTCTTCCGGTCGGTGATCTGGAGGAAGCCGGCGTCGTCGAACGTCCCGATGTCTCCGGAATGGAGCCAGCCCTCGGCGTCGATCGCATTCTTCGTCGCGACCGGATCCTTGAGATAGCCCTTGAAGACGTGCGGGCCGCGCATGCAGACCTCGCCGTCTTCGGCGATCTTCAGCTCGGTGCCGGGAAGGACGAGGCCGCACTTTGCGGTGCGGTAGTTGTCCGGCGGTGAAAACGTCGCCGGGCCGGTGCACTCGCTCATCCCGTAGACCTCGAGGATGGGAATGCCGAGCGAGAGGAAGAACTCGAGGGTGTCCTTCGAGATCGGCGCAGCGCTCGTGATGCAGATGCGTGCGCGATCGAGCCCGAGCCGCTGTCGGACCTTGTCGAACACGAGCTTCTTCGCGATCGGCAGCACGATCGGCCGCGCCTCGCCACGCTGCTCGGCATAACCCGCCGCGAGACCGACCTTGCGCGCCCACGCAGCGATCTTCTTCCGGAGCGGAGGATTCGCCGCCCCCGCCGCGACCATCTTCGCCTGGATCTTCTCCCACACGCGCGGCACGCCGAGGAAGACCGTCGGGCGGATCTCCTGCAGCGCGTCGCCGAGCTTCTCGAGGCTCTCGGCGAAGCAGACGAGCGCACCGAGCGTCATCGGCGTGTGGACCGTCAGGAGCTGCTCGGCCACGTGACTGAGCGGCAGGTAGCTGACGAGCACGTCGTCCGGTCCGGCCCTGACGCTCGTCGCTGCAGCGCGCGCCGTCCACACGAGGTTCGTGTGCGAGATCATGACGGCCTTCGGGTCGCCCGTCGTCCCCGACGTGTAGATGAGCGTGCACACGTCGTCCGGCTTTTGCGTCTCGAGTCGCGACTCGAGCTCGCTCTCGGGCGTCTCGTCACCGAGCTCGAGGAATTCGGTCCAGCCGAGCACGCGAAGCCGTCCGTGCTTCGCCTGTACCGGCTTGCCGAGCATCTGAACGACGACCTCGAGCCGCGGCATGCGCTCTTGCTCGACGACGAACTTGTCGACCTGCTGCGCGTTGTCCGCGAACGCGACCTTCGCCTCGCAGTGATCGGTGATGTACCGCACCTGCTCCGGCGTGTTCGTCGTGTAGATCCCCGCGGGGACGGCGCCCGCGAAGATCGCGCCGATGTCCGCGACGAGCCACTCCGGCGAGTTGTACCCGATGATCGATACGCCCGTGCCGGGCTGGACGCCTAGACCGATGAGCGCGCGCGCCGCCCGACGTACGTCGCGCAGGTAGCCGCTCCAGGTCGTCGTGCGCCAGCCGCCATCTCTCTTCACACGCAGCGCGGGCCGGTCTCCATAGCGCTTCGCCGTCTCCCCCAGGACTTCGTGAACCATGGTCGCCATGGCGTCGAAGTATAGGGGCGCGGCTCGAGCGCGGTCCTCGAAATGCAGAGCTTGCGATCGATGAGACGCACTCTCGATGGAAGTGTCCGCTCGCACGAGCGGGAAGGGACGGAAACGTGCGGCTCACCTTTCGGAATGGGCACTGCGAGCTTGGTCGATGCAGCGCGTGCAGCTATCGCGAGAGCGTCGCGAGCACGCGACCAACCCGCACGCACGAAGGGAACGCGCATGAGGTTAGAGTCCACCGTTCGCTCCACGATCCTCCTCGCGCTCATCAGTGCGTGCTCCACGTCCAAGTCGAAGGACGGCGAGCTCTCGCCTCCTGGGGCGACGCCCCAAGAGACACCGCCGACGGCGAGCGCGCCGGGTGAGCCGAGCGCGCCGGGTGAGCCGAGCGCGCCGAGTGATCCGAGCGCGCCGGACGCCGCGAGCGATGGCGGCGACGGAAAAAGCGATCCCGTCGATGCGGAGCCGATCTCGCCGTGGGCGCCTCCGACCGAGACGGGCGCCGTCGCGTTCCCGTACACCGCGTACAAGTGCGGTTACGCGATCCGGCAAGTGAGCCCGGCGAACCCTGCAGCGATCTTCCATGATCCCGCCGCGGGCAGCACGCCGAAGCCGCGAAACCTCCACCTCACGATCGCCGGCAACGCTGCGACGTCCGTCGTGATCCAGTGGGCGACCGATGCGGACACGAAGCAGACCGAGGTCCGCTTCGGCGATGCTCCCGACAAGCTCGACAAGATCGCGCACGGCTTCTCGTTCGCCGCAGGTGGAGGACGCCGGCAGCACGAGGTGCACCTCTGCGGGCTCGCGCCGGGAAAGACGTTCTATTACGACGCCGGCGGCGCCGCGGCGCGCTCGAAGGTCCACAAGGTGACGACGGCGCCCGACGCGCCGACCGAGGTGAAGATCCTCGTCGGAGGCGACACGCGCTCGAATCCCTCGGTCTGGGGAAGCATGGCTTCGAGCGCGCTCGCGCAGGGGCCGACGGCGATGGTGCTCTCGGGCGATGCCGTCGCGAACGGCGGAGAGCAGGCCCAATGGGATCAGCTGTTCGAGTCGGCGCCGGATCTGTTCGCGGAGCTTCCGGGGCTATGGGCCCACGGCAACCATGAAGCGCTCGACGAGCTCTACTTCCAGCAGTTCGCGCTTCCGGATCACGGCGGCGCAGCCGCGCAGGTCGAACAGTGGTTCGCGACGACGTACGGCCCCGTTCGCTTCGTCGTGCTCAACGACACGGTCTCGTCGTCGAGCCAGCTCTCTGGTGCGGAGAAGCAGTTCCTCGATGCCACGCTGAAGGCGGTCGATCGCACGCGGACGCCGTTCGTCGCGACGATGCATCACAAGCCGATGTACACGATCTCGAGCGGGCACAGCTCGGACACGAACCTCCGCTCGCAGTGGGGACCGCTGTTCGCGCAGTACCGGGTCGACATCGACATCGCCGGTCACGTGCATAGCTATGAATCGACGAAGCCGATCATGGCAGGCACGACCGAGGTGACCACGGAGGCCGCTGGCGGGACGCGCTTCTTCAACTTCGGCGGAGGCGGCGCTCCCCTCTACGATCTCGCGGCGAGAGAGCCCTGGATCCAGACCGCCGAGAAGACGAACGGCTTCGCCATCCTCAAGGTCGACGCCACGTCGATGACGTGGAAGGCGTACCGTCGCGACGGTTCGGTCATCGAGACGATCGCGATCCCGAAGCGCTGACGCGGCCTGCGGGTCGACCACGATCGTCCTCGCTCGCGCGGCGGACCATGATCGCTGCGCGTCAGCCGAATCGTTCGTCGAGGCGCACCTCGAGCTGACGCGCACAGGCGAGGAGGACATCGAAGGCGACTGCGAGCTCCGTCACGGCGTCCTGGTCGGCGGCATCTGAGAAAAGCAACTCGAGCTCTTCCACGATGGCGTCCTCGAGCTCGTCGAAGTGGAAGTTCCTCGCCTCCTCGATCCGGCGACGATGGCTCGCCCAGTCCGGCTGCATGATCTGCAGTCCTGCGGCGAGCCGCTCGAGCGCGCGGACCACCGCGAAGAGCCACGCGTAGAGCCCGCGCAGGTACTCGGCGAGCGGAGCGTCCGGCAAGAGCGCACGATGGACGCTGCGCGGCTCGGCCGCGCGCTGAACGATGGCGAGCACGTCGCGGATGGTTCCGAGCTCCTCGAGGCGCGCGTCGAACGAGCGCAGCGCGGCGCGCGTGGCAGGATCACGCGGGCGTTCACTCGTCGCATCCGCGAGCGACGCGAGGCGGCAGGCCAGCGTTCGGTGATCCTCGTCGAGCTCGCCGAGCAGGTCCTGCGCTTCGAGCCATTCGATGCGCCCCTCGAGCCCGGAGCCGCGCGCAGGCTCTAGCAGACCTCCGGCGCGCAGCCGGACATGGGAATCGTGCCTCCGGCGCGGCGCGTCATCGGGCAACGGCTCCGGCTGACGCCCCGCGAAAAGTGGCTCGCGCGGCGCGAAAAGCAGCGGCTCGAACGAGTGACGTCGTGCCGGTCTCGCGCGCTCCTCGTCCATGAGGCCCTCCGACGACGCGGTGTCGTCGGCGGTTCCTACGGTGCCGGGTGCGACGTTCTCCCCTCGATTCGGTGCTGGAAAGTGGCCGTTTCAGATCCGAGATCCACAATGTGATGTGGAGGGTGAAGTCTTGGACCTCCAGCATTCGATCACCAAAGCGTTTTCGGTCACTGCTTTTTTGGGTTTGGCGCTCGCTCCGCAGAACGGGCCGCGGGGGATTGGAGTCGTCACTGCAGCGGCGCTGGGACCAGTCCCCTTGCCGCAGACGGTTCAGGGAAGTGTCGCCTCCGCGATCGCCGACAGGACACCGTCCGCGGCATCCCCTTGTGATGCAGGCATGCTCCTCGTCGAGGGCGACTACTGCCCCGACGCCGAACAGGTCTGCGTGAGATGGCTCGATCCGCCGCCGTATCAGAACCTGCGGTGCGCCGAGTACGCGAAACCTGCCAAATGCAAGAGCTCGCGCGTCCATCGGCGCTTCTGCATCGACCGTGAGGAATACGCGGAGCCGGCATCACCCGATTCGAAAGAGGTGATGCCGGCCGTGAACAAGAACTGGGTCGAAGCGAAGGCGCTCTGCGAAGCGCGCGGCGCGCGGCTGTGCAAGGAAGCGGAGTGGGAGTTCGCGTGTGAAGGGCCCGAGATGAGCCCCTACCCCTACGGATGGAAGCGCGACTCCTCGGTCTGCAACTTCGACAAGACCGATCTCGGCGGTCCGATGGAGAAGCTGAAGGACCATCGCGCGCCGCTCAGCGCGTTTCCCGACTGCACGAGCCCCTTCGGCGTCCACAACATGGTCGGCAACGTCGACGAATGGGTCGAACGCGAAGGAATGGCTGCTCCGAATCGTTCGGCGCTCCGCGGCGGATGGTGGCTCCCGGGACGGAACCGCTGCCGCGCAGCGACGCTCGCCCACGGCGAGGACTACTCGGGCAAGCAGGTCGGCTTCCGCTGCTGCAAGGACGCGGCGAACAACAGCGCGTCACCGTAGATGGCAGGAAGCTCCACCGGTCGAAGGCAAGCTCTCGCGCACTGCCTCACAGCCCGAGCTGCGCTCGGACGACGCTCGGACGCGTGGCGAGGAACTCGTAGAGGTGCTCCGTGACCGACTCGTAGTCGTCGATGCCGCTCTCGCGCTTCGGATCGGACCTCGCGAGAGTGTCGATCTGCTGATGCCAGCTCTTCGCGAGGTTCACGAGATCGAGCGTTTCGTAGACGTCGAGCACGGACTTCACCTCGGCTTTGTACGTGTCCCAGCACGTGGTGCTCCGCTTGCAACGTGCGAACACGGTCGTGCCGAGCGGGTTCGCGGCGTCCGGCACTCCTTCGCGATTCGACAGACTGAGATCGGTCGACCACGGTGCGAGCTCGAACTTCCCGTCGACATCGCCGATCATGAAGTAGTTGTGCGAGCCATACAAGCCATACGCGTATCCGTCGTAATGGCCGGTGACAGCCTCCGCCGCAGAATGGCGAAGCCACATCTTCGTGTGGAGGTGCCCTGCGAGATCGTCGAGTAGCTTCTCGTCCCTCGCGGCGGCGACTGCCTGGAACAGCTGGTCGACATCGGGCATGGTGCCCGGCAGCGCACCCGGCACAGGGACGTCGATCTCGAAGCCGGTCTCGCCGCCGTCACCGGGCAGCCAGGAGCTTCCCCAGTTCACCTCGTAGAGGGAGGCCCCCTTCCCGCCGAGCTCGCGCGCGAGGAAGCTCTCGTTGGGTGTCTCGATGTTGGCGTAGAGCCCGTAGTCCTGGCCGTTGATCGTCACGTGCGCCGCATTCGCGTGGGGAGCGTGGAGGCCCAGCGATCGGAACACGTGGTACGTGATTCGTTCTGCGAGGAACGTCGGATCACTCATCATGTTGTTGAGCGTCAACGTGTCGATGCCGGCGAGCTTCTGCCCCTTGACCCACTTGTTCAGCTTCACCTTGAGCGCCGCTTTCCCCGGATAGAGGCGGAGCGTCGACGTCCCCTTCACGCGCACGCCGACGTCGTCGAACGTCACGTCCCCACACTTGAACTTCGCGTGCGCCCATGTCTTCGCCGCAGCGACTTCCGCGCTCGACAGCATCGCGATCGCCGCGTCATCG
Organism: Pseudomonadota bacterium; assembly: GCA_023402175.1. Classification (GTDB taxonomy): domain Bacteria; phylum Myxococcota_A; class Polyangia; order Polyangiales; family Polyangiaceae; genus Labilithrix. The sequence continues at coordinate 29,345 of JAEXCN010000485.1, read as the reverse complement.
AGCGTCAGCTCGACTTGGACGATCTTCGCCGGATCGTAGAGCTGCGGGACGGCGGCGCCCACGTTGCCCTGCTCCGGAGGAGTGACGGGCGGAAGCTGCAAGGAGTCCGCGATGCGCTTGAGCCGCTCGGCCGGCGGAACGGTCCTCGGCGCGTCGGTGGCTTTGTCGCCGTGGTGGAGTGCATCCGAGGAGCACGCCGTCATCACGCACGCGCCGAGCACGACGCCGGCGAAAGGGATCATCCACGTGGGTTGCGACGCAGCGCGGTTCATCATCTCGGAGCTCTCCTCTCGTCGACAGCCGTCGTCACCGATGAAAGAAGCGGACCGCCGACCGCGCGCCGGAGGGCGTCCACCGCCGACCGATAGCGCCGCACGAAGTCGAGGAGCTTCAACTCCACGTGAGCGCGTCGCTCGTCGATGGTCAGCGCCCTCAGAAGGTCGATGCTGCCACTCTCGAGCGCACGCGCCGTCTCGATGCTCGCATTCTCGAGCAAGGGAAGCGCGGTGCTCCGGAGCTCGGTGACCATGGTCGCGGCCGAATTCGCCTCGCGGAGGCGTGCGCGCACGTCACGTACGATGGTCTCGACCTCGGCTTCGAAGCGGTGCTCCGCCGCCGCCCGCGACGCTTCGGCCTGGCGGATCGCGCCGCCGTTCGCGCTGAAGATCGGCAGCTCGACGCCTGCCCCGAGCGTCCACAGAGGGACGTTGGTCGTCGGCGTCGGGTCGATCTCGTAGCCGACGTCGACGAATCGCAGCCAAGGCCACCGGCGCGTTCGTTCGAGATCGACCCGCGCGCTCGCGCCGTCGATCCGCGCTGCGGCGCCGGCGATCCGCGGGCTGCTCTTCAATGCCGTCTCGATCAACACCTGCTCGGACGGCAATGGTGGCGGCGGCCACGCCATCGGATCGCCGAGCAGCTCGAGCTGCGTGCCCGGCGGGCGGCCGATGCGGTCGAGCAGCTCCGCGACGACGAGCGCTCGGCGAGAACGTCGTTCAGCGACGCGCGCATCGGCGTCGATCGCATGGAGGTCCGCGAGGCTGACGTCGACCGAGGTCGCCGTCGCGCTCGCGAGCCGTTCGCGGGTCTGGCTCGCAAGTCGGCGACGGGTCGCAGCTGCCCGCTCCGCCGCGGCGATCTCGGCATCGAGCAAGACGACGTCATCGAACAACCAGCGGACTTCGGCTTCGATCGCCCTCTCCTCGATCCGAGCCTCTGCCCGCGCCTCCTGGCTCGCCGCGCGAGCCTCGGCCTCACGCGCCGGGATCTCGCCCGGACGCTCCGGCGAAAAGCGCAGCCGAGGCACCATGCTCGGGAACTGTCCGTTGTCGATCGCGCGCGCGACCTTCACGTTCGAGACGTGGAGCGCTGGATTCGCACGCTGACCGGCAGCATCGATCGCGGCGTCGGCAGCGGCTATCCGCGCATCGATCGCGGTGAGCCGCGCGCTGTTCCTCTTCGCAAGCGCGATGGCGGCATCGACCGTCAGCGGCGCCCCCGCGACGCCCGGTGCCGGACGCGGCAGCGGAGTCGAGGCTCGTCCGTGGAAACGCAGCGTCTGATCGGGCTGCACGCTCTGGTGATAGATCGCGAGCGCCTCACTTTCGCCCCGCGTCTGTCGCGGCGAATAACATCCGGCGGCACCGAGGAGGAGCACGCTGTTGATGGCCATCCTCGTCAGGGAGGCCATGGCATCTCTAGGAACGACGGCGTCGCGCTTCCCGCGTCGAAGACGATCATCAGGTTCCCCTTCGTCAGCGACGAAGTGAGGCCTTCGGGCTTGCGGTTCGGGAATCGCCGTACGAGCTGTGGCCGGAGGGTGCCTCCTCGCGCGTGCTCCACACGCCAGAGCGCCCCCGCTGCTCCTTCGGCCGTCGACGGCGTCGACGCGATGACGAGCGACTCCTTGTCGAGAAGCAACAGCTCGGAGATCCCGCCGGGAACGGTCCGGCCGTCGAGCTCGACGTCGACGCGCACGTTGCCCCAGACGGAGATCGCTTCGAGGCGCTTCGAAGCGGTGCTCGAACGATCGAACAGCGCCTTCGGCGACTCGATCTTCCAGATGATCGCGCATCCCGAAGCGTCGAGCGGCGCCTTCAGACCGAGATAGAGCGCAGAGCCGTCGCGCGTCATTCCTTCGATGTCGAGCTCGCGCGTGCCATTCGGCAGGCCGAGTCGAGCGGCCTGCTCGGGAGCTCCGTCGAGGAGCTCCGCGAGATGCAGCTCGGCATCGACCTGGAACCCAGGCCCGTCGGGGCGGAGCCGAAGGAGCGCCGAACGTGCAGGTCGTCGTCCTCCTTTCTTGCTCCTGCTCTGCGACGAGAGGACGTAGACCTCTCCGGAGTCACCAGCGGAGATCGACTCGAGATCGTCGATCGTCGCTACGCCTCGGATCGGGATCGGGCTCGCATCGACGGCGCCGGTGGCATCCATCGAGAACAGCCACGGACGCCCGTCGTCGGGGCCATCCTTGATACCGGTGTCGTCACTGATCACGAGGTAACGCCCTTCGTCCGGGCGCACGAGGACGCCGGACGGTTCGAAGCGCGTTCGGCGCGCGAGCGAAGGCGGGACGAGCATCGGACGCGGCTCGAGTCGAGCCACGGTCGTGTCGGGACCGCCTGCGCGCTTCGCGACGGGATCGACCGTGTCGGTCGGCTTCAGAAGTGGCGGTGCCGGTGTCCGGTCGAGGACGACGTCGAACGTCTCGCCAGCGACGACATCGATCGGTGTGTCGATCGCGACGGTGACCTCGCGTCCCCAGACGGGGAGCCTCAGTGTCGGCCAGCATCGGTCCGGCAGGGCCGACACCCTCGGCCCCAACGCGACGGTGCGCCCCGGAAGCGGCGCCGCGCGCTGCCCGCGGATCCAGAGCCGCGCGCTGTCGCCCTCGCGGAGCCCGAGCGAGAGGTTCTCGGGCACGCAAACGACGACGTTGTGGCTCGCGCTCACGATCTTGACGATCGGCTCGCCGGCCGTCGCGGTCTCGCCTGCGCGCTTTTCGAGTGACGCCACGCGTCCCTTCCGCGCCGCACGGAGAAAGAGGCTCGCGCGGCGCTTCTCGAGCGCGTCGATCCGACGCTGGACGACGGCGAGCTCCGCCTCGAGCTTCCCTGCGTCGGCCGAGCTGCTGTCGTAGAACTCGTTGCGACGTCGTTCGGCGGCGCCGAGCTGCCGCGTGATGAGCCCGAGCGTGACGGGCTTCTCGTTCGCGAGCGACGCGAGCTGTGCACGACGCAGCTTCATCGGCGCGAGGTCCGAAGCGAGCGCCTGGTGCTCCGATACGAGCTTGGTCACGCGCTCGATCTCGCTGTCGAGCGCGCGTGTCTCGGCGGAAAGGCGGACGAGGTCTTCACGCTCGCGCCTCGCGTCGCGCTCGACGATCTCACGATCCACATCCAGACGTCGTCCGAGCACCAGGCGCTCGGCTTTCATCGCCGCGTCGAGCCGCGCCTTGTCTGCCTGCGCGATCGCGATCTCACCATCGAGCGCCGAGGTGTCTAGCGAAGCGATGAGTTGGTTCGGCTGGACCTCCGCCCCGATCTCGACGTGGATCCCCGTGATGCGTGCGGGCTCGAGCGCCGCAACCGCCTCCGGGATGGCCTCCGCAAAGCCGACGAGCGATCCGCGAGCGTCTTCGGCGCGGTAGATGGCCGCCGCCACGCCCAGCGTACCGCCGAGGGTGACGAGGGGAACGACCACACTGAGTCGAGCGATGAGGCGTTTCGCGAGCAGCATCGTCTTTCCGTTCAGAGGTCGAGGCTCGGCTCCTGGAGGAGCAACGTGACGTTCTGGACGCCGGGGATCTGCTGCAGGGCAGAGACGACGAGCGAGCGGTCGTCGGGCGAGCGCGCGCTGATCTGATACGCGTGCTCCATGGCCGTCCCCTGAGCGGTCTCGCGGAGCGTGACCAGGGAGAACGTGCGGCAGTGCGCGTGCAGCGCCCGTGCGATCGCCTCCTGCGTCGTTCCGCCCTGCCCCGCGACGAAGCGGAGGAGCCCGTCCGGCTGCCGGCGCGCACCGTAACCGGTGAAGTGAAGGACGACGCTGCCGAAAGCAAACGTGCCGGTGCCGACGATCGCTGCCGGATAGGCATACGTTCCACACGCGAACCCGACGGCGAGCGCTGCAAAGACGAAGATGATGTCGCGCGGATCTCGCATCGTCGTGCGGAAACGAACGGCGGTGAGACCGGCGGCGATCCCGATCCCTGCCGCGATGCTTCCGCTCACCGCGAGCATGAGCATGCACGTGACGATGCTGCTGAGCGCCATGCCGTGCACGGTCGCGCGCGAGTACGACAGGCCCCGGAACGTCGCCATGTAGACGGCCGCGACGATCTGCCCGAGCCCGAACGCGAGGAACAGCGCGAAGAGGGCCTTCCGCCACACGAACGGATCCATCCCCGCGGAGAGGCCGAAGATGTCCGTCATGCGATCGCTCCTGGCACAGCGCCTCGAGAGGTCCGATCGGTGCTCGGGAGGCCGCGCTCCTCGACGATGCCGTAGCAGTACTTCGAGAACGAATAGCGAACGAGCTCGAGCCGCCGCACCATCGCGACCATCCACGACGGCGGACGCCGTTCGAACTTCAGCTCGAGGACGGCCACCGGCTCCGGGGTCCGTGTCTGCACGACATGGTCGAGCGATCGCCAACGCCGATCGTCGACCTCGAAGTCGAGCTCGGTCCGCTCCTGCGCGCAGATCTTCCGATCGAAGGTGAGCCTCGCATACGAGTCGATGTCGCTCACGTACGCTTCGCGCTCGTACTGGACGAGCAGCACGGGCTCGAGATGGTGCGCGTGCACCTTCGAAGCGAAGGAGAGGACTGCCGCGCGAGACCGCTCCGGGAGGTCGTCGAGCGTGGCCTTGTCGCACGCGATCGCTCCACGCCAACGGTCCGCAGGGACCGCTGCGCGCGACTTCACGATCACGTCGAGATGCCTTCGTTTCACCTCGAGGAAGTACGGGCTCGCGGCACCCGGATACATGCGAGCCCGCACCTTGAAGCGGCGGCCCTGCTCGCGATCATTCGCCGTGTAGAGATCGAGCGAGGGCGTGTCGAAATAGAGCGACCGTATCGTGTAGACGCCACCTTCGTTCGCGTATCGATCGATGCTCGACGTGGATCGCGCCACGCTTCGGATCTCCGGAACGAGGCGCTCCGGAATCAGGAACTTGTGCTCGTACCGCTCGATGATGTCCATCGTTCCCCGCGTCAGACGAGCAACAGCTGGACCGTTCGTTTCCCATTCGTCACCGACTCCGTGCGCGGTAGTCACGAAAGCGATGGCGTCACGGCCGTCGCACCGAGCGCGTCGTCATGGGATCGCGAAGTGGTGCACCGCCTCCGCCTCGCGGCAGCCATCTCGATCGTCCAGGCGGTCGGCGGCGAGCGCCGATGCTCGTTCGATGCATCGGTGGCGCTGAGGCCCGACGACCAATGGCGCTCGACGTGGTCGAGCTCAAGGTTGACGGGCATGCGTACGCTAACCGTGCTTCTCGTCTCGTGCGTGCTCGTCTCGGCTTGCAGCGACTCGGAGTCTTCGTCGAGCAACGGATTGAAGAGCAATCCTTCCGACGGCGGACCCGGCGCTGAAAACTCCGACGGTACGAAGAGCGGCGACAAGCCTGCCGGCTCGGCTCACTCGAACACCGCCGCGCTCGACATCGTGATCAACGAGGTCGCCGCGGTCGGACCGACGGAATGGATCGAGCTAGGCAACAAAGGCCAGGCCGCCATCGATCTGACCGACCTCTTCATCACCGACTCGGACAAGTCGACGAATCAGCCGAAGAAGAGCCACGCGGTGAAGTTCCCTGCGGGCACGAAGCTGCAGCCGGCGGAGTACCTCTTGATCATGACGTCGAAGAACAAGGGCTCCGTCGGTCCTCATCCGAAGGCGGAGTGCCTTCCCGATGGCCCCGACACGTGCCTCTACGCGACGTTCGGCGTGAGCGCGACGAGCGGCGAAGCAATCCACATCCTCGCGCCCGACGGCGCGGTCATCACGTCGACGCCGATCCCGAAGTCACTCAGCGCCGATGCCGGGGGCTCGACGACCGAGACGCAATGCCGGCTCCCGGATCTCACCGGCGAGCTCACGAAGTGCGCGCCGACCCCGGGAAAGCCGAATCACGCGCCGTGAGCGGTCAGGTGCGGAACTGACTCAGCGGCGCAGGCGCGTTCACGAGCTCGCGGATCCGATCGGCATCGCCCTCGCGCCCGAGCTCGCGCATCGTCTGCGCGTAACGTCCGAGGTCCTCCGGACCGATGACCGCGCGCTCGCGCTCGATGATCGCCATTGCATCGGTCCACCGGGCTTCCTTGAACAGGGCGACGACGTAGATCCGGAGCCCGACCTGACGCAGGTCCGGCGACGCGCTGCCCGCGAGCACGGGCTCGAGCAGCGTGATCGCCTCTTTCGGCTGCTGTCGATCGAGCGCGGCGTAGGCCTTCTGGATCACGTCCGCGAGCGTCTGGTCGACGCGCATCTGACCGGCCTGACGGAGCGCCTGCACGTTCTGGAACGCGAAGAGCGCTCCGAGGTAGAGCACCCACCACTGCTTTCCGCGGACGGCCCAGAGGGCGATCCCGGCAGCGACGACGATCGAGACCACACGCGCGATCTTCTCGCCGTGATCTTTGCTGATCGCCCTCACGATCGTGCGGAGGACGTTGCCGCCGTCGAGCGGGAGCATCGGCAGGAGATTGAAGACGCCCCACCCCACGTTCGCCCAGAGCAGCAGCCACACGGCATGGCCGGCGAGTGGATGTTTCGGCGAGAGCCCTGCGAGCGACGCGACGAGTACGAGCAGGGCGAAGCAGAACCCGGCGAACGGCCCGGCGAGGCTGACGGCGATACTCTTGCCCGTCGAAAGCTCCGCGCGGCCGCCGTTGAAGATGGTCAGGCCGCCCATGCCGTACAGCTCGATCCGAGGCTCGAGGCCGAACGCCTTGCCCATCAGCGCGTGGCCGAGCTCGTGGATGACGACCGACACGAGGACGATCGCGACCCACAGCGCGAGCTTCACCGGGTCCCGCTCGTTCAGACCGAGCAGGAGCGCCATGAGGAGGAAGCTCCCCTGGATGCGCAGGGGAATGGAACCAAGCCTCAGGTCCATTGCGTCTCCAACGTCGACCTAGAGGACGATCTTCCGGATCTTCTCGACGATCTGCGCGAGCGGCGTCGTCTTGGGAAGATACTGGCTGACGCCGATCACGAGCGCCTGGGTCACGTGCTGCGGGCTGTGCTGCGCCGACACGAACATGATCGGTACCCGCTTCATCACCGGGTTGTTGCGGAGGATCTTGGCGAGGGTGAAGCCGTCGACGCGCGGCATCGCGGTGTCGGCGACGATCATCGCGGGCGCCTGGATGCTGCTCGTCAGCTCGACGGCTTCCATCCCGTCCTTTGCCTCGACGACGTCGTAATGCGCTTCGAGCAAGGCGCGCAGGCGGGCCCGGAGGCTCGCGTCCGGATCGACGAGCAGGATCGTCTTTCGACCGGTCATGCGCGCGGCGGTGGCCGAAGGACGCCCGACCGCGCCACCGCCGAGCGCATGCGCCTCGGCGTTCGCATCCCGGATGTTCGCGGGGCGCACCGACGGCCCGCCAGCGGGCACCGAAACAGGCCGCGACGGGGTGGTAGCCGGGTTCGCCGGAATGGACGGACGTTTGGGCGGGAAGCTCATGATGCGAACGCGAACGAATGAACAGGCGCGTCGATCCCTGTTCGTTATAGCACCAGTGTCCGCGAAGGAAACGGCCGCGCTCGCGCCGGATTCGGCGCTGACGCGCCGCTCTCGTCGTCACCGGGCGCCGAGCTCTTTGTCACGCGCGACCTTGCCGAGCGCCCCCGCGACGATTCGACGCAGGAACCGCGGGCTGACGGCATTGAGCAGCAGCGCGAGCTTGATCAAGAAGCCGGGCACGACCATCGCCCGCCCTCGATCGAAGCCTTGGATCGCAGCGCGGGCACACGCCTCGGGCGTGATCTCGATGAAGCTCGGCACTTTTTTGCCGGTGTAATTGCCGATCCCTTGCTCGAACTCGGTCGCGACAGGACCAGGGCAGACCTGCGTCGCGGTGACTCCCGTACCGGCGAGATCGGCGACGAGCGCCTCGTTCAGGCCGGTGACGTAGTGCTTCGTCGCGATGTACCCCGCGAACGACGGCAAGACCGAGAGCCCGAAGCCGGAGCTGATGTTGAGGACGCCACCACGCCGCCGCCCGATCATCGACGGAAGGAACGCGCGCGTGAGCAGGGTCAGGCTCGTGACGTTGAGCTCGATCATCGAGAGGAGCCGCTCGGGATCGGCACGATCGAACGCCCCCATCAGGCCGACACCGGCGTTGTTCACGAGGACATCGATGTCGATCCCGCGCGCGGTCACCTCACCATGGAGGCTCCGCGTCTGCTCGCGGTCGGAGAGGTCGCACGCGATCACCTCGATTCGAAGGTCGCTGCGCGTCTTCGACAGCTCGGCACGGAGCTCCTCGAGCCGCTGCACGCGCCGGGCGACGAGGACCAGCGTCTTGGCGCGCGACGCGACCTCCCGCGCGATGGCCATCCCGATGCCCGACGACGCGCCCGTGACGAGGACGGCTCCTCTGTCGATTGCGGATCCCATTTCAGCCTCGCCAGCTCGATCGATTCAACGGACGGTCTTCTTCGCGCGTGCGCGCGTCTTCGCTCCGATGAACGCCGCGATTGCGTCCGCGACGGCATCGAGCACGTGCTCCTGGCGCTCGGCGCCGAGACGCTTCGGGAGGCCGAGCGAGTGGTCGCCGTCCTCGACGACGTGGACGCGCGCACGCGGATGGCCGACGAGGAGCTTCTTCATCTCGGCCGCTGTCCCGAGCTCGTCGCGCGTTCCCTGGACGACGAGCATCGGCAGCTTCACCTGGAGGATCTCGTCGCGCACGACCTTGGGCTTGCCGATCGGATGGATCGGATAGCCGAGAAGGACGACGCCCGCGAGCACGAGACCTTCCTCGGCAGCAGCGATGTGCGTCGCGATGCGGCCGCCCATCGACTTGCCGCCGATGAAGAGGCGCGCCGTCGGCAGCCCTCCGCGCGCGCGCACGGTGGAGATCGCGGCTCGCCACGTCGCCTCGAGCAGCTCGACGCGGTCGGGCATCTTCCGCCCGGCCTCCGAATAGAGGAAGTTGAACGTGACGACGTCGACGCCCTTCTTCGCGATCCTCGCGGCCATCGACGTCATGAACGGATGCGTACGCGGCGCACCCGCGCCGTGCGCAAGCACGAGCGTCGCGCGCGCAAGGGGATCGGCCGCGCGATGGATCGCGCCGCTCACTCTTCCGTGCGTGCCCACGTCGAAGGAGAACCCTGACGCCACGGGCGCATCTTAGCCTCCTTCCGCCTCGAGCGGGCTCATGCGGACGCGCTCCTTCTCAGAGCGACAACACCCACTGGCCCACACCCGATGGGCTTCCGTCGGCGTCATGCCAAGCACGGCCTCGAACGACTTCGCGCCCGTCGGATCGTTCGCGAAGTCGTCACGCCATCGCTGGTAGAACGGCCAGAGCTTGCCGCGTTCGTCGAGCCACTGGCAGAGGTAGCGCGCCATCGCGTAGTGCAGGTCCTCGGCGTCGCCACGGAACGTCTCGTTCGACATCCCGAACAGCCGATCGAGGCGGGCGCCGTCGCGCTCCGCGGTCGTCAGCGCGCGCTTCAGTCGAGGATGGCGCCAGTTCTTCCCCCCGTGAATTTCGCCGGCGCGCGGGATCTGCGGTTGCTCGAACACCGACGCGAGGCCTTCGTTGATCCACGTCGGCGCTTGCGGAAAGTCGGCTTCGACGAGCGGATGAACGATCTCGTGCGTGAGCGTCCCGAGCCCCAGACCGATGTTCATCACCATGTAGCGATCGCCCGGCTGGTAGAAGCCGAAGTGCGCGATGCACGGCGCCGAGTACTTGAGGGTACAGAACGACTCGTACGTCTTTCCGTCCGGGAACAGGTACACGCTGATCGCCTCGGTCGGCTTCTTGCCGAAACGTCCGTTCATGAAGCCCGCGATGGCGGATTTCATCAACATCACGCTCTGCTCGTACCGACCGCCCTGCCATCCGGGCGGCCCGATCACGACGAACACGTCGGACACCACGGTCGACATCGCCTTGGGTCCGAGCTCGTCTCTCGCCACCTTCGCGCGCCGCTTCTGATCGGCGTCGAGGTCGTAAGAAGGACTGGCGGGTCGCTCACTCGCGACGGACGGATCCCTGTCGGCTTCCGTCATCTTCGAGGGCACGCTCTTCGTCGTCGATGCGGGCGACGGCGATGCCGATGCCGCTGTCCGAGAGCGAGACGGCGGAGGAAGAGGAGATGCCGACGTTCGCTCGGATCCGGTGCAACCGAACACCGAGATCGCAAGCGCCGCAGGAAGAAGACGGGAAAGGCGCATGACCGGACGTCTCCGCTCCGACGCAGATTGTGACATCGGCCTTGGATTTTCGATCACCCTCGGCTGGTCAGGCGGCGATGTTCGACAGGCTCTTCGGAAGCGGGAACTCGTACGTCGCGCCCTGCAGGCCGATCTCGACGACGCGATCCCAGTAGTGTGTGCCGACGGCGACCGCGCTCCGCTCGCCGAACGGAACCGCGCGCGTCACGCGCTCCACGGTGCTCACGAGGCGCCTCATCATCGGCATCGCGTAGCGGATCGGCTGGCGCGGGACGTCGAGCTTGTCGGCGAGTTGGTCGCCGATGAGCTCGCGACAGATGACCTGGCCGAACATCACGTGCCGCTCCGCCTCGCGGATCTTCTCCTTCGTGTTGCACCCCTCGAACGCGGAGTCGAAGAGGGCGCGCGTGAGATCGCGTGAGTCCTGATCGGGATCGCCCATCGTGATCTCGATGAGATCGGCGAGGCGCATCGCCTCGAGCTCGGAGGCGGGAAGCACGTCTTCATGGACGCCGATCGTGCGCCCAACCCACCGCCAGAGATGGGTATAGCTCTCCGCTTCGTCGGTGGAGATGCGCATTCCGAGCTTGCGGAGCCCGTCGATGATCGAGACCGAGAAGAGCAGCGTCGTGCCGGCGAGGTCGTGCTGGTTCGCGGGCAGGCCCCACGCGTCCGCTCTCCAGCGGCCGCTCGCAAGGATCATCTTCCGGACCTGCGCGTGGATGAGGCGGACCTTCAGCGTGATCTGCCAGCCCTCGGAGAACGGACGCATCCCCGCCGGTCGACAAACCGCCTGGACGAAGCGTGCCGTCTCGTTCAACCGTCGCGCCGCTTGTTCCTTGAGCCGTCCCGAGAAGACGAGAGGCTTGTTCCCTCCAGGCGATGCATAACCGAGCACGAGCGAGCGTGCGCCCAGCACCGCTCCGCCGAGCGCGCCTGCACGCATCAGCAGGGCGCCGCCACGATCGGTCGTAGTCCAGTCGACCCACGCGGGGACATGCGCGGCTTGTTCGATGAGCTCGCGCATGGCAAGCGGCGCCTCGGGGATCGCGTCACCGCGCAGAGCTCGGTTGAACAGGCGCCAGCCTTCGCCCTTGTCCATCTCGGCCATCGCATCGATCACGCGATCGGCGACGTCGTCGCTGTCCCACAGGTGACGGCCGAGGCGATCGACGCGGTCGCCGAAGCGGCGCCGTGCAGCCTCGACGTTTGCGTAACGCGTGGGGAACGGCCGATGCGTGCCGACACTCACCCTCCGAAGGATAACGCGTCAGGAGCCGATCGGGAGGTTCGGCGGGAAGTCGTTGAACTCGAGCTCAGCTGCACCGAGAGAGCACGACGCAAGGCGCGGATGCCCTAGCGGAACGCGCGCAGCGGCGCTCGCGCCGGTCACGTCACCGCGCGGCGCGCCGGCGTTTCTCTTCGTACATCGCGCGGTCGGCACGCGCGATGAGGTCTTCAGCGCTGGACGTCGCGTCGGCGATCGCAATGCCGGCCGAGAACGACGTCGCGAACGGTTTCGTCATCTCCTCGAAGCGCGCGCGCAGACGCTCGACGGCGGAGCGCGACTCGTCCGGCGATGCTTCGACCAGCATGAGCGCGAACTCGTCGCCGCCGACGCGGGCGAGGACGTCGCCGCGACGAAGCACCGAACGCGCAGCCTCCGCCATCGTGCGAAGGACCTCGTCGCCTCGTGGATGGCCATGCTCGTCGTTCACGCGCTTGAAGCCATCGAGGTCGAGGAAGACCACCGACACGCGACGACGGCGCTGCCGCAGCTCGTGCTGGAGGAGGCTCATGAAGTGCGTGCTTCGCGGTAGCCCGGTCACCCCGTCGGAGCCGGCCTCTTCGAGCGCCCGCTCGAGAAGGGCCGGAGCGACCATGATCGGACGGCTCCCGCGCGTGCTCCGCCGGCTCCGGGGCTTGCTCGTGATCAGGTCGAGCGCCGCGACGCGCACGTGGACCGGGCGGCCGAGGGCTCGCGCCATCTCCCGCCGGTGCTCGATGACGCGACCGAAGAGCGTTTGGGCCTCCGCCTCCGAGAGACACATGCCGAGCATCAAGCGAACGAGATCCGCGTGAGGCTCGGCGCTCGTCTTCGCGCGTTCTTCGAGGAGGCGGTCGAGCTCGGCGTCGTCGAGGATGCGGTCGAAGACGTCGTTCCGGATGAGCTGCCATGCGGCGTCGCTCTCCGAATGGCCACTGTTCGGCGGCACCGTCGTCGTCATCGGACGGCGAGGAACATGCTCACGCCGTTTCGCCGACGCTAGAGCTGGAGCGCGAGACGACGGATGAGGTCGTGGGGTAGCAGCGGCGCGATGGACCAAGGTACGACGCTAGAACCGCGGCGTTGCGGCGGGACTTCCCGGCCGTGCTTCAGATCGATGCGTGCATGTCGCACCCGATTCGGAGGATGTCCTGCCTCGTGGCGGCGGACGTCCTGCCTCGTGGCGCGCCGACGCCGAACGGTCAGGCGCTCACGAGCTCGATCTCGGTGATCTCCGCGGGAGCGCCGACGCGCATCGGGGGTCCCCAATACCCGGTGCCCTTGCTGACGTAGATCTGCGCGCGCCGGAGTCGATGAAGCCCCGCGACGAACGGCTGCTGCAAGCGCACCGCGAAGTTCCACGGGAACATCTGGCCGCCGTGCGTGTGCCCGGAGAGCTGCAGGTCGACGCCGAGCTCGTCCGCGAGCTCGATCCCGCGCGGCTGGTGCGCGAGGAGGACGCACGCGCGTTCTTCGTCGCGTCCGTCGAGCGCCTTCTTCAGATCGGAGCCGTGCCCTCGGCCGTAGCCGCTCGAGGAGTGGTCGTGGATGCCGGCGAGGTCGAATCCGTGCTCACCGCCGATCCGGACGCGCTCGTTGCGGAGCACCTTGATCCCGAGCTTCTCGAGATGCGCGATCCACTCGTCGACGCCCGAGTAGTACTCGTGATTGCCGGTGACGAAGTAGACGCCGTGTTTCGCCTGCAGCTTCGCGAGCGGCGCGACGTGCATGGCGAGCTCCTCCACCGAGCCGTCCACGAGGTCGCCGGTGATCGCAACGACGTCGGGATTCAGGGCATTGATGCGGCCGACGATGTCTTCGATGAAGTCTTTGCCGATCGTCGGGCCGACGTGGACGTCGCTGATCTGGACGATGCGCATCCCCGATGCCGACTTCGATAGCCGATCGATCGCAACGCGGACGCGCTTCACCGCGACGGGCGACAGCGCGCTCACTACGCCGACGGCGCTCGCTCCGAGGCCGAGGATGGCAGCTGCCCCGGCGAACAGCCGCGAGATGGCTTGTCGCCTCGACGGGTCATCGAGCGCTTCGGCGCCCTGCACGCGGAGGGTGAGCACGCGCGCCAGATCGGTCACGCCGAGCGCCATCACGAGGAAGAAGACGACGCCGAGCCACGTGTACCCGATCCACATGAACGGCGACGCGACGCTCCGGGGGAGGAACCGGAAGACGACGAAACCCGCCATGAGGATGATGAAGAGCGCGATGATCGCGATCGTCGCGATGCGCCCCCAGGGCGAAGGCAGCGCGGCGTCACGAACGAGCCGCGCCCATATGTAGCGGTGCGCGCTCCCCATCAGGAGAGACGCGACCATGAAGAAGACGACGTAGCGCGCGGCCATGGATGGATCTTCATCCTACGATGAACGAGACCTTCGGAAGGTTTCGCTCAGCGCGGCAGGCGCCGATACGCCCCCGGAGGTATACCCGTCCAGCGCTTGAACGCTCGGCTGAAGGTCGCCAGGTCCGAGAACCCGAGCCGGTAGGCGATCTCTGCGAGCGGGACCGTTCCGTCGCCGAGGAGCTTCTTCGCGAGCCGTTCGCGCACGTCGTCGAGCACCACCGAGAAGCGGACGCCTTCGTCTTCGAGCCGTCGTTGCAGCGTTCGGCCGCTCATCTTCATCGCGCTTGCGATGGCATCGGCGCCGACGTCGCCGGGAAGCATCGCTTCGATCCTCGCGCCGACGGCCGCGGCGAGCGCGCCCGGGCGTGGCGCCGATGCGAGCGCCGCGGACGCGATCTGCTCGGCAGCAGCGACGAGCATGGGATCGAACGACGGGAGCGCGTTGCTTGCGTCGGCTGACGCGAGCGCGATGCCGGTGTCCTCGGCGCCGAGCTCGATCTCGTCGGTCCCCATCGCACGAACCAGCGGGCCGAGATCGCCGGGCGGTCGCGCGCTCGCGAGCCACACGCGCCGTGGAACGAGGCGCGTCTCACCACGACGGCAGTGCCCGAGCGCGAACGCGAGGACGTATTCGTCGACATGATGTCCGAGCGCGCGCGGCGCGCCGCCGATGCGCGCGTGCAGGCGGACCTCGTCCGACGCTTCGACGAGCGTCGCTTCGAGCCGCGGAAAGACGAGCGGAGCGTAACGGGCTATCGCCGCGAGCGCATCGCGCGGCGTTCCGGCAACCCGCGCGGCAAGGGCGCCGGCGTCATAGCGCCGGAACGGCAGCTCGCTCGGAAGGCGCAGCGCGAGGTGAGGCTCCGCCACGAGCTCGGCGGTCATCGCCAGCATCGTCGCGAGCCCGGGCGCCGTGACCGGTGCCGCGTCACGATCGGCTTCAGCGGGATCGAGGCCTCCGCGATGCGCGATCAGCGACGCATCGCACCCGTTCTGCGCGGCCCATCGGAGGAGCGCCGGCGCGAGCGCAGAGGGCGTCGCCGCTTCGCGCTGCGGTCGCCCGGACCGTCTTCGCTCCGGCTCGTCCATCGCCGTCGCAGGATAACCAAGCATCGGCTCGTCGCCTCGTTTTGGCGCGAATGGCAAAGCGATCTGGCGGCGGAGGTCAGTCGCGGACGAGCTCTCTCGGTTTCTGTCGCCTTCGGCAAACACTCGTGGCTGCCGATGACATGGCCCTCGAGCTCGCCGGCCACTAGCGTTACTGCCCATGCCGATCGTGATCCGTCACCATGATGGCCGGGTGCTCTTCCAGTCTGCGCGCGCCCACGATCTGCGTGAGGCTCTCGCCGAGGCACGCGATGCGGAGCTCGATCTCGCCGGCGTAATGCTCGAAGGAGCCGATCTGCGAGGCGCGGATCTCGAACGAATCAAGCTCGACGGGGCGAGGCTGGCGGGCGCTTCGCTCCGGCGGGCGAACCTCGAAGAGGCGTCGCTCGCCGGCGCCGATCTGCGCGGGGCGAAGATCGACGGCGCGAACCTCGAGCACGCCGTCCTCGAGGGCGCTCGGCTCGCGGATGCGAACTTGCGCGGCTCGAACCTGGAGCACGCGGTGCTCGTTCGCGCGGACCTCACGAACGCGGCCGTCGATGGCAGCAACCTGGAGCACGCGGATCTACGTGAAGCGATCCTCGAGCACGCGAACCTCGCACGCTCGAACCTCGAGCACGCGCGCTTGCGCGGAGCGAAGGCCCACGCCGCTCGTTTCACCTCGGCGAACCTCGAGAACGCCGATCTGCGGGACACCGATCTCTCCGCGATCGGCGCCACGTCCGCGAACCTCGAGCGCGTCGATCTTCGCGGGGCCAGGCTCGTCGACGCGGTCTTCGCAGGATCGAGCCTCGAGAAGGCCGACCTCCGCGGCGCGGACCTGTCGAACGCGGACTTCACCGAGGCGAGCCTCGAGCGCGCCGACCTCCACGATGCACGCCTCGAAGGCACGCGCTTCGACGGTGCGAACCTCGACGGCGTCCGGGGGATGGACCGCGCCAAGCCTTCCCCCTCGGGGCCGTACCGATGACGAGCGGTCACGCCGACCGCACGCGTGCACGATCCAGGTGCGGGCGCTGCGGCGCCGACTACGAAGCGTCCGTGTTCGCCGACCTCGTCCCCGTGCGCACGCTCGCGCGCGCGGAGCTCGCCGAGCACGTCGTGCACTGGCCCGAAGGTACCGTCATCGACGTGCGCAGGTGCGCTCGGTGCCAGACGCCGATCGCACGGCTCTCTCGGCCGCTCTCCTGAGAAAGGCTCAGAAGAAGTCACGCGTCGTCGGCAGCGGACCGCCGAACCACCGGTCGAGCAGCTCGCGCGCGTCCTCGTCGGCCTCGAGCCAGCCCGCGCTCGCGAGCACGTGCGCCTGCGCCTGCCCGGTATAGAGGGCCGCGAGGCCTCGCTCCGTGATCTTCACGCGTGGCCCCTTGGCCTCGCCCGCCGCGATGCGCAAGCGGCCGCCTTCGAGCTCGAGCCCATAGACGCCGCTGTTCTCGGGCATCGATGCATCGTCGAGCTCGATCGTGAGCCCGCCGTCGATCGCGCGCGGCCATCCACGGAGCGCGAGGGCGTTCGCGACGTCGACGACGCGGACCATGAAATAGTCGGTGAGACGGATCTCGCAGTGACGCTCCGGCAGGAGGTTCGTGAACAGGTCCGACGGACCGCCGTACCATTGGACGAGCGCCGCGAGCGAGCGATATTCGACCAGCACACGAAGCAGCGCGCGAGCGGCTCGCGCGGTCGTCGCGGCAATGTCCGTGACGGTGACGGTCGAGGCCGGGGGTTCCATCTTGTGCGAGAGGACGACGTATCCCTCGAGCGTGCTGCCGTGCGAGGCCGTGAACGTCTTCGTGACGAGGCCACGTGGCGTCGACACGCGCGACCAGACGTAAGGACCGCGATCGATGTACCCATCGCAGCGGCGCGCGGTCTTCTCGTAGAGCGCCACGACATCGGCCGGCGTTCCGCTGACCTCTGCGATCATCATCTCGGGAACGCGCGGGATCTCGCATGTGCGAGGGTCGAGCGAGATCGAGAAGCGAGCACCTCCGCGCTCGTAGCCGACGCGACGATAGAGGGACACGGTCGCCGGATACAGCGTCGAGAGCGCGAAACCGCGAGCCCGCGCCCCCCGCAGCATCGAGAGCATTAGATGCGTCGCGACCCCGCGCCCGCGCTCCTCCGGGACGATGCCGACGCCGGCGACGCCCATCGTCGTGACCGAACGCCCGCCGAAGAACTGCCCCATCGGGATCTCGATCAGACCACCGCATACTCGGCCGTTGCGCTCGAGCGTGCGGACGTTTTCGAGCCCGGCGCGCTCGAACCAGGACCTCGCGTCCTCACGCGGAAAGCCGAAGGCATGCGAAAGCACATCGCCGAGCGCGTCGATGTTCGCGCCGTGGGCGGCCGAGAATTTGAAATCGTCGTGCGACGTCATGGGAAGCGCGAGGCTAATCACACCGACCCGCGGGCGCCAGACTCCCGGCGTGCGCCGGACCGACCGCAAACGGTGTCGTCCGGCGCCGTGGTGCGCCGCCGCGCGCGGTCGTCCCTCGCTCACCCATCGGGCGGGTGCTACCTTCGACGGCGATGGGTCGCGAGGTCCTCCCTCGGCTGCGCGCGAACGCCCGAGAGACATGGCCCGAGCTCGGCACGATCACGGACGCCGAGCTCGACGCGTTCATCCTCGCCCGCGTTCCGGACCCGCGCCTCGACGAGGACGTCTACGCGGACGACCTGCTCCTCGCGTGCGCCTGCGCGAAGGGCGTACGAGCGGCGCACGACTTCCTCGAAGAGCTCACGGCCGAGGACATCGACGCGGCGCACGCACGCATCCGTCCGCCGGGCTTGAGCCAGACGCTCGCGCGCCAGCTCGTGTGGAAGCGCCTGCTTTACATTCCCGACGGCGGCGCGGCGCGGATCGCGCTCTACAAAGGAGACATCCAGCTCGACGCCTACGTCCGGGGCGTGACGAGTCGGCTCTTCCTCGCGCTCGCGAGCGGAATGAAGCAGGGTCCGACGACGCTCGAGGACGCGCTCCTCGCCGATCCGCCACGCGGATCGACGCTGGCGCTCGACCCCGAGCTCCAGCGCGTGAAGCAGACGTACCTGCCCGGCCTGCGTTTGACGATCGCGCATACGCTGACGTCGCTCGATGCGCGCGAGCGGGCGATACTCGCGGACGCGATCGTCGAGAGGGACGACCTCGCGGCGCTCTCGCTCTTGTACGGCGCGACGTGCGAAGTGGTCGCGTCGGCGGTGCGCTCCGCGCGGCAGAAGCTCGAATACCGGGTGAAGAACCGGCTCGCCGAGCGGATGAAGATTTCCGACCGCGATCACGCGAGCCTCGCCCGGTGCGTGACTGTGCAGCTCGACGCAGCGCTATCGCGGGTGCTCGAGAGCTGACCTGGGCTGCGCGGCACGCTATCCTGTTTCCTGCTTGCGCACGGGCCGGCGCCGACTTACGAGCTACGCGATTCGAGCGAGACGAGCACCGTCATGAAAGCGAGCGCCGAGCGCGCAGACCACTGAGCCGCAGCTTCTGATCCCAATCAGTCGTTGCGGCGCGCCTCGATCGACCCGAATGCTCGGGCGCGACCGCCATCCTTTCGACTTTCGACAAGGAGGCGCCGTCGTGCGCACTCAGAATCACAATCAACGCTCGTGGGGTTTCTCTCTATCGGCAGCGCTGCTGCTGATGTGTCCGTTCGACCTGATCGCGGCGCTCGGGATGGACATGTATCTGCCCGCGATCCCGGACATGCCCGGTCTGCTGGGCACGACACCCAAGTACATCCAGCTCACGCTCTCCGGTTACCTGCTGCTGCTCGGCGCCGGACAGCTCGTCTTCGGACCGCTCTCCGATCGGGTTGGGCGTCGCCCGGTGCTGCTCGGCGGCGCCGCCGGGTACACGCTGGCGTCTCTCGGCCTCGCGTGGACGCGGTCGTTCTTGCCGTTCGTGCTGCTCAGGATCGTCGAGTCGGCGAGCGGAGCAGCGATGGTCGTTGCGACGTTCGCCACGGTGAGGGACGTGTATGCGACGCGCAAGGAAGGCAGCAGCATCTACGCGACGATGAGCGCGATCCTCGTCTTCGTCCCCGCGCTCGGGCCGTTTCTGGGCGCGACGCTCTACGAGGCCGACGGAGTGCGAGCCATCTTCCTGACGTTGGCCGTGCTGCCTGCGCTCGCGGGGCTTCGTGCGCTCATGCTGTGGCCGGAGACGCGGCCGCCCGAGAGCAAGAGCGTTCGCTTCGAGCATCTCGGCATCGTGCTTCGTCATCGGGCGTTCTGGACGTACACGCTCGGGTACGGCGTCGCGATGGGATCGTTCTTCGTCTACTTCTCGATCGCGCCGGGAGTGATCATTCAGAGGCACGGGTATTCGCCGCTCGGCTTCAGCGCGATCTTCGGCACTGTCGCGCTCGTCCTGATCCTCACGTCGCGCTTTGCAGCTCGGCTGGTCGAGCGATACGGCGAGCGCGGCTGCTTGGCGCGGGGAATGGCGCTGATCATGCTCGGTGCCGTGCTCCTCGTAGGGCGTGAGACGATGATCGATCATGTCGTCGGCTTCATGTTGCCGGCGTGGATCATCGCGGTGGGAATCGCGATGACCGTCTCGGTATCGGCCAATGGCGCGCTGGCGTCCTTCTCCGAGATCGCCGGGACGTCGACGGCGCTCTACTACTGCACGAGCAGCATCTTCCTCGTCGGCACCGGCACCATTGCGGTCGTCCTTCTTCCCGCCGCTACGGCGTGGCCGCTCGTGGCCTACGCCGGTCTCGGCGCCGTGCTCGTCCTCGCTCTCCTCTCGCGCCATCGGCAGCGCGAAGCTCCACTTCGTGACGTGTCACCGGGTTAGAGGCGGGAGCATCGTCCACCGGACGACGATCGAAGTCGGCGCGCCGCGGAGGCGCACAAGTGAACCGCGTACTGTGCGCGCCGACTCTACCGGTCGGGACCGAGGAGCAAGTCCGCATACCAGTAGCCGTCGTGCTCGGTGACGGGGCCGGGCATGACCGGGACCGGTCGCGAGAACATAGGACCGTCGTGCACGAACGTATGGAACTCACCATGCTCGCCGCACGGGTCCACCTCCGGAGGGAGATCGCGCAGGAGCGAATCGTCGAGCGCTCTGCCGGCGAAAGATCGATCGAGCCGCTTCGGGTCGATCGAGACAATCCGTGCTCGGAGGCCCGCGCCGATCATCTCCATCGCGAGCGCTTTCGTCTCGCGGCGCCAGAGGGGGAAGATCGCCGAGAGGCCCGTCGGTGCGAGCTTCTGTTCACGCGCGGCGCGCACGTCCTCGAGGAACAAGTCGCCGAACGCGAACTGGCTCACGCCCGCCGCGCGTGCCTCGTCGACGGCGCGCGCCATCGCGGCTGCGTACTCCTCCGACGAGCAGGGGTCCGGGATAGGGACCTTCCACAACGGTACGGCGACGCGCTCGGCCTGCGCCTCGAGCAGGTCCTCGCGGACCGCATGCATCGCGACGCGGTCGTCTCCGCGGCTCACGACCGTCAGAAGACCGACGATCTCGACGTTCCCTTGCTGGCGGAGGACATGGAGCGTCCAGGCAGCATCCTTCCCACTGCTCCACGATACCAGCACTCTCGGACGCATCTTCACCTCCGGGCGGGTGCAGGTTACTCCGCCGACCGCTCCGGAGCCTCGCCCGCGAAGCAGGTCGCTCTCGCGAAGGTCGGCGCGGGCGAGCGCCTCGGCCGCGCGGAGGTCTGCGAGGATCTGAGGGCCGCTGGTCGCTCTCGCCTCTGGGTGTACGGCCGCGGCGGCCGGCCGTGCCTCCGTTGTCAGACCCTGATCGTTCGCTTCATACGGGGACCCGAGCCCGGTCGATCGACGTATCACTGCCCGCCGTGCCAGCCGGAACGCCACGCCCCGGCGCAAGCTTGCCCGTGACGTGACGATCTCCACTACCCGATCGTTCGGGGAACGAGCTCAGGGCAGCGCGAGGCGGCGCACCCGCGGCGGCCGCTGATGTATGGTCCCTCCGGGATGATGCGCTCGTTGCTGCGAGGAGCCATCACTGCTCTCGTCGCGGGCGGTTGCGCCGTCCTTCGTTCCTCGGAAGCGCGCGCCGACGACGCAGCTTCGCGGCTTCATCTGAGCTACGAGGCTCCGGCGGGCTGCCCCTCGGAGCGCGACTTCGTCGCCTCGCTGTCGCCGCGCATCCAGGCGAGCTGGGTCGACGGCGCGGACGCGCGCTCCTTCGACGTCCGGATCGTGCGTGAAGGCGGGTCATTCGCCGGACAGCTCGTGATCCGTCAGCCGGGAACGTCCCCGAACACGCGCGCGATTCGAGCCGGGTCGTGCAAGGCGGTGGCGATGTCGCTCGTCGTCTTCGTCGCCATCGCGCTCGACCCGCTTTCGGAGCCCACCTCGAGCGGCGAATCGGAGCCGGAGCCGGAGCCTGCGAGCGAGGCGCCAGCGCCGCCGACGACGTTCGTTCCACGGACCAGTGAGGCCCGGGGGAAGCCCAAAAGGCCGAGGGCACGGGCTCCGGTGAGGTCCCCGCAACGGCCATCGCGTCCCTCAGGTGAGATGTGGACGTGGAGCGGAGGGCTCGCCGCGAATCATACGCGCGCGCCAGAGCCGAGCTGGGGGGCGCGCGTTCACGCGGAGCTGTCCCGGACAATCGGAGTAGACCGGATTGCACCGGCGCTTCGGCTCTCGTGGGGTTGGTCCGACTTCACCACGACGCCCGAACGTGCCGGCAATGTGCACTTCCGGCTCAAGAGCGCACGCCTCGAGGCGGCGGCGCGCGTTTCGATCGGGCCGTGTTTCGTCGGCGCGTATCTCGGGGTCGATGTTGGCTCGGTCACCGGGATCGCGGCTGACCTCCCCCGACACGAGCCGGTGAGCGAGCGCTGGACGGCTTCGACCGGCGCGGTTCGAGGCGGAATCGCGGTGGCCCCCTGGTTTGCGCTCGAGCTTGCCGCGACCGTCCTCGTGCCGTTCGAACGACCGCGCTTCGACGTGCGAGACCCTCCGCGCGTCGCGTATGCCGCGCCGGCTGTGCTGTTCGAGGGGAGTGCCGGCGTCGCCGCTGTCGCCCGCTTTCGTTAGCGTTCTCGGCGATCTTCCTCGGCGATGACGTTTTCGCGATCGGATCGCGAAAGCTGCGGTTCACAACGATGGCATGTCGATTGAGCAAGTTCTTGCTCGGGTCCCTCCCGGACCGCTTTTGCTGACGGATCAGGCTGCTCCGCGTGCGATGGCATCGAACGACCGTGAGACGCCCCAGGTGGAATCGAAGCCGCGGACGCTCGAACGACTCGTTCGGGATCACCACGCCTTCGTGTGGAGGAGCGCACAGCGCCTCGGCGTGCCGGCGGCGGACGTCGAGGACGTGGTCCAGGAAGTCTTCATCATCGCCTCCAACAAGCTCGAAACGATCCGTCACGAGCGCGGGTTCTTGTTCCAGACGTGCATCTACGCCGTGGGCCACGTGCGCCGGCGCGTACAGCGACGCTACGAGGTCCTCGATGACGAGCGGGTCCAGGCGGAAGTCGACGCGAGGCCCACTCCCGAGCAGCACCTCCAAGGCGTCCAGGCTCGGGCGATGCTCCAAACCATCCTCGACACGATGCCTGACGAGCTCCGCGCCGTGTTCATCCTCTTCGAGCTCGAACGACTCACAGTGCCGGAGATCTCGGAAATGATCGGAGCTCCTCAAGGGACCGTGGCGTCGCGCTTGCGACGGGCACGCGAAATGTTCATGTCGCGCGGGCCGCGCATCGTTCGAGGTGCGCGATGAGCCAGATGAAGCCGCTCCTGGACTCGGACCTCCCCGAGGACCTGGCGAGCGTCCTCCGTTCGGCGGAAGTCGACGGCCCAGAGGAGCACGAGCCGGCACAGACGCGAACGCTCGCGGCCGTCGCCGCGCACCGCGCAGCTCGTTCCGACGCCCACGATCCTCCCTCGAGCACGGGCATTCCCTTCGCACAGACGATGCTCGCGCTCGCCGTCGCTTGCGTCGGTGGTGCAGCGCTCTTCTCGACGTTCGGGTCCAGCGGCCCGCAGGGAGCCGTTCCCGCGTCCGTATCGGCGCCGAGCCAGCCGCCTGCGCTCCCCGCGCTTGCATCAGCGCCGGATCTGCCGCCTGCGCCTCCGGCGCCAGCGTCACCGGAAGGGATTCGCATCGATGCTCTGCCGGCGGCGCGTGCGGAAGCAGTCGCCAGCAAGCCGGCTGCTCCGCCTCCGGTTCGTCGGAGTGTCTCGGACGATGCGGATGCGACCATTCAAGACGAGCTCGCAATGATCGACTCCGCGCGCGCGGCCCTCACCGCCAAGCGTCCCGAGGAGACCCTCGCGCGCGTCGAGACGTACCGCCGCCGGTTCCGAAGCGGACGCTTCAACGAGGAGGCGGACGTGCTCGAGATCCAGGCGCTCGTTGCGATGGGACGGCGCGACGAAGCAATGGCGAAAGGCCACCGCTTCCTCAGGTCTCACCCCGACTCGGCGTACAACCGGCGCGCTCAGTCGGCGCTCGGTCTCGAGGTGACGCCATGAGCTCGGCGCAGAGGAGCGAGCGCCGCTGGATGGCGCGCATGGCAACGGTTCTCTTCGCGTCCGCGGGACTCTTCGTCTTCGCCTGCACGTCGTCCTTCAGGACGCTCGGGTATGGCGTCGTAGACGACGCAGGTAGCCCTCCTCCGTTCGTCGAATCGTCCGATGCAGGCGAGCCCGACGCGCGCGCAGAGCTCACGCAATACTGCCCGTCGAACAAGTGCCCTGCCGGACGGACGACGTGCCCGACGTCACCCTTCGCTTGCGACGTCGACCTCAGGTCGGATCTGCGAAACTGCGGCGCGTGCGGGCTCGTTTGCCGAACGGCCGGCACGGCGAATATGAAGTTCGACTGCGTCGACGGTCAGTGCGTCAGCGAATGTTCTTCCAACGCTGCGGGGATCCACTACGCCGATTGCAACGGCGTCATCGACGACGGCTGTGAGGTCCTGCTCGGGACCAACGAGAACTGCAACGGCTGCGGAGACCGATGCACGGATCCGAAGAAGCCCTGCGTCCACATCGGCGATCGCCCCGACAACCAATGCGGATGTGATCCGGGGCACCAGTACTGCCCGCCTCCAGGGCCTGGCCTGCCGGCTTCGTGCAGCGACCCGATGCTCGATGACATGAATTGCGGGGGCTGCGGAGTTGTATGTAAGCCTGACGACGGCGCGCTCCCGCGCTCTAACATGTATTTCGGCTGCGCGGGCGGCGAGTGCGGTCACGAAAAATGCACATCAGAGTACCGGGACTGTGATGGTGTAGGCGCGAACGGCTGTGAGACCCACATCCTCTCGCCGGACAACTGCGGTGCATGCGGAAAGGCGTGCGATCCCGGCCAGACGTGCATCCGCAACCGAAACAACGTTTACGAGTGTGCCTGCCCGCCAGGCAGGACGCTGTGCGGGGACGAATGCATCGACATCCTGACCGATCCGCGCCATTGCGGTTCTTGCTCGATCGACTGCCTCAACAACACGCCGACGGTGACCGGCGCCGCCCACTGTTCGTTCGGGTCATGCAAGTACGGCTGCGCCGAGGGCCGCGGCGACTGTAACGGGGACTCGAAGGACGGCTGCGAGACGAACCTCCTATCCGACCCGCGAAATTGCGGGGCTTGCGGCAATACGTGCGACCTCGTGGCGGGACAGCCGTGCGTGCTCGGTGGTTGCGTCGTCGAAGTGTGCGACGGAGGAGTCTTTACGCAATGAACGTCCGCTGGTTCTCCGCGTCTATCGCGCTCGGCTGCGGCGCATCCCTGGCGATGTTCGTCGCCTGCGCCAGCAACGAGCTCGCTTCGGACTCCGAGCCTCCGCCCAACGTGTCCGTTCCTTCCGTGGACGCAGGCTCCGATGCCGTCGCCGACAACGACGCGAGGGATGATCCATCGCTCCCGTGCACCGACGACGTGCTCTGTTCCTTCGGTCCCTTCGAGCCGAGCTTGGAAGGCGGACCGCTCGATCTACGAACGCGGATCAACGCGATTCGCGCGCGCAACGCTTCCGACGTGTGGCTCGTCGGTGTCAACGGCACGGTCGCGCACTACGACGGTACGTCGTGGAAGCGGTCCGATACGGGCACCACGGAGACGATGCAGGACGTGTGGCTGCGCGACGAAGACGAGGTCGCGATCTCGACGCTCTCCTCCATCTACCGACGCAACTTCGACGCGGCGGCCGCAGGTGTCGACGCGGGGCCCCCGTCCGCTGGCGGCTGGGTCGCAGTCGGCGAGCCGTCCGGGTCCCTTTTGGAGCTCCAAAACTCGACCAAGCGCGTCGGCTCGGCATGGATCGCGGAGGGCGCCGAGTGGGTGTGGCTCACCACGATCGAGAAGATCCCCGAACCGGGCGGCTCCCTCACCGCCCTGCAGAGTCGCGTGAACGGCATCTGGCGCCTTCGCGTCGTGCCGGAGACAAACCGCCTCCAGGTCGCGCAGGTGCTCCCGGGGGGGACCTGCGCGACGCTCGGTTGTCGTCAGATGACGAGCGTCCACGGCAGCTCGGCAGACGATCTCTGGATCGTCGGCTATTCCGGCAACATCATCCACATCACCGGAGCGCAGAGCGCCACTCCCGCGTTCAAGCCCTTCGACAGCCAGACGTGGGCGGACCTCAACGGCGTCTGGGCCGCTTCGGCGACGGACGCGTGGGCGGTCGGCGGACGGGGCGTGATTCGTCACTACGCCGGTCACCCGTTCGCCTGGGACGTGGTCACGGACGTTCCGTCGACCGAGACGCTCCGCGCGGTGTGGGGCTCGTCCCCGACCGACGTCTGGGCCGTCGGCGATGCGGCCACTGTTCTTCACTACGATGGCACATCCTGGTCACGCGTGGAGATCGCGGGACTCGGGAGCCGGCGCCCCGATCTGTTCGCGGTGTGGACTCCGGCGCCGGGACGCGTCTGGATTGGCGGTGACGGAGTATTCCTTTCGCTCGGAGGAAAACCATGAGAGCTCGGTACTTCCGTTTCACGACGGTCGCCGTTGCGATCGCCGCCGCCGCCGCATGCGCTTCGTCCGAGGACGAGGTGACGCCGCCGCCTGGCCCTGACGGTGGACAGACGCCCCTCGGCGACGGCGGCGACAGCACGACGGACGCCTCGGCCGATTGCGCGGCTCTGCCAGACGTGACCGCCCCGGAGAGTGGGTCCCTTCAGACGTGCAGCGCCGCAGGCTGGTGCCTCACCGAGCTGCCCGATCCGGAGCTCACCATCAGGGACATCTGGCCGTTCGAGAAGAAGGCCTTCGCCAGTGTCTGGAGCACGACCCGAGGCAACCGGGTCATCGAATGGAACGAAGACATCGCTCCGGGCACGGGCTGGAAATACATCGACGACGGCACGCAGCGAGGTATCCCTGGCAATCCCAATCGCATTTGGGCGCCAAACGAGGACGAAGTCTATTACTCGATAGACCTCACTTCGACCACGTTTACGGGTACCTGGGGTGGATTTCTCTTTCATGGAAAGCGACCGATCCCTCCCGCGACGGCGTGGACGTGGACGAGCACGCGATTCGATTGCGACACCCAGCGAGATTTAAGGGTGTGGGGCATCGGCGGCGACGTTTACGCGCTCTCCTGCGGGAGGATTTACCGCATGACCGGTGATCTCGACGCGGACGGGGGCGTCGTCGGCGACGCTGGCACGCCATCCTGGACGGTCGAGTACACCGATGACGATCCGACGACGCTCTGGCTGCAAGGTGGTGTCGGGGTACCCGACGACATCTGGTTCGTCGCGGCGCGCGGCAGCAACCTCCGATGCACGACCATCGTGCGCAAGACGGCGGCCGGATACCAGCGCATCGTCGACGGCGTGCAGAACGGGCCTCTCTCCTGCGTCGAGAAACCGGGTTATCCGATGGTGCCGGCACTGACCGATTTCATCTCGATCACACCGGGTGAAATCGTCGGCGTGAGCTATAGGCCGCAAGGCGCTGTGCTCGTGAAGATCGCCGTCGACGGTCAGGGAGAAGTGTCGGTCACGGAGGTGAAGCCTGGGCTAGGGCAGCAGTTTGGGTCGCTCTGGTCCGGCTCCCTCGACGAGGCCTGGCTCGTCGCCGATACCTACAGGATCGTCCACGGCTCGGCCATCTGGAGCGACGCGGCCTCATTTCAATATTCGACGATCGCGCTCAATGGACTTCCAAACGAATCTAGCCTCCTAAAGATTCGCGGCACTTCGACATCAAACCTCTGGGCAGTGGGGACGGATCGTGCATTTCACAAAACGACTCCTTGATCTGCGGCTCTTCGGCGTGCTCGCCGTGACCGCGGGCGTGGCGAGCGCGACCGCGAGCTGCTCGAGCGATCCGAGCGCTGATTTCGTCGGCGACGAAGACGCGGACGCGTCGGCGCAGGCTGCTCCCGACGACGACGGAGGCGTCCGTGACGGTGCGACGAGCGACGCTTCGAAGGAAGACGCCACCATGCCCGACGCCGGACCGCTGCCATTGCCGCTGCCCGTCGTCTGCACGGGCACGCCTTGCGCCACGGCGCTCGTGACAATCCTGGGCGAAGGCTTCTGTGTCCTCCTCCAGGACGAGACCGTGGCGTGCTGGGGCGACAACGTGAACGGCCAGCTCGGACGCGGTCCGGAGGCGGGCAGCGCGCCGAGCGCGAGGGCTGCACGTGTGATCGGCCTCGCCGACATCGTCGAGCTCGATCGTGCGTGCGCGATCGACAAGAACGGCGACACATGGTGCTGGGGGACGGGCCCCTGGCTCCAGACCTCCGCGGCGACCACGAAGGCGCTCACCCCGGTCAAGCTTCCGATCCCTCCCGCGAAGACGATCCGTGTCGCGAGGCCTTCGGCGAGCGCCGCGACCGCCTGCGCGGTGGTCGACGAGGGAGTGCTTTGCTGGGGTACGAACCAGAACGGACAGGTCATGGTCCCCGTCACGGGCGCGAGCGCCTCGAAGGCGTATCCGCCGACGGAAGCGGAGGTGCCTCCGGGCGCGCCGATCCGTGACCTCGCAATCGGCAATGCCACGTTCGCCGTTCGCGACGACGGTACGGCGATCAGCTGGGGAGCGAACCCGCCCATCGCGCGTGTGTCGTCGCTGTTCCCGGATCCGTACCCGCGCCCGCTTTTGCTGACCGACGTCACGCAGATCGACGCCTCCAACGACAATGTCTGCGCCGTCGCCGGAGCGGCCGCCCTTTGTTGGGGGGCACCGAGGAAGCAGCCTGGCTACAACGGCTCACCGCCTCTCGAGCGTGCCCTCCCCGAGCGAGTCGTCATCCCGGAGCGCGTCGTCTTCGTGGCGACGTCTGCGTCCGATTCCAATTGGAACCTGCTCCGCGGCTGCGCCGCCGGCGCCTCGGGATCGCTCTATTGCTGGGGCGACAACCGCCAGGGTCAGGTCGGTGACGGCACACGCGACTACGCGCTCTCCCCCGTCAAGATCGATCTCCCCGAGCCGGTCGCGCAGGTGAGGACCACGATGAAATCGACGTGCGCGCTCCTCACGAGCGGGCGCGTCTTCTGCTGGGGCGACGACTCGGTCGGTCAGCTCGGCGGCGGTCAGGTCGCGTTCCCGAGCCTCGTCCCTCAGGAGATCGTACTGCCATGAATCGTTCTCGAGAGATCTCCACGGCTGCGATCGCGCTCGTGTGCGCGGGGGCGCTCGCCGCGGCGCCTGTGGTCGCCTGCGGCGACCATCGCCCTACGTTCGACGTCGGCGGCGGGCCGTTCGATCCGATCGACGGCGGAGTCGACGCCGGGGAGTGCCTCCTTCAATGTTCGCTCGACGGCCGTTCGGTCATCCAGACCTGCACCGGTGAAGTCGTCGAGACGTGTCCTCCGAACCTCGCCTGCGGCGCCGGCGTCTGCCAGGAGCCGTGTGCGGCCGCGAACATCGATCGAAGCTCCAACGGCTGCGAGTTCTACATGCAGCCGCCCGAGTTCACGAGCAAGCTCGGCCGAGGCTGCTACGCCGCGTTCGTGGTGAACGGCGGCACGGCGCCCGTCGAGCTCTCGCTCGAATTCCAGGGTAAGTCGCTCGATCTGTCGAGGTCCGTCTACCGGACGAATCCGGGCGATGCCACGCTCGTGCAGCACACCGGGCCCATTCCCGCCGGCGAGAGCGCGATTGTCTTCGTCGCCGATCGCGGGCCGGACGAGCCGACCACGACCCATGGCATTCGCTGCCCCGACGGAGTCGTGGCTGCATCCGCGGTCGGAGGGATGCCCGACGGGACGG
>JAEXCN010000484.1 GCA_023402175.1 Pseudomonadota bacterium | reverse complement strand
CGCTCGGACAGCCGCGTGACAAGTCGAACGGCTCTGCGGC
Organism: Pseudomonadota bacterium; assembly: GCA_023402175.1. GTDB lineage: Bacteria > Myxococcota_A > Polyangia > Polyangiales > Polyangiaceae > Labilithrix. The sequence continues at coordinate 14,385 of JAEXCN010000484.1, read as the reverse complement.
GTCGCAGAAGTTCCGCTCCGCGCCGCCGGGCGCGCAGTCGACCCGCTCGGCTCCGCCGCCTCCTCCGACCGCGCAGAAGAACCCGAGCCTCACGACGCAGCCGCTGCCGCCGCCGCCCCCGCCCGGGCAGACGACGACCGCGCCGATGCACATGCCGCCGACGCAGCAGGCGCCGGCTTCGGTTCCTCCGCACACGAGCACGATGCAGTCGGCACAGTCGCCGGTCGCCTCGGTTCCTCCCCCGCCCCGCGCGTCGGTGCCGCCTGCACATCCCTCGAATCACCCGGCCGCCTCTCCGAGCGCACCGCCGGCGCCGCACCTGCCGCCGGTCAGCCGCGCGATGGAGGCGACGCACATGGTCCCGCGCCCGCAGCCGAGCAAGGCGCCGATGATGATCGGCCTGTTCGCTGCGGTGATCGCCGTCGCGGGCGCGGCCGTCTTCTTCCTCATGCCGCGCGCGGGCACGCTCGTCGTGAACGTCGCCGACGCGAAGGGCGCGGCGGTGCAGAACCTCGAGATCGTCGTCGACGGCACGAAGCGTTGCGAGAGCGCGCCGTGCATCGTGCGTGACATCGCTGCCGGCGTTCACGAGGTGAAGGTCACCGCGAAGGGCTACGAGCCGCCGGCGCCGCGTGCGGTGACGGTCGAGAGCCGCCGCGACGCCACGAGCGACTTCCAGCTCGTTCCGTCGAAGAGCGCGGCAGGCACGGGCTTCAAGGTTGCCGCCACCTACCCGGGCGTGAAGCTCGTCGTCGACGGCAAGGACATCGGACCGCTTCCGCAGGAGATGCGCGATCTCGAGGCGGGCGAGCACAAGCTCCGCTTCGTCGGCGATCGCTACGCTCCGCTCGAGAAGACGATCAGCGTCGCGAAGGACGAGATCGTCGACCTCGGCACGGTCAGCCTCAAGGTCGTGAAGGGCAAGGCGACCATCCAACTCGGTACGCCGGGCGCGAAGGTCTACCTCGTCAACGGCACGAACCGCAAAGAGGTGCCCCAGTTCCCGATGGCGATCGAGTTCGATCCCAACGAGAAGTGGGAGCTCCAGGCCACGAAGGACGGCTTCGACGAGTACCGCGAGCAGATCAGCTTCGACGACGGTCAGGCCGAGAAGACCTTCACGGTGACGCTCTCGCCGAAGGGCACCGCGGCGAAGACGCCGGCCGCCCCGGCCGTCGCGCTCGCGCCCGCGGCGCCGGCCGCTCCGAAGGAGCCGGCGGCGCCTGCTCCGAAGGCTGCTCCGGCGGCTGCGAAGGACGAGAAGAAGGACGCGCCCGCGGCCGCGACCGGCGAGGCGGTCCTGAAGATCAACTCGCTCCCCGCCTCGTCGATCGTCCTCGACGGCAAGCCGATCGGCGTCACGCCCCAGGCGCACGTCGCGGTCTCACCCGGCACGCACACGATCATGTTCGTCAACTCGGAGCAGTCGCTCAAGAAGACGATCACGGTCGAGGTGAAGGCCGGCGAAACGAAGGCGGCGTTCGCAAAGCTCCGCGACTGACGCGCACGCCCGGCTGAACAGCCCGGGCTCCCCCATCGCGCAGGCGGCCATGCCGTCTGCGCGATGTGCTTTTCGCGGTCCTGCTATATAGTGCGCGGTCCGATGGGCGCCAAAGGGAGTGTCCTCGTCGTCGACGACGAGCCCGGTCTGCGAGAGATGCTCTCGATCCTCTTCCGGCGTGAGGGCTACGACGTCACCGCCGCTCCCGGGCTCGGTACCGCACGCGACGCCCTCAGGAACTCGCCGAAGCCGTACGGCGTCGTGCTCGCGGATCTGATGATGCCCGATGGATCCGGGCTCGACGTCGTGACCGTCGCGAAGCAGGTGTCGCCCGATACCGAGGTCATCGTAATGACCGCGCACTCGACGGTCGAGACCGCGATCGACGCGATGAAGCGCGGCGCCTACGACTTCGTCACTAAGCCGTTCGCGACGTCGGAGCTCCGCGCGCTCGTCGCGAAGGCGTTCGAGAAGCGAGCGCTCGCCGAGGAGAACGCGCGCCTCCGCGCCCAGGTGGACCGCCAGCAGCCGAAGGACCTCCTCGGTCACTCGGCCGCGATGAAGCGGATCCTCGACCTCGTCCAGCGCGTCGCGAACGGACGAAGCACCGTCCTCATCACGGGCGAGAGCGGCACGGGCAAGGAGCGCATCGCGCGGTTCGTGCACGACTCGTCGGACCGGAAGGACAAGCCGTTCCGCGTCGTGAACTGCGGCGCCATCCCGGAGGCGCTCGTCGAGAGCGAGCTCTTCGGCCACGAAAAAGGCGCGTTCACCGGCGCGGCGACGCGGAAGCTCGGATTCTTCCGCGAAGCCGACGGGGGGACGGTGCTCCTCGACGAGATCGGCGAGCTGCCGCTGGCGATGCAGGTGAAGCTCCTGCGCGTCCTGCAGGAGCGCAAGGTCCGCGGCGTCGGCGAAGCGGAGGAGTCGAGTGTCGACGTCCGCGTGCTCGCCGCCACGAACCGGCACGTCGAGGAGGACGTGAAGGCGGGCAAGTTCCGCCAGGACCTCTATTACCGGCTGAACGTCATCCGTCTCGAGGTCCCTTCCCTGCGCGAGCGGAAAGAAGACGTGCCCGAGCTCGCCAACTACTTCCTCGAGCGCTGCGCGCGCGAGCACAACAAGGCGGTCCGCGCGTTCTCACCGGACGCACTTCGTGCGCTCGACGCCTACGCGTTCCCCGGGAACGTCCGCGAGCTCGAGAACATCATCGAGCGCGCAGTCGCGCTCGCTTCCGGTCCGCTCATCGGCCTCGGCGACCTCCCGCAGGAGGTCAGCGGAGCGACGTCGCGCCCTACGCCGGCGCTCCTCGATCTCCCGGACGAGGGCTGCGATATCGACACCGTCCTCGGCGAGGTCGAGCGCAGATTGATCCAGCAAGCCCTCGAACGCTCCGGCGGAGTCCGCACGAACGCGGCGAAGACGCTCGGCATCACGCTCCGGAGCCTTCGTTACCGCATGCAGAAGCTCGCCATGAACGACGTCGACGACGAGGACGAGCCGGTCAGCACGGAGACGCTGACGAGATCGTGAACCGAAGCAGCGATGACTATCGCACCTCGCTGATACCTGCCCCTTCTTCACCGACCGCGGTTTGGCTCCGCGCTGCGTTCCCCACAGTCGATCGCCCTCCCGCCTTTTGCGCTTTGCTTTTGTCGGGACGACCTCGTTCGATCGGCGCCTCCCTAAACCACCTTCGATCGGCGCCGCTGCTGGGGGGGCACCAACGGGAAAGCCCGGTCAGCAGAGCGCTGACCGGGCTGAGAAGCCATGAATGGCTCGTGGGTGATCAGGGAATCGCGGCTGCGATTCCCGACGGAGCGACGGCGGGGCCCTCGGTCTCCAAGATCTGCGGCGTCACCGTCATCTGATTGCCGACGGCCTTACCGCCGATCGAGAATCCGAGCGTCGAGGCGGTGCCCGGCCCCTTGAGATCGCTGTCCGCCACCGCAACCCATTCGTTCGACGCAACGGTCGCGCCGTAGGCGTACTGGAAGTACTGGGGCTCGGTGAGCGCGAACTTCAGGCAGGGCCAGCCGTTGTTCTTGTCGCCGAGGGCCCAATCCTTGGCGCCCGCGCCAGTGGCCTGAGAGCTCTGGTACTTCTTGTTGGCGACGTCGGTAAGGGCGAGGGGAACGCGACCCGCCGGTCCGCAGACCTGGTGGCTGTTGGTTAGGCCCGGTGTGCCCGGGGCGATCAGCGTTGCGTCCGAACGCTCGTCCTCGTACGCGGCGACCGCGGACTTGGCGATCTGGCCGAGGGCGTTGCGCGCCTCGCCGGTCTTCGCGTTGGTGATGTACTTGGTGACGCCGTAGATCGCGAGGACCGCGAGGATGCCGATGATGGCGACGACGATCATGAGCTCCACGAGCGTGAAGCCTTGCTGATTCTTCCTGGTTCGGATGCGCATGTTCTCTCTTGCTCCCGGCGAGTCGACGCCGTTCTGACTGCGTTGATGTTTCACGCTCGACCGAGGCAACGTCCTCATGTCGACGTAAATCTGTGAGCTTCGGTTGTGTCGCGGACGGTCAGTTGCCGTCGTTTCGCGAGAAGATGTCATTCGAGAGGGAGCTCCCCACGAGCTCCGTGTCCGGAGTGCCAGCCCCGTCGAGGTCGCACTTGGCCATCACGACGTACCAGTGGCCCGTGGGCGCTGCCGCGCCCCAGTTGACCCAACTCGCATTTGTGGGCGGGAAGGCCGTGCCGCCGGCACCCATCCCCGCGACGGTCGCGTACTGGAAGTGCACGGGACCATCGATGTGAACGGGCAACGTGTGCCACTTCGGATCGGGATGCGTTCCGGCTCCACTGCACTCCGGATCCCAACCCGTCTTGTGATTGCCGTTGCCCGCCAGCGTCGGGCAGTACGTGCCGCCAAGATCGGCGTACGAGCCTCTCTCCGCGCGGTAGTCCTCTTGCGCGATCCGGATCGCGGAGATGACGTTCCTCGCTTCCGTGATCTTCGCGTGGAGGATGTACCTCCGGTATGCGACGACGGCGATGACCGCCAAGATACCGACGATGGCGACCACCACGGCGAGCTCGACGAGAGTGAAGCCAGCGTCGTGCTTCGCCCTCCGCGTGGTTCGCCGTGGTTCGTTCATCGTGTGCCGACCAATAAGCAGCGCGCGTGCCATCGCAGCCTCCCATCACGAAGTCTAAGCGTCCCGCGGAAATCCCTGGAAAATTGTGGTGAGCCCGACATCGGCGTTCCGTGTGTGCGGACAAAAAACGTCCGTCGCCAGGGACCAAAGGCGACGAAAAACGGCCGTGCGCCGCAGCTCGTGCTCGCGATCCTCATCGAATCCGCGCGCCTCGATTCGCGCGCGGGCGCAAGCCTCGGACGGATTTCGTCCGAGATAGGGTCGCTATCCTGGTCCTCTCTCCTCCTTGCTCCGGAGGGGTGCGTTCCAACGGCGCGAGCGCTTGCGGCCCGACGCGCGTGAGGAGCGTGGTGCTCGGGCGCTCTCTGGTGTGCGTGGTGGTGTCGACCGGCTTCACCCGCCGCGACCAGAAGCGGACGTGCTCCGTCGCGCCGGCATCGCCGCCGTCCTCGCGTCGGCGAATGGTCCCGGTTCCGACGCGGAATCCGCATCCTCCTCTCGGTCACGCCTGCTATCGTGGCCGCGTGCGTCGCGGATTCTCCGCCATCGAGCTCATGAATTTCGTCGCGCTCGCCGCCATTCTCTCGGCGATCGGGATGTATGCGCTGGCCCGTTACGTCCGGCACAACAAGACCGCGGAAGCGCGCGAGTCGGTGAGCCGGCTCGCGATGGGTGCGGCCGAGTTCTACAACCGCTCCGATGCAACGCAGCCCTCGGGTGCAACACCGCAGGCCATCCACGCGATGCGCCACTTCCCGCCGAGCTCCCGCGCGCCCGTCCCTGACGATCCGCTCACCGTCCGCGCACGGAAGTACCAGAGCAACGCGAGCGACTGGGCCGTGAGCCCTTGGCGAGAGCTCGGATTTTCGATCGTTCAGCCGCAGTGTTACCAGTACTCGTTCGAGGCGCAGGGCGCCGGCGCCTCGGCAAAGGCGATCGTCGTGGCCGAGGGGGACCTCGACGGCGACGGAACGCGTTCGCGATATTCCCTCACCATCTCTCCGGACGAGAGCCTGACGGCGATCGTCGGACCGCAGATGACGACCGTGAACCCCGAGGAGTGAGATGCGCCGCTTCACGCCGGTCGAGCTCGCCGTCGGAGTCGCGCTCCTGGGGTCGGTCGCGGCAGTTGCAGTCCCCGCCTTCGTGAGAGAGCTGCATTCGTCGCACCACGTCGAAGCAACGGCTGGTCTCGCTCGCCTCGCTTCCGGCGCGCTGTCCTATGCCGAAGCGAACCAGCACTTCCCCGAATCCGCGCCTCTCACGCCGGCAGTGCCGCCGCGCGGGAAGAAGGAAGCGGACCCGCCGGGCACGTGGGACGGTCCGACCTGGACCGCGCTCGGCTTCCGAGCGGCGCCCGAGGATGTCCCGCATGCCTATTCATTCGCATTCGATTCGACGGGGACTTCGTTCGTAGCGCGCGCGCGCGGTGACCTCGACGGCGACGGGATCCTCAGCACCTTCGAGGTCCGTGGTGTCGCGCGTGTGGACGAGCCGGCGCACCTCGAGCCGGGCATGTACGTTGAGGCCGAGCTCGAATGAAGCGCGGATGGGCCTCGGCGCTGCTCGTCCTGGCGGTGCTCCTCTGCGCCTCCGCGATCGGCATCGTCCAGCCGCGACTCGCGAACGTGCAGAAGCACGTGAAGCGCGACGATATCTTGGTTCTCCCGCCGCCCGAGCAGCTGCGCGCAATGACGTTCGGGTACCGGACCGTCGGCGCCGACCTCTTCTGGGCGAAGCTCCTCATCGAGCACGGTCTGCACTGGGACGAGAGGCGCGCGTTCCCGGACATGCCGACATACATCGACGCGATCCTCGCGCTCGATCCCGATCACCCGATCATCTACGACTTCGTCGACACGCTCCTCCTCTTCGTCCCCAACGGCGCCACGGAGGACGACGCGCGGCTCGCGCGGAGCTACCTCGAACGCGGAACGAAGCAGCGTCCATCCGACCCGAACATCTGGCTCCGTTACGGCGAGTACGTGGCGTTCCTCGGTCCGTCGTTCATCAAGGATCCAGCTGTCGCGGACCAGTGGAGGAAGGACGGCGCGTTCGCGCTCGCTCACGCCGTCGAGCTCGGCGCCGACCCTGATCGCGCGCTGGCGGCCACGTCGATGTTGAGCAAGGCCGGTGAGCGCAAGGCGACGATTCGCTATCTCCGACGTGCCTACGCGCTGACGGACAACCCCGAAACGCGCCGTCAAATCCGGCTCAAGCTCGAAAAGCTCAACGCCACGATCGAATCGGAGGACGCAGAGGCCGCGGTCGAGGCCGTCGAGTACGAGTGGCGCTTCCGCTATCCCTTCGTCTCGCGGAGCGCCACGCTCCTCCTCGGACCTCATCGCGATCCGGCCGCGTGCGCCGGTCCGAGCGCCGAGGGTCAAAAAGGTTGCCCTCGCGATTGGACGTCGGCCGCCACGGTCGGCGCTCGCTGAGGCCCGTCACTCCACGCGTATCGCGCGCAGGCTCACCATCGTCTGCTCGTCCGAGCCGGCGAGCTTCGCCCACACGCTGATCTCGTAGAGCCCAGGCTGGCCCTTGTCGCTCAGCGGGACGTCGATCTCGATCTTCGGCCCCGTGATCTTCGCGACGATCGGCGTCACGAAACCCGGCCCCCAGTACATCTGGTACGGCTTCGGGACCGGATAGCTCCGGCGCCGATTGAGCTCGCTCGGCAAGAGTGGCTTCGGCGTCGGGATGCGCGCCACGCCGATGCCGGTCGGGCGCACGCCATTCGCCAGCGTGCCTTCGACGTGCACGACCGCGCCAGCTTTTGCCGTGCGCGGGAGCGGCGCGTACGTCCCGTAGCCGTCGACGAACTCCTGCGTAAAGCACGGGACCGACAGCTCCTTCGCGGTCTCCATCGACTGCGCGATGCCGATGCCGACTCGCGTGTGCGCGGGCTTCAGGATGTTGCGGCGATGGCCGTCGTTCGGCGGCACCTCGTCGAAGAAGAGCGACTCCGCGCGCTCGATCTGCTTCGGGTCGATGAGCGGCTTCGGGTCGAGCGAACGCTTCGCTTCGTCGGTGAAGCAGAGCGCGTTCTCGAGCACCATGTCCGCGCCTCCGGCCTCGGTGTGCCGCTGCTCCGGGACCGATCCGTCGCTCCCCCAGTGACCGAGGTATCCGAGGCGCGCCATGTCCTCGGCGTGCGCCTGACCCGCGCGCATCGCCGGCCCCTCGTCGAGCTCCACGGGACCGAGGCCCTGCGAGGCGCGATCACGATTGATCAACGCCAGCATGTATCGCCGCGCCTCGGGCACCGTGAGCGGCTTCGTCGGACGCTCGATGGAAGCCGCCTGCTTCGGCGTCGCGGCGGGTGGCTTCGCGGGCGCCGACGGATGCGAGGACGCCGACGCATGCGAGGACGCCGACGCATGCGAGTCGGCGGACGCGACGCCCTGATCCGGCCCCACCGCGGACGCAGCGGTCCGGTCGGGAGCGTGCGTGGCCGACGGCCCACACGCCCCGATCGCAACGAACAGCACGAGCTTCGCGAGAGACCCCGATCGCACGTTCGTGGTAGACCATAGCCGATGCGCGGACCATTGGCGGTGCTCTGCGGCCAGCTTCTCGTGGTTGGGCTCGCAGGGCTCGAGCTGTCGAGCAGCGAGCGACGCGCCATCGAGAGCGGAAGGCGCGGCGGCGTCGTGCTGTTCCGGCGGAACATCGCGCCCGGAGCGGACGGGCCGCGCGGCGTCGCTCGGCTCGTACGCAGCATCGTGATTGCTTCGCCGGCCGATCTGCCGGCGCTCGTCGCCATCGATCAGGAAGGCGGGCGCGTCGTCCGGATCGGCCCCCCTGCCCTCGCCCTGCCTCCCATGCGGCGGATCGGCGACCTCGGCGACGTCGGCTTCGCCTCGCGACTGGCGGAATCCCAGGCGCGCGAGCTCGCCGCGCTGGGGATAACGATGAGCTTCGCGCCAGTCGCGGACATTCATACGCGGCCGGAGAACCCCATCATCGGCGACCGCGCGTTCGCGGAGAGGCCGGAGGCGGTGACGAGGTTCGCTCGCGCATGGGCCGAAGGCCTCGCGCGCGGCGGGGTGCTGTCGTGCCTCAAGCACTTCCCCGGACACGGCGACACCACGGTCGACTCACACCTCGCGCTCCCGCGGGTGGAGCGATCGCGCGAGGACCTCGATCGGATCGAGCTCGCGCCATTCCGTGAGCTCGCGCACGAGCCGTCGATCAGCTCGATGATGACGGCCCACGTCGTCTATCCCGCGCTCGATCCCGGACCGGCGACGCTGTCGCGTGCAATCTGCACGGACCTCGTCCGCGGGGCGTTCGGGTTCGGAGGCACGCTCTTCTCGGACGACCTCGAGATGAAAGCCATCCAGCTGCCGGTCGGCGAAGCGGCGGTCCTCGCCGTCGCGGCCGGGTGTGATGCCGTGCTCGTTTGCTCGCGCGAAGACCTCGCCGAGGAGGCGCACGAAGCGCTCGTTCGCGAGGCCGAGCGCTCGCCCGCGTTCCGGTCGCGCTGCGAAGAAGCAAACGGACGCGTCCTCGCGATGCGCCGCGGCGTGCCTCCGAGGCCGGTGGACGAAGCGAAGCTGCCGGCCATCTTCGAGAGCTCTCAGCCCATCGCGAGGGAGCTCGCGACTCGTCTTGCAGGAGAAATCGTGAGCCTGGGAGGATCATCGTGAGCCTGGTCGGGATCGCGGCGAAGCGGATCGTCACGTGCGACGTGACGCGGGCCACTCCGGACAACCCTCTCGCGGTCGTCGAGGACGCTGCCATCCTCTATGACGCGCACTCGATCAGCTGGGTCGGGCCTCGCGCAGCTGCCGCGGACAAGGCGCCGATCGTCGACTACGGCGATCGCGTCGTCACGCCGGGCCTCATCGATGCGCACACGCATTCGGCATGGGTCGGGTCGCGGCACGACGAATACGTCCTCCGCATGGCCGGAGCGGACTACCGCGCGATCGCGCAGGCCGGCGGCGGCATCCTCTCGACGTACCGGGCCGTCAGCCGCGCGAGCGAGGAAACGATCGCGAGCGAGCTCGGCGCGCGTCTCCGGCGCATGGCCGAGCTCGGCGTCACCACCGTCGAGGTGAAGAGCGGCTACGGGCTCGATCCCGACGGCGAGCGGAAGCAGCTCCGCGCGATCGCGCGGGCGCGCGCGGATGCGTCTCTGCCGAGCGTCGTCGCGACGTACCTCGCGCTGCACGCGCTGCCCGAGAGCGCGAAGAGCAACCGCGACTATTACGTCCTCCGCGCCGCCACCTCGATGGTGCAAGAGGTCGCGCAGCAGAAGCTCGCGCACTTCGTCGACGCGTACGTCGATCAGAACGCATTCACGGTCGACGAAGCCCGCATCGTGTGCGACGCCGCGAAGCGTGCGGGCCTCGGCGTACGCCTCCACGTCGGACAGTTCGCGGACGTCGGAGGAGCGCAGCTCTGCGCCGAGGTCGGCGCGCTATCGGCCGATCATCTCGAGAACGTCGATGCGGCCGGGATCGAAGCGCTTGCCAGGGCCGGCGTCGCCGCGACGCTGCTGCCGGTCGCGAGCTTCTCGCTCGGGCAAGCTCCGCCACCGGTCCACGCCCTTCGGGAGGCGGGAGTTCCGTTCGTCGTCGCGAGCGACGCGAACCCCGGCACCGCTCCGACCGAAAGCCTTCCCCTCGCGATGTGTCTCGGCGTGAGGATGTACGGGCTCACTCCGGCGGAAGCGATCCTCGGCGCGACGCGAAACGCTGCCGTGTCGCTCGGCCTCGCCGGCCACGGCGTGTCGCGGCCCCGAGGCGCGCTCGTCGCGGGCGCTCGGGCCGACATGGTCGTGTGGGATCTTCCGCACGAGCACGCGATCCTTCAGCCGTGGGGTGCGCCGAAGACGCACACCGTCCTCCGGAAGGGCGTTCGAATCGCAGGCTCCGGCCGCGAGAGCTAGCTCACACCGGGTTTTTGCCGATCCCGGCCGGCGCTCGTGCGCTGCTCGTACGGCGGCTCACGAGCGCGAGCGCGACGAGCGTCGCCGCGAATGGCAGGACGGCGAAGATCTGCGACGGCACGCGCGTGTGGTTCTGCAGGACGATCTGGAGCGCATCGAGCGCCGCGAAGGCGAGACATGCGAGGACGGCCGGCCACGGCCGCCACCCAGAGACGATCACCGCAGCGAGCGCGATGAATCCCCGTCCGCCCGTCATGCCCGCCTGGAACTGGTGGAGCTCGAACGCGAGCGCGGTCCCGCCGAGCCCGCACACCGCGCCGCCGATCGTGACGGCGAGGATACGCGTGAGCGCGACGTCGACACCGACGGCCTGCGCCGCGGACGGATCCTCACCGCACGCGCGGAGGCGCACACCGAACCGCGTGCGAGCGAGCCCCCAGGCGAAGAGCGCCGCGACGGCAAGCGTGAGGAGCACGAACGGATCGAGAAGCGTGCGCGCACCGAGGCCGAGGTCCTCCCCGAAGCGGACGCCGCGGACCGATGGTGAGTTCGAGCTCGATCCGTAGAGCGCGCGCAGCAGAAAGCGCGTCCCGCCCGCGGCCGCGAGATTGATCGCGAGCCCGCTCACGATCGCGTCGACCCCTCCGCGGACGACGAGGACCGCATGGCCGAGCCCGACGAGCGCGCCACAACCGATCCCAGCGAGCACGCCGGCGACGGCGCTGCCGGTTGCTCCTTGGACGGCGACTGCCGCGAGCGCCGACGAGAGCAGGATCCCTTCGAGCGCGATGTTCACGACGCCGCTCCGCTCCCCGAGCACGCCGCCGAGGCTCGCGCACGCGTACGGGACCGTCATCCTCACGGTCTGCGCGAGCATCGTGCCCGAGAGGACGATGTCGAGCGCGCTCACGAGACGTTCGCTCCGGGAGTGGGCTTTGCGATCGGGCGGACGACGACGTTCGCGACCGCTTCTCGCAGGCGCGCATCCGCGAGCGCGACCACGCAGATGACGACGCCCTGGAGCACGTCCATGAGCTCCTTGGGGACGTGCGCGTTCAACGCGAGTCCGCCTTGCTGCAGCGTTCCGAAGAGGAGTGAGGCGAGGACGAGCCCTTCGAAGCGCCCGCGCCCGAGGAGCGCGACCGCGACCCCGCCGAAGCCCGCGCCCGCGCCGAGGCCTTCCTCGAAGTAGCCCTTGTAGCCGAGCACGGTGCCGAGGCTCGCCGCGCCTGCGATCGCGCCCGACGCGATGAGCGCTTGCTCGAGTCGTCGCCTCACCGGGACCTTCTCCGCTTCCATCGCGCGGGCATTCAGACCGAGGAGGCCGATCTCTCGTCCGAAGCGGGAGCGTCGATGACCGATCATCACGAGGGCCGTCGCGACGAGCGCGAGCACCGCCGCGAAGCTCGCTGCGCTCCCACGAAAGGCGGGGAACAGAGCATCGAGCCGCGGCATCCGCGCCCCCGGGACGACGTCCGGCGTGCGGACCGTTCCGCTGAGAGCGAGCCCGCTCGCGACGAGCAGGCCCACGACGCCTTCGGCGATGCGGTTCATCATGATCGTCGAGATGACCTCGTGCGCGCCGAGACGGCCCTTGAGAAGCGCGGGGACCGCCGCCCATGCAGCGCCTGCAGTCATCGCCGCCGCGAGCGTGATCGGCAGCGCGAGCACGAACGGCGTCGATGCCGGAAGCCGCGAGCCGACGACGCCTGCCGCCAGGCTCGCGACCGCGAGCTGCCCCTCCGCGCCGATGTTGAACATCCCGGCACGGAGCGCGAGGTCGACGGCGAGGCCCGTGAACAGGAGCGGCGTCGCCTTGAACAGCACCTGACCCGCGCCGTACGTCGTGCCCCACGTCCCCTGGACCAGGAGCACGGCCATGTCGCTCGGCGACGCGCCATACGCCCAAACGAGCGCGCAGAACGCGAGCCACGCGGCCGCGACACCGGCGACCGCCGGCATCTGCAGGATCCGCGCGGCGAGCTTCACGAAGCAGCCTCCGGCCTTGCGCCGTTGCTCGAACGGTCGGCGATCCCGAGCATGAGCCGGCCGATCTCGTCGTCCGTGGCCGTGTTCGGGAGCTCCGCGACGAAGCGCCCGCGGGCGAGCACGAGGATGCGCGAGGCGAGCTTGCGGAGCTCGTCGAGATCCGCGCTGATGACGAGGACGCCGGCGCCGCGCTTGGCCGCAAGCGTGAGCTCCGCGTGGATGTCGAGGCTGGCCGCGAGATCGACGCCGCGAGTCGGCTGCGCCGCGACGATGACCTTCGCATCGCGCGCGAGCGCCCGGGCGACGACGATCTTCTGCTGGTTGCCGCCCGAGAGCGAGCGCGCCGTTCGATCGAGCTCCGGTGGTGCGCCCGATCGACCCAGACGCGTACGCGCCTCGCGCTCGAGCGCGCGCGCGTCGATGATCCCCCAGCGTGTGAAACGTTCGAGCTCGCCGAGGACGAGGTTGTCGCGCAGCGACGCGTCGAGGACGAGGCCTTCCGTCTGGCGGTCTTCGCGGATCACCGCCGTCCGTTCGACGACGAGCGAGCCGCGCGTCGGGTCGACGTCACCCGCGAGCAGATCGACGAGCTCCTTCTGCCCGTTGCCCGCGACGCCGGCGATTCCGACGATCTCGCCGGCGTGGAGCGTGAGCGACGCCGCCGTGAGACCGTGCCCGACGTCGACGTCCTTCATGACGAGGACGGCTTCGCCTCCGGACGCCGGCATATCGTCGGCGGCGCTCTCGTCCTCCGTGGTCCGTGCACGGCGAGCGACCGCGCCCATGATCGCGGAGGTCACCGCATCGATCTGAGCGTCGACGTCACCTACCCGATCGAGCCGACGCGTGAACACGAGCTCTCCGCGCCGCATGACGCTCACGACGTCGGCGTGTGCGCGAACTTCGTCCATCTTGTGGGTCACGACGACGATCCCCTTTCCGTCGTCGGCGAGACGGCGAAGCGTCGCGTACAGCGCCGCGGCCTCCGCCTTCGTCAGCACGGCCGTCGGCTCGTCGAGAATGACGAGCTGCGCGTCGCGGAACAGCGCGCGGGCAATCTCGATCCGTTGGCGATCGCCGATCCCGAGGTCCTCCACGCGCGTGTCGAGCGGGAGCGTCACGCCGAGGTCCGACGCGATCTGCTGCGCACGTGCACGCGCGCGATCCATGTCGAGCACGCCGAAGCGGCCCGCGGGCTCTGCCCCGAGGAGGATGTTCTCGAGCGCGGTGAACACGGGGACGAGCGCGAAGTGCTGGAGCACCATCGCGACGCGACGCCGGATCGCCTCCTTCGGCGTATGTGGATGGAGCCTCGCTCCTCCGACGAGGACCTCCCCTTCGTCGGGGATGGACATCCCTGCCACCAGCTTGAGGAGCGTCGTCTTCCCCGCCCCATTTTCGCCGCAGATCGCGTGGATCTCTCCGGCGTGAAAGGCGCATGAGACCTCGCGCACGGCGAAGGTCGTCGGATTGCAACGCTTCGACACCGCGCGTGTTCGGGCGAGCTCCACCTGCGTCTCGTCCCCGTCAGGTGCCACGAGCGCAGAGCATAAGGCAATCGTCCGAGGTTTTTGTATGATCACGACGACCCCGCGGCTTCCGTGGGATCGAGGACCAGAGGCCATGAGCTCTTCGAATCGCGCGGGAACGAGGCGCATCTTCCGGCGTTTGCTCGCAGCTGTCGTCGGAGCTCGCGCGGCGTCGACGGTCGAATACGCCGTCATCCTCGTCGCGGTGCTCCTGCTCGCAGCCGGATCGTGGAAGCTCCTCGGCGGCGCGCTCGGGAAGCGAAGCAACGTCGCCGGTGACGCCGTCTCGGGTGGCAGCGGAAGCTCGTCGAGCGGAGGCGGAGGCAGCGGCTCCGGCGGCGGGAAAGGCCATGGCGGCGGAGG
>JAEXCN010000421.1 GCA_023402175.1 Pseudomonadota bacterium | reverse complement strand
ATCGAGCCCAACCCGCGCATCGTCCGCGGAGGCGAGGCGGCGGCGAAGGCGCGACTTCGCGCGTTCGTTCGTGGCCCGGGCAAACACTACGACGTCGGTCGCAACCTCATGGGCGAGGCCGGGACGAGTCGGCTGTCGCAGGACCTCAAGTTCGGAACGCTGAGCGCGCGCACGGTGTGGACCGCCGCGGACGAGGCGCTTGCCGATCACCCGAAGGCGCGGCGCGCGTACCTCGGCGAGCTCCTTTGGCGCGAGCTCGCGTACGACGTGCTCTGGCATTGCCCGCGTGTGTTGACCGAGCCGTACAAGCCGGCATGGAAGCGTTTTCCGTGGAGGAAGGACGTCCGAGGTTGGCGCGCGTGGGAAACGGGCGCGACGGGCTATCCCGTCGTCGACGCGGCGGCGCGGCAGCTCATCGCCACCGGGTTCGTCCACAACCGTGCGCGGATGATCACGGCGAGCTTCCTGACGAAGCACCTCCTCGTCGACTTCCGCCTCGGTGAGGAGCACTTCATGCGGTACCTCACCGACGGCGACTGGGCGGCGAACGATCTCGGCTGGCAGTGGTCGACGGGATGTGGTGTCGACGCTCAGCCGTGGTTCCGGGTCTTCAATCCGGTGCTCCAGGGCGAGAAGTTCGACCCGGGCGGGACGTACGTCCGGACGTGGCTGCCCGAGCTCGCCTCGCTCTCGAACCGTTGGATCCATCGCCCGTGGGAAGCGCCGGAAGCGGAGCTGGCGCGCGCCGGGATCATCCTCGGCAAGACGTACCCGCGACCGATCGTCGACCATGCGTTCGCGCGCGAGCGGTTCCTCGCGACCGCAAAGGGTGCCCTCTCCACGGACCGGGAATGAGCCTCATGTTCAGCCGCGAAACGTGACGAGGGTGCTTGGCTGAAGCTCGACGTGCCCGTAGCGCGCGGCGCGCGGGCTGCCTACGATGCGGACATGCTCCCCGAGCAGCCCGCTTCCAGCTACGCGAACGATCCCTCGACCGCGACCGTCGTCATCGTCACCGAGCCGACACGACCCAACCTCCACGGGGATCTCCCGGCGAGGCTCCTCCTCGATGCATCGAGTCACGTGGTGGGTCTCGATGTCGCGCCGGACTCGCCCGAGCGCATCGTCGTCATGCTCGGGCCGCACGAGAAGGTCTCGCGTACGGAAGAGGTCCGCGTCCACATCGAGCACGGCGGAAGCGCGTTCCGGCTGCAGGGGCACGCTGCAAAGCTCGTCGCGCCCGGCGCGAACCCCTACGTCTTCTGACCGCGCCGCGCGCGCTTCTCGCCGCGGCGCATCTCGCGTTCGAGGTCGAGCAGGTAGTCGTCGAAGTCGACCTGCATCGTGTGCCGCTTCGATTTGACGTAGCGCGCGAACATCCGGCGGCGCTCCTCTTCCATGTGGGCGCGCATCTCGCTTCGTGATGGCGGCTCGTAGCTGCCGGCGAGGTAGCGCGCGATCCATCGACCCTGCGCCTCGGCGAGCGGCATGATCGCGCCGAGCGGCTGGAGCAGGCCGACGAACATCAGCCGTTCGTGCTCCGGGTGGAAGACGCGCATGAAGAGCGGAAGGTCGTTGTCCTCCGCCGACACGAAGGTCCGTTCGAAGAACGGGAAGGTGACCTTGTAGCCGGTGCAGTAGACGAGCACGTCGGCCTCTTCGACGCTGTCGTCGGTGAAGCGGACGCGATCGCCCATGAGCTCGGCGATGTTGGGCTTCGGAGTGATTGCTCCGTGCGTGAGGCGATCGAGGATGCGCCCGGAGATCGTCGGGTGGGCTTCGCCGATGCGGTGATCGGGCTTCGGCAGGCCGTAGCGTTCCATGTCGCCGACGGCGAGGCGAAACAGCGCTTCGCCCAGGCGCTGGCGGATCGGCCACGGCAGCCGCGCAGACGTGAAGAACTGATCGAGAGGCCGGCCGAACGCGTACTTCGGGATCACGTGCACGCCGCGCCGTCCGGAGAGGAACGTCCGCGCCGCGACCTCGGAGGACTCGACGGCGATGTCCATCGCGCTGTTGCCCATGCCGACGACGACCACGCGCTTCGCGTGCAGCTCTTCCTTCGACTTGTAGTGATGCGCGTGGAGAATGCGCCCGTCGAACGTGCCGGGGAACGGCGGGTTGGGGAACATCGGGTCCCAGTGGTGACCGTTCGCGACGAGGACGGCGTCGTATGTCCGCTCCTCCAGGCGCCCGCTCGCATCGCGCACCGTCACGCGCCATTCGCCGCTCGGACCCTTCGTGACCTGCTCGACCGACGTCTCGAAGCGGATCGTTTGCCTGAATCCGAAGCGGTCGACGTAGTCCTCGAAGTACCGCGCGATCTGCGAGTGATGCGGGAAGTCGGGATACGACTTCGGCATCGGGAAGTCCGAGAAGGCCATCCGCTCGCGCGACGTGTTGATGTAGAGCCCTTCGTACGCGGACGAGATCCCGTTCTTGTTGCCGAAGACCCAGTTGCCGCCGACGCGGTCGCTCTTCTCGAAGCAATCGAACGGGACCTTCGCCTCGAAGAGCGCCTTCGCTGCGGTGATCCCGGACGAGCCGGCGCCGATGATGCAGGCGCGCGTCGCTTCCCTCATGCGAGCTCCTTTCGCACGAGCGCGAGGGGCGATCGACCCGAGCCGCGCCCCGAAGCCGCTGCGATCGACCTCGAGCCGAACATGCGCGGGGGCGAGAGCATGCTCGGAGGTTACACCGGCCGGGCTCGCCTGACGGATGCAAGGCGACGAGCTAGGATGGAAGCGTGGCGTCGTACAGGTTCTTCGATCCCCTACGTGTCGTGGGCTCCACGGCCGGGCTCGTCGACCGCGCCGTCGCCGTCGCGATGCAAGCACGCGCGCGGAGCGAGCGCGCGCTCGCCGATGCGATGTCACATGCCGAGCGAATCGCAACGCTCGCAGAGATTCATCTCGCCTACGAGGGCGACACGCACATCGTCGATGTCGCGCGCTTCTTCCCGGCGCCGTCGAAGGTCGAGCTCGGGCTCCGTCGCGTCCGGCCCGGCGTGTGGGAAGCCGCATGGCCGAGCGCGTTCGAGCCCTTCCTCGCCGCGATCGCCGACCGTTATCTGTCGCGTGTCGAGAACCGCACCGCGCGGGCGCGCTTCTACTTCGCGAGCCCGCCCGAATCGCAGAACACGCGCCCTGCGGTCATCGCGATCCACGGCTACATGGGCGGCCAGTGGCTCTTCGAGGAGAACGTCTGGCCGATCGAGTGGCTCGTACGTAGCGGGCTCGACGTCGTCCTGCCGGTGCTGCCTTTGCACGCCGGGCGTGCGGGCAATCATCGAGGCGCGCCCGGTTTTCCGAGCGCCGATCCGCGCGTGACGAATGAAGGCTTCCGCCAGGCGGTCACGGACATCCGGACGCTCGTGCGGTGGCTGCGCGAACGGGGCGCGTCGAAGATCGGTGTGATGGGCATGAGCCTCGGCGGCTACACGTCGGCGCTCACGGCCACGGTGACCGACGAGATCGATTTCGTGATGCCGATGATCCCGCTCGCGTCGATCGCCGACTTCGCTCGCGAGCAGGGCCGGCTCGGGAGGACGGCGGCAGAAGAGGACGAGCAGCATGCTGCGCTCGAGCGCGCGAACTGGGTCGTCAGCCCGCTCGCTCGTCCGCTCGCCGTCCCGAAGTCGCGCGCGCTCGTCGTCGCCGCCGAGTACGACCGCATCACGCCGCTCTCGCACGCGACGCGACTCGCGCGCCATTTCGAGTGCGAGCTGATGACCATCCGCGGCGGCCATCTCGTCCAGCTCGGCCGCTCGGAAGCGTTCCGCGCGCTCGCAGCGATGCTCGAGCGCGAAGGCATCATCGAGCGGCGCCGCCCGCGCAGCAAGTGAGCTTGCTCCTCGGAAGCGCGCGTCTCGCGACCTAGGCCGTCACTTGGGTTGAACGAGCGGATCCTCGTCTCGCTGAACGCACGAGGACAGATCGAAGAGCATGAACTCGAGCGCCTTCTGCTGCGCGTTCAGAGGCTCTGCGTTGCACCCGCTCGGGAAGTCCTTCGTCGGATCATCCGGGGTCGCGCCCGCGGCGACGTGGATGTCGCTGAGGACGACGCGGCCGCAAACGTCCGCATCGGAGGCGCCGACCGGGCTGTTGAAGGACAGGTATTCGATGGCAGTCTTGTTGACCGGGGAACCAGCCGGCACGGTCGCCGTGTTCAGCACCGAGATCCAGCCCAGCGCGTTCGAGGACACGGCGTTCACGTCGTGCCGCGCGTCGTAGATCGGCAGCTTTCCGTTCTCGAGGGCACCCTGCCTTCCGAGCCACTCGGCCATCGCCTGTGCCTTCGGAAATGCGCTCGAGATGTCCGCCTTGATCGCCGTCGTCTTCGCGTTGGTTCCTGCGGGCGGGAACGTATCGACCGCGAACTCCGCGATGCCCGACACGGCCGGGTCCGGGTTCTTGCGGAGCCACACCTCGTGGTAGTGGGACATGAAGGCTCGCCCTCCGGCCTTCGTGTACTCGTAGAGCGCCGTCTTCGCCGCGTCGGGCTTCGTCGCCCCCGTGCAGGTTGGACAGGTGGTCTCGTCTTCGGCGCCTTCGCACGCGAGCAGGACGACGTCGTAGGACTTGAGGTTCGCGCCGTCGTTCCAGAGCGACTCCGCCGGCGGGAACGTGGCACCGCCCGCGAACTTGCTGGACGCGAGGACGGGCCCTGCCGAGGAGGGGTAGCCGCCGCCCTGGTAGAGATGCACGCGCGCGTCGCTTCCGGCGATGCCGAACTCACTGTCGTCGATGCCGATCTTCCGAAGAAGACACTGAAGCGCGTCGGCGGCTCCGGTCGTCAGCGCGATCCGCGGGATGTTCCCTTCGCTTCGGTTCCTCGGCAGACGAGTCAGCGCCGCATCGACGGTCGACGACGCGCACTTGGCCACTTGCGGCACGCGGATGATTCGCCGCCACTTGCCGATCTGGATGACGAGCGGCAAGTCATCGACCGGTGGCACGTTCTTGAGGACGAAGTTTCCGCTCGTATCCGTCGTCGTGATGACGACGGGATCGCCGGTGATCTTCGCGTCGCAGCGGTCGCAGGATGCTCCTTCGCTGATCTCGCCGAGCTCCGCCGTCTTCTCGCGCGGGACGTACACGACGGCATTGAAGACGGGCACCTTGCCGGCGGGGTCGTAGACCGTGCCCGTCAAGGTCGTCGCGTCGCTCGGATCGAGACAATCGACTTGCTCGCACTCGAGGCCGCGACAGCCGGCCTTACCGCCGTCCTCCATCCCGGTGCAGCCGAAGCCGGTGCACGGCGCGCCACTGCTCGAGCGCGAACCCTCGAGGAACGTCGAGCTGCCGTCGTCACCGCATCCGGGACCGAATCCCGCAAGCGAGAAGAGAGAGGCGAGTGAGAGTGCAAGCAAAGAGCGTCGCAAGTTCGACCTTTCCATCGGAGCTGATTCCCGTCGTCCCGTCACGGCAGCTTGCAGGTGTAGTTTTCACCCGTGCCGTCGTCGATGCACTGCACGTCGCCGCAGCAGGGGCCGCTGCTGCAATCGTTGCCGAAGGTGATGCACGGCCCGGCGTCGGGCGCGCCGGCGTCGCTGCCGCCACCGCCACCCTTCAGCACGTCGAGCGCCCAGAACGGACGGTGGCAGTTCTCCGTCAGCTCCATGAACGGGACGCGGAACGCAGGGAAGCTCGGATCGGCGCCGCTACCGAGCTTCGAGACGTCGATCGCCGCGATCCAGATCTGCTGCATCCCCGAACCGATCTTCGAGCCGTTCCGGAGCACGAATCCGTAGTCGCGCAAGCTCGCGAAGGCGATCCATTGCACGTCGGGCCCCGTCGTCGGCGCCCATGTCGCCATGTTGTTCTCGACGCCGCTCGCCGGCGCCACGCCGTCGTTGACCAAGGTGTTCGCCTTCGTCAGGTTTATCGGCGTCTGCGTACCGCCCACCGTGGCCTTCACGATGTAGAGCTGATCGAGCGGATCTTTCTCGATCTTCGGTCCCTGCACGAACGAGATGAAGTCGTTCGTCGGATTGAACATCGGATAGCCGTAGAGCGTGTTCGCCTTCGGCCCGACGATGAGCTCCGGCGTTCCGTACGTGACGCCGCTCGCGGTGATGTCCGTCGAGATCCACTGGACCTTCGGGCCGCCCGCGCGGTCCTTCACGTTCGTGTCGCCCGCGAAGACGATGTGCTTACCGTCCCAGGCCCAATCGGGCTGAATCCCTTTCACCGTGCCCAGCGGAACGAGCCCGGCATTCGGTCCGACCGTCGCGCCGGTCGCGGAGTCTCGGAGCGTCATCACACCGGCACGCGATTGCACGACGTACTTGGCGGCCGGATCGAACGTGGCCCACGAGCTCGAGTACTTCGCCGGCGGCGTCCCGATCGGCCCGAAGTTCACCGGTGGCGGCACATCGTTGGTGACGCGCACGACGCCGAGGTTCTCGCCGCCGATATCGGCGGCGAGGAGCGCGCCGTTCTTCGAGACCGTGTGGCATGCGACGCAGTTGTTCTTGGCCTGCGCCGGCGTCAGGAAGTTCGTCGGCCCGGGATCATCCATCGCGCCGCGGCGCACGCCGGCCACGGTCGTCGACCAGTAATAGATGGCGCCCGGTACGTCCTTCTTCGAGAAGTTGATGGTGTACGCCTGAGACTCGTAGATCGTCGTCGGTGCGGTCGCAGAATCGACCGAGCGGATCTTCAGCGTGACTGCCTGCCCTGCGTTCGTGGCGGCGAGCGCTTGCCAGCTCGCGAGCTCGGACTCCCAGCACGCTCCAGTCGCGTTCGGGGTCGCGCCGCCGATGGCCTTGTCGCAGGTGACGTGCCGCCCGTCGGTGTAGATGGATGCTTTGAGGAGCGGAGACGAGAACTCGAGCTGGTAGAGAGGTGCGTTCAGGCCTTTCCACTGGAAGAGCACTCGGTAGATGTTCTGCGGGAACATCGTCCCGTTCACCGGGTAGAAGAGCGTCGGCACCTTCGGGTCGTTCGTCTTGACCGTCTTGCCCGTGGGATCGAAGAGCGACGGCGCGTTGGCCGGCACGTTCCCCGTCGTGATGTTGGTCGAGTACTTGATCGTGATCTGCGCGGTTGCGGTGAGGCCCTTGTACGTCGCGGTCACGTTGACCACGCCGCCCGACTTGTTGCTGGTCGTATAGAGGCCCGCCGCGTCGATCGAGCCCGGGACGAGGTTGTCGAGCGTCCACGTCGGCGTGATCACCGCGCCCGAAGGCTGCGCGTGGGCGACGAGCTGCACGGTCTTCGGCGTCGCGTCGGATACGTCGAGCGTCGTCGAGGCCGGCTCGACGGTGATGCTCGTCGCGTCCACATCGCCGCTCGAGCCACTCGACGTGCCGTCGCCGCTGGTTCCACTCGACGACGCTCCCGACGAGCCGCTCGAGCCGGCGTCGTCGGACGATCCGGCAGCATCATCGACGCTCGATCCACAAGCCGCAGCCTGCGCGGCCGCGCCACAGAGACACGTCAGGAGAACCCAGGAAGCAAGGCGGCGGTCGAGTCGAGACACGTGGACCTCCAAAGACGCGGGTGGGCGTCATTTCGGATGTATCCGGAAAGGGACAGCTCGGCTCACCGAAAGCGAACGCCGATCGCAAACGAGTCGGCGTATGTGCGGGGCTCGACGGCGTGGTCGCGTGCGCGCGCTGGTCGGCGAAGTGTCCAGCTCATTCCCTCCGACCGTCCGGCGCCGTCAGCGTGGATGGCGAGCGGGTCGCGCCGCGCGTGTCGTTCCTAGCGGGGCGTCAGATCGACGTTCGTCGGCCCGCGGAGAGCGACACCACGCAAGTGCGAATGCCGGATCAGTTCACGCCGGGCGGGGGAGCCGGGGGCTCCTTGTCGCTCTGGATGCAGGAGGAGAGGTCGAAGAGCATGAACTCGAGGGCCTTCTCCTGGGGAGTGAGCTCGGTGGTCTTGCAGCCGTTCGGCCACGGGCCGTGCTCGTCGGCGGTCGTCACGTGCAGGTCGCTGTACACGACGCGGCCGCACTTCTGATCTTCCGGCGCCGGGATCGGCGTGTTGAAGGAGACGTACTGGTGCGCCGTGTTCTGTCCGTTCGGGACCGTGATCCACGACGTCGCCCGGTTGTTGTCGACGGCGTCGACGTTGTGGCGCGGATCGCGGATCGGCAGCTTGTCGGCTTGGTTCGCGTTGTTGTTGCACCCGGTCGCGCCGGGGCAGAGCGCCTGCACCGAAGGCTGCGCGAGCCAGTCGTGCATCGCCTTGCCCTTCGGGAAGCTCTGGTCGATCACGCCGAACGACGGGTTCTGCGGATCACCGCGGTCCTGCCACGTCGCGAAGTCCTCGAACGGGCTCGGCTTCGGACCCGCGGGCTCCGCGTTACCTCGCGCGGCGGTGCTGAACCAGTACCGATGCCAGTGCGAGGCGAAGATGCGGCCGCCGGCATTCGCGAACTGCTTCATCGCGTCGAGCGCCTCCGGCGGCTTCGTATCGGGCGCCGTGATCCCCTCACACGAGAGGATCACGATGTCGTATTTCATCAGGTTCGACTGGTCGCTCCAGAAGTCCTTGGCCGCGCTGAACGCCGGACCGCTCTGGAACGACGTCGTCACGCCGCCGCCGGATCCGGCGTAGAAGTGGACCTTGCCGTTGCCGTTGCCGACGGTGAACTCCTCGTCCGCGAGGCCGACCTTGCGGAGCCAGCACTCCATGACGTCCGCGCCGCCGGTCGTCAGCGCGATCTGCGGGATGTCGCCTTCGCTCTTCTTGCGCGGAAGGCGGATCTGCTCGGCATCGATCGCCGTGTCGGCGCACTCGGCGACGCTCGGGATCACGAGCTGCCGGCGCCACTTGCCGATCTGGACGACGAGCGGGATGTTCTGACCGACCGGGACGTTCTCGAGCTTGAACTTGCCGTCGACACCGGTGAGGGCAGTGACGAGCGGATCGCCCGAGACGCTGCCGCATCGATCGCAGCTAGCGCCGCTCGTGATCGGCGCGACGGGAGCGTTCGGCACGTAGACGAGCACGTTGTAGAGCGGCACCTTCCCGGCCGGATCCATCACCGTGCCGCTGAGGGAGGTCGTTCCGCCGTTCGCGCACTGCTTCTGCTGGAGGCAGAGGTTCGTGCACGGCTTGCTGCCGTCGGCGCCGGCGTCGAAGTCGCCGAACCCGATCGGACCCGTGGGCCCGCCGCTGCTCGATGCCTTGTCGTCGTCGCCGCCGCCGAAGATCGACTCGAACACCCCGCCGCATCCCGATGCCACCACGATCGAGAGGCTGAACGTGGCGAAGACGACAGTGCGCAAGAGCTTCATGGGCAGACTCCTCGAACGACGAATGGCCGGACCCCGGACGGATCCGGCGCAGCTCCCCCACGCCCGGTGGACCGTGTGCGTAGACAACTATACCTCTGCCGCACGCAAGAAGCCCGTTCTCGGCGACCCCGTGTCGGTTGCCGCAGGAGATCCCCGTACTTGGGCGGTGGGTGAAACGGAGTAGTACGATGCCGACTCCGACGATCCATGAGCTCCCGATCCGATTCGAAGCCACCGACCGGCGACGAGGCACTCCGGACCTCCCGGCGCACGCTGGCCATGGCGACCGCGGTCGGCGCATGTGCCGTCGCCGCGTCCGCTGCCGGCCCTGCCATCGCGCTCGTCACGGCGCCGCTCGACACGAAGAACAGCGGCGGGCGGTGGGTCCGAACGGTGAAGCTCGATCAGCTGAAGGACGGCGAGCCGCGCCGCGTGGCCATCGTCGACGATCGGAAGGACGCCTGGACGATCGAGCGTAACGTGGAGCTCGGGAGCGTGTGGCTCGTCCGCCAAGGCGATCAGGTTCGCGCGTACTCGGCGGTGTGCCCGCACCTCGGATGCTCGGTCAACGCCGTCGCCGCGCAAGACGGGAAGGGGACCGGCTTCGCGTGCCCGTGCCACACGTCGTCGTTCGATCCCGCAGGCAAACGAACGAGCGGACCTTCGCCACGTGATCTCGACGCGCTCGAGACGAGGATCGAGGACGGCCACGTCGCCGTCGACTTCCGCCGCTTCCGCATCGGCATCGAGCAGAAGGTGGAGACGTGATCCGGCGCGCCATCGACTTCCTCGACGAGCGCACGGGGATCAAGAAGCTCACCGCACACCTCCTCGACGAGCCGATCCGGGGTGGCGCACGCTGGGCCTACGTCTTCGGCAGCGCGCTCCTCGGCTCGTTCCTGGTGCAAGCCGTCACTGGCGTCGCGCTGATGACGAGCTACGCCCCGAGCGACAAGACCGCGTGGGCGAGCGTCCACTTCATCCAGTTCCAGCAGGCCGGAGGCTGGCTCGTCCGCGGACTGCACCACTTCGGCGCGCAGGCGATGGTGCTCCTGCTCGGTGCGCACCTGCTGCAAGTGTCGCTCTTCGGCGCGTACCGCAAGCCGCGCGAGGTGACGTGGTGGCTCGGGCTCGGGCTGATGGCGCTGACGCTCGGCTTCGCGCTCACGGGCTACCTGTTGCCGTGGGATCAGAAGGGGTACTGGGCGACGCGCGTCGCCACGAACATCGCCGGCACCGTGCCGGTCATCGGCGATGCCACGCAGCGCCTCCTCCAGGGCGGTCCGGAGTACGGCAGTCTCACGCTGACGCGCTTCTACACGCTGCACGTCGTCGTGTTGCCCGCGCTCCTCGTGGGTCTCGTCGCTGCACACGTCGCGCTCTTCCGGCGTCACGGCGTGACTCCTCCGGCGAAGGCGGATCTGTCGCGCGCAGATCCGTTCTTCCCGAGTCAGCTGTTCAAGGACGTCATCGCCGCGCTTTTCGTCGTGTCCGTCGTGCTCGTGCTGACGCTGCGTGCGCACGGCGCGCCGCTCGATGCTCCGGCCGATCCCTCGAGCGACTATCCGGCCAGGCCCGAGTGGTACTTCCTCGCGCTCTTCCAGCTGCTCAAGTACTTCCACGGTCCGCTCGAGATCGTCGGAACGATCGTGGTGCCGGCGCTCGTGGGCACTTACTTCTTCGCGCTGCCGCTGCTCGATCGTTCGCGGCCGGGAAGCGAGACGACGGCGCTCCGCACGCGGCTCAAGCCTCTCCTCCCGCTGTTCCTCGTCGCGCTCGGCGCCGTCTCGCTCACGGTCAAGGCGCAGGCGGACGACGCAAAGGACGCGCGGTTCCAGAAGGAGCGCGCGAAGGCCGACGTCCGAGCGGCCGCGGCGGTGAAGCTCGCGATGGACGGCGTGCCCCCGGAAGGACCGCTCGCGATGCTCGCGCGATCCCCGGAGATCCGCGGGCCGGAGCTCTTCGACAAGCACTGCGGGGCTTGCCACACGCTCGGCGAGCACGGCTCGGACGAAGACCGCAACGCGCCGAAGCTCGATGGGTGGGCGACCGAGAAGTGGATCCTCGACATGTTGCACGACCCCGATGGCGACGCGCGCTTCGGACGCACGCCGTACAAGGGCGAGATGCCGTCGATGGATACGAAGCCGAAGGACGCCGACGAGTCGTGGAAGCCGATGCCCGACGAGGAGATGAAGGCAGCCGCGGCATTCCTCGCGAGCCAGGGCGACGCTCCGGATCAGGCGCCGCCGCCTGGGAGCTTGCGCTCGGACCGGAAGCTCGTCGCGCGCGGCAAGGAGATCGTCTCGACGCGTTGCACGAGCTGCCATCTGTTCGAGGGTGCGGGCGACGATGGCGGGCAGGGGCTCGCGCCGGAGCTGTCGGGGTATGGATCGATCGCGTGGGTGCGCGCGCAGATCGCGAACCCTTCATCTAAGGCCACGTACCGTGAGAACGCGCTCGATCCGGAGCGCGAGCACCACATGCCTCGCTTCGACGGCGAGCTCTCGGCGGCCGACATCGACTTGCTCGCGAGCTGGGTCGTCGCGCAGGCACGACGCTGACGGCACGGCTGACCTGCGCTCGATGTGCCGAGCCGAGCGCAAGACCTCGTCATCGCTTGTCGGATCCGCTCGGCCTGCGGGAATTGCGAGCCGCCGGCAGCGTGTCTACCCTCACCCCATGAGCAAGACGCGTTCGGAGGTCCTGGAAGAGTCGCGAAAGAAGGGGATCGTGGCGGGCGCAACGACCGTCGGCGCGATCGCAGCGGGCGCGCTCGTGGCTCCGTTCGCGGGGGCCGTGGCGGCTGTGCCCGCCGCGTACCTCACGTACAAGTGGTGGAAGCACCGGGCCGAGAACGGCATAAAGTTCTGACGCGCTCGTCGGCTCGCGAGCTCAGCCGTAACGCAAGCTACCGCCGCTGCGGCGGCCCCCTGGACTCGCGGCGCCGTAGCCGTAGTCGTAGCCGGCGGCCGCGACACTGCGTACCCTGGGCTGGTTTGCGGGTCGGGCATCGGGGGCCGAGAATCCTGCAGACGGGGAGATCTCGGTGAGCCACTACAATCCGTACGCCGCTCCGCAAGCCACGGCACCGACGCCTGGTGCAACGCAGCAGGCCGGTCCTCCGCAGCCGTGGGAGATCGGCGAAGTGTTGAGCCTCGCCTGGGAAGGCTTCAAACGCTCCTGGGGCGTGCTCGTCGGAAGCTACTTCTTGAGCGGGCTGATCGGAGCGATTCCCGGTCAGGTGCCTGCGGTCGCCGTCTTGGTCGGAGGTGTCGAGCAGAACTCGAGCACGTACTGGACGATGTACAGCGTCTGCATGTTCTTGGGGCTCGTCGTACAGAGCTTCTTCCAGCCCGGGCTGACTCGCATCTGGCTCGCCGTTGCGCGTGGGCAGTCGCCGGACCTCGGCACGTTGTTCGGCGGGGCCTCGAAGTTCCTCCCGGTGTTCGCGAGCCTGCTCTTGGTGATGCTCGCGATATTGGCGGGCTACGTCGCCTTGATCGTGCCGGGCATCATCCTTGGCCTCGGATTGATGTTCGCGCAGTTCTTCGTGGTCGATGCCGACATGGGGCCGATCGACGCGATGCGCGCGAGCTGGAACGCGACGAAGGGGCACAAGGGGAAGCTGTTCCTCTTCGCGCTCGTCGGCTTCCTGATCGCGTTCGGAGGCTTCCTCGCCTGCTGCATCGGCATGTACGTTTCGTTCCCGCTCTTCTTCGTCGCGCTCGCCATCGTCTACGTGCGCCTGTCGGGGCGGGGCACCACGCCGACGGGCTACGACATGACCGGCTACGGCGGTGGTCAAGGCGGCGGAGGTTACGGCCCGGGAGGCTATGGCCCTGGAGGCTACGGTCCCGGCGGCTACGGTCCCGGCGGCTACGGCCCGGGAGGCTACGGCGGGGGAGGCCAAGGCGGGGGAGGCCAAGGCGGCGGAGGCTACGGCGGCCAGGGGCCCGGGCAGTGGGGCCCGCCCGGCGGTGGGGGCTATCGCGGTCAGCCGTAACCAGAGTTGACGCCTCGGGAGGAACCGCTTTGATGAAGCGGTGGTTACTCGAGCGGCTGCGCCGACACCGGAGTTGCCAGCTGCCGTCGTCGGCGGCTGGACGCTAGCGTCACGCGCAGGCGAGGGGGCGAGCGGAGTCGTCTTCCGCGCCTCCCGTGCCGACGGAACTTGCGCCGCCCTCAAGGTCGCGCGCACGGCCGAGGCGTGGACCGCGCGCGAAGCGGCGCTCCTCGCGCGCGCGCAGCGTCGATGGGGGCCGGCGCTCCTCGACGCCGGACGGCTCACGACCGGCGTGACCGCGCCACATGGCATCGTCCTCCCGAGCGGAGCCTCGTGGATCGCGACGACGTGGATCGACGGCGAGTCGCTCGCGGACGAGCGGCTGAAGCGAAGGGCGACGCCCGAGGCGCGGCGAGCGCTCGCGGCCGTCGTTGCGCACGGCGTCGGTCGCGGGCTCGACGAGCTGCACCACGCAGGGCTCCGGCACGGGGACGTCAAACCGGGCAACGTCTTGCTCGGCGCGTCGCATCCCACCGTCGATCGCGCTGCCGATCGCGGCGCGACGCTCGTGGACCTCGACCTCGCGACGGAGATCGCCGACGGCACGCTCGAAGGCGGCACGCCTCGGTATCTCTCGCCCGAGCTCCGCGCGGGAGAGCCGGCGACGCCGGCGGCCGATCTCTACGCTCTCGGCCTCGTGCTTGCGGAGATCCTCGCGCCAGGCCTCGCGGAAACTGCGGATCTCGAGCCTGCGCGCGTCGCCCATGCGCTCGCCGCCGTGACCGGAGAGGACCGCGAGATCGTGGCCTGGATCGAGGCGCTCGTCGCGCGCGCGCCCGGCGGACGCGCGTCGGCCGACTGGATCGCGAGTCGAGCAGCACGCTGGCTCGAGCTCGCACCCGACGTCGAAGAGACGATTGCCGATCGACGCGCGCGCGTCCGCCGTACGTACATCGCCGTGCGTTCGAGCCGCCTCGAGCACGGCGCGCGCCCGAGCGCCGCGATCGAAGCGCCCGCGCGCACGTGGCTCGACGAAGCGCTCGCGCTCACGCGCGGAGCCGAGCCCGTCGGCGAGCGTGAGCTGCCCCCGCTCGACGCGCTTGGAACGGGACGCTGGCTCGTCTCGCTCGTCGGACCGGCGGCCGCCTCGTGGCCGGTACCGGACATCGGCGAAGGAGCGCTTGCGTCGCGTCTCCTCGCGCTCGCCGAGATCGCGCCTCCGGAGGCATGGACGGCCGCCGATCTCTCGACGCCCGATCTCTCGTCGGCTCCGCGAGACGTGCCGTCTCGAGTCGAGCGACGCCCTCGCTCCCTTGTTCCCCATGGGTACATGGGGGCCCCGAGCGACGAGGCCGCGCTCTGGGTGGATCTCACGCGCGCCCTCTCGGCGGCGCGCCCCGATGCGGCTTGCCTCGATCGCGCGGAGCAGGAGGTCTCGCGTGGGCGTGCCCCGGCCGGGCTCGCCGTCGATCTCGCTCGAGCGCTCTTGCGTCGGGGTGACGTCGGCCGCGCATTCGCCGCGCTCGTGCACGCGCCTGCGGACGACGACGAGGCGACGTTGCTCCGCGCGGACGTCGCGCGGCGGCGCAGCGATCTGGCGACCGCCGAGGACGCAGGACGTCGCGCGGCTTCATCCGCCGAGCCCCTCGTGCGCGACGGCGCGCGGGCGCTCCTCGCCCGGCTCGCTTGGGATGCAGGCGATCTCGCGCGAGCGGAGACCGAGCTCGGGGATGCATCCGGGCCTGCCGCCGCCGAGGTACGCGCGTTGATCGCCTACGCGCGCGGCGAGCACGAGCGCGGCCTCGCCGTCGTCGAAGGTGCGTCCCGGACGACGGATGGCGGGCTCGGGCTTGCACGCCTCGAAGGCACGCGCGGCATGCTCGAGCACGCTCGCGGACGCGCGCGAGAGAGCGTCGAAGCATTTGGTCGCGCCGTCGAGCTCGCGATGCGTGCGGGCGCGGTCGTCGAGGAGGCGACGTACCTGACGGGCCTCGCAGCTGCAGCCGTCGATGCTGGCAGAGCCGCATCGGCGCTCGCGGCCGCGACGCGCGGCGCGCTCCTCTGGGAGCGGCTCGGTCGAGCGTCGCTCGCCGCGCGCGCTCATCTCTCGCGCGCGGCGGCCTTCGCACTCGTCGGGGCTTCGCACGAAGCCGACCTCGCGGCCGACGAGGCGCGATGCCATGCGCTCGCGTCGAACGACGGGCGTGCCGCGGCCTTTGCTCGGTGGGCGATCGTCGAGACGCGTTTGCCTGGCGACGCGCGCGCACGAGAAGAGGCACTCTCGGCTTCGGCCGAGCTCGCGACGAGCGGCGACGAGGACCGCGTGCGTGCTGCCGTGCGCGTGCTCGTCTGGGCGCGCGATGCGTCGCTT
>JAEXCN010000385.1 GCA_023402175.1 Pseudomonadota bacterium | reverse complement strand
GCGCCGATCCCGACGCCGAAGCCGAAGCCCTTTCCGGTCGTGATCCCCGCCGGTCCGAGCGTGAGGCGAAACGGAGACCGGCGCAGCTCCGGCTCTCGTGCGATGAAGTCGTCGTTCGCGACGAGGGGCCGCGCGCCGCTGGCCACGGGCTGGGCGGGCGGCGGCGAAAAGCGCTCGTACCCGAGCGCGTCCTCGGAAGGCCGCTGGCCGCTTCCTACCGTCACGGTCGCATCGTCCGCCCTCGCCTCGCTGCTCACGACGATGCCCCCCACGATCCCCAAAAGCACGCCAAGAGCCGTCTTCTTGCCAGTCATTGCCATCGCAAACGTGCAAACGGGCCTTTTCGGCCGCTCTTACACCCGTGCGGCGGATCGCGCCGCGCCCCGATGCTGATCGCGAGCGATCCGCTCAACGCCGTGGTATGCCCCGCGACCTCCATGACTTCGGCTATTCTTCTCGGCGCATGAGGCGAGGCTCCTGGGCGCCGCTCTTCTGCCTGGCCGCGGCGACGGTGTCGTTGCCGGCCCTCGCACAACAGCGATCGGCAGGTCCCTCGTCCGAGCTCGCGCCGGCCGCGTCCGGACAGACCGACGAGCAGCGCAGGGCGCAGGAGCACTTCCAGCGCGCCAAGGAGCTCTATCAGGCCGGCCGATACGAAGGCGCGATCGCCGAGCTCGAGGTCGCCCGCAGCCTCGACCCGAAGGCGAAGGACCTCGTCATGAACCTCGGGATCGTCCACGAGAAGCTGGGCCGGTACGACGAAGCGATCGCGAATCTGAAGACGTTCCTCGACATGGAGGGCGTGACCCCGGCGGAGCGGACGAAGGTCGAAGGCA
This sequence comes from Pseudomonadota bacterium, assembly GCA_023402175.1. GTDB lineage: Bacteria > Myxococcota_A > Polyangia > Polyangiales > Polyangiaceae > Labilithrix. The sequence continues at coordinate 3,060 of JAEXCN010000385.1, read as the reverse complement.
TGATCAAGCGGATCGAGGGCGCGAAGCACTCCGCTGCCGCGCAGCCGACGGCCGCCCCTTCGAGCGCCGCGAGCGCACCACCGCAGCCGACGACGTCGGGTCCTTCGACAGATGCGCCGCCTCCGGAGCGCGGACGCATCGATGCGCTCACGATCGGAGCGGCGTCGCTCGCCGTCGTCGGTCTCGGCGTCGGAACGGGCGTTGGCATCTACGCGCTCAGCACGCGACCGCGTGACGGGTTCGTGACGGGCCGCGACGGAAGCTACACGACGCTCCAGGACAAGACCGACACGGCGCACACGGCGGCGGTGATCGCGGACGTGAGCCTCGGCGTCGGTGTCATCGCTGCGCTCGCGACGGGATGGCTCTACTTCGGTCGCACGAAGGACCAGGCCCCAGCGCCGACGACGGGAACGAGCAGCGCGCGGGTGTCGATCATGCCCGCGCCGGCCGCCACCGGTGGCGCTTTCTTCGTCGGTGGAACCTTCTGATGCGCCCCCGTCTACGACGAACGATGCTTTGTTCGCTCGCGATCGTCGCTGCGCTCGCGGGCTGCTCGCTGATCGTGCCTGGAGAAGTGCCGAGCTACCACTGCACCGCGTCCGATCCCGCGTCGTGCCCGTCGGGCCTCGTCTGCGATCCGGCCTCGCTCGTCTGTGTCTTGCCTTCGTCGCAGGACGACGCCGGCGACGACGACGTGAACCCCGAAGAGGAAGCCGGACTCGACGCCGGCCGCGATCAGGATGCACCCACCGGTCCGTCTCCGCTCGGCGGCAATTGCATCGTCGACGGCGACTGCGAGACTGGTCTCCTCTGCGGGACGAGCACGCTCCTCACCACGGCGATCGTGCCGGTCAACTCGAAGCCGATCTGCACGAAGCCCTGTTGCACGTCGGCTGACTGTGCTTCGGGGTTCGTGTGCTTCTCGGGCGGAACCGGAGGCAACTATTGCGTCGTCGCGGCGAAGGCCAAACGGACGCCGCCGACGACCGGCGGGCGCACGGCTGGCCAGGCGTGCACCGACGATGGTCAGTGCCGCTCCGGGCTTTGCGCCGGCGGGACCACCAAGCGGTGCGTCGACACGTGCTGCGCTCCCGACGAATGCGCGACCGGCACCACCTGCCGCGTCTCGACGGTGAACGCGCATGCAAGCTGGGTCTGTGGAGAGCCGAATCCGGCACCCGCGAAAGATCTGAAAGTCCAGTGCAGCGCAACGTCCGACTGCAAGAACGACAACTGCGTTCAGCCGTTCTCCGCCAGTCCTCGCTGCACGCCGCCCTGCTGCAGCACGAAAGACTGCAACGCGCTCGGATTCACGAACAACGTCTGCGCGTACGGCTTGGCCGGCAACGACCAGCTCAAGTGGTGCTACGAGCCGAACAACAACGGAAAGGCCGTCGGCGCCACCTGCACGGACAACTCGGAGTGCGGCTCGCGCTACTGCGACAGCGAGCTCGGTCGCTGCGCGAACGTCTGCTGCACCACGGCCGACTGCGCAAACGGCGAGACGTGCCGGCCGTCACCCGTCGGAACGCCCTTCCTTCGCTGCGTGAAGAACCGCTGAGCCGCACGCAAGACGGCTGATCGGCCCTTCGCCGACGACGGGCGCCGATCGTCGCCCCGCTTGCCGAGCCGAGGGGTGCTATTCCAGGGGTCATGGGGCTCTCTGCGACCTTTCGCTGCTTCCGCGGCTGCGATGGCAGCTACCCGCTCACGCGAGCGATCTACCGCTGCCCGAAGTGCGACGGCCTCCTCGCGGTTCAGCACGACATGGCCGCGCTCGCCGAGACGAAAGGGAGCGACTGGCGCGCGCTCTTCGATCGCCGCTGGTCGCCCACGAGCACGTCCGGCGTATGGACCAAGCGCGAGTGGGTCGCGCCCGAGATCCCCGACGAGGCGATCGTCACGACCGGCGAAGGGATGACGGCGCTCTATCCCGCACGCCGACTCGCGGCCGAGCTCGGATTCGGAGAGCTCCTGGTCAAGCAGTGCGGGACGACGCACACCGGCTCGTTCAAGGACCTCGGAATGACGGTCCTCGTCAGCGTGGTGAACCACGCGGTTCGCACGGGCGCGCTCGACGTTCGCGCGATTGCATGCGCGAGCACGGGAGACACGTCGGCGGCGCTCGCCGCCTATGGCGCAGCCGCGGGGCTGCCCGTCGTCGTGCTCTTGCCGCGCGGGATGGTGAGCGTCACGCAGCTCGTGCAGCCGCTCTCGCACGGCGCACGGGTCCTTGCGCTCGACACCGACTTCGACGGCTGCATGAAAGTCGTGAAGGAGCTCGCTGCGCGAGGGCTCGTCTATCTCGCGAACTCGATGAACCCGCTGCGGATCGAGGGACAGAAGACCGTCGCGATCGAGATCGCACAGCAGCTCGGATGGACGGCGCCGGACTGGGTCGTCATCCCGAGCGGCAACCTCGGCAACTCGGCGGCGCTCTGGGCGGGCTTCTCGATGGCGAAGGAGCTCGGCGTCATCGAGCGACTCCCGCGACTCTGCATCGCGCAGGCAGAGAACGCCAACCCGATGTATCTCGCGTTCAAGGCGGGCCGGAAGGACGCCGTTCCGGCCGTCGTCGCCAAGCCGACGCAGGCGAGCGCGATCCGTATCGGCAACCCGGTGAGCGCTCCACGCGCGATCGCGGCGCTCGAGGCGATGGGCGGCGTCGTCGAGCAGGCGAGCGAAGACGAGCTCGCGGATGCGTGCGCGCGCGCCGATCGCTCCGGCCTCTACGCCGATCCGCACACCGGCGTTGCCATCGCGTGCGCGCGCAAGCTCCGCGAGCGCGGGACCATCCGCGAGAACGAGCGCGTCGTGATTGTCTCGACGGCGAGCGCGCTCAAGTTCACCGAGTTCAAGCTCGGGTATCACGAGCGAAAGCTGCCCGACGTGGAGTCGAAGCTCGCGAACACACCGATCGCGCTGCCGCCGGACGTCGACGAGGTCGCGCGGCATCTCGGATGAGGACCACGCGCGAAGGCGCAGTCGCAGCGATGAAGCCTTTCGAGAAGAAGATTAACAGTGAGACAGGAAGACAGGGAGCCGAGAGGGAGGGGC
>JAEXCN010000283.1 GCA_023402175.1 Pseudomonadota bacterium | reverse complement strand
GAACTGCGCATCGTGCAGGGCCCGATAGCGCCCCGAGCGCCCCATCAGCTCGTCGTGCGTGCCTCGCTCGACGAGGACACCGCGGTCGAGCACGAGGATCTGATCGGCGGAGCGAATCGTCGACAGCCGGTGGGCGATGACGAACACGGTCCGGCCTTTCATGAGCGTGTCCATCGCGTCGCGGACGGCGGCCTCGCTCTCGCTGTCGAGGCTGGAGGTCGCCTCGTCGAACAGGAGCACGGGCGCATCGGCGAGGATCGCGCGCGCAATCGCCACGCGCTGCCGCTGCCCACCGGAGAGCTTCAGGCCGCGCTCGCCGACGATCGTGTCGAGACCGTCGGGCAAGGCGCGCACGATCTCGTCGCAGTGGGCTCCCTCGGCGGCTCGGGCGATCTCCTCGCGTGTCGCATTCGGTCGTGCGAGCGCGATGTTCTCGGCCATCGTCCCGTCGAACAGGAAGTCGTCCTGGAGCACGACCGCGAGGTGCTTGCGCCAGTCGCGAAGCTTGATGGTCGTGAGGTCGCGACCGTCGATGGTGACCTCGCCACGCGTCGGCCGGTAGAACGCCATGAGCAGCGAGAGCATCGTGCTCTTGCCTGCGCCGCTGGGACCGACGATCGCCGTCGTCGTTCCGGCCTTCGCCTGGAACGACACGCCGCGCAGGACCGCGGCGCCCGCACGGTATCCGAACGAGACATCCTCGAACGCGATGTCGTCGCGGACGTCGCCGAGCGGCGCGCGGAGGTCGTCGCCCTCGTCCTCCGGCGTGATGGCCTCGACGGCACGCACGCGGTCGAGGTCTGCAAGCGTCTCGCTCGCCCGCGTCGCGATCTCGGGCAAGTCGAGCAACGGTGCAGCGAACATCAACGCGAACGCCACGTAGCTTCCGAAGTCGCCGAGCGACATCGCGCCGGAGAGGATCGCTCGGCCTCCCATCACGACGACGATCGCGACGACGCCGGCCGAGACGATGGCCGCGACCGCGCTCATCGCGCCGCGGCGGTTCGTCGTCTGCGACATCACGCGGAACATGCGGTGCAGGCCCTGCGTGAAGACGAGCTGCTCGCGTCGCTCCGCAGCATAAGCCTTCACGACACGTATCCCGTTGAGCGTCTGCGCAAGCCGACCTGCGACCTCCGCGCGGAGCGCGCCGCGTTCGCGGAAAAGCGGCTGCAGCTTCCGGTAGGCGAAGTCGAGCCCGAGCCCGGGCAGCGCCGCGAACGCGAGCGCGGCGAGCGTCATCTTCCAGTCGATCCACAAGAGCGCGACGAACGCCACGAGCGCGGTGACGATGTTGCTCGTCCAGCGCGCGAGCTGCGCGCCGACGAGGTTCTGCATCGCCGCCGCGTCATCCATGATGCGCGAGAGCAGCGCGCCCGACTGCGTGCCGTCGAGATGCGAAGCGGGCATCCGCGTGACGTGGGCCATGATCCGGCGGCGCCACCCGAGCACGACGAGCTCAGCCGACAGGCCGAGGATCCGCTGCAACCCGAAGAGCGCAAGCGCCTGGACGAGCGAGGCGAGGACGACCGCCGCAGCGAGCCACGGCAAGAGGTCGGGCCGCTTGTTCCCGACGACCTCGTCGAGCAGCACCTTCGGCGCGATCGGGACCACGAACCCGGCAGCGCGATCCACGAAGAGGAGCGCGAGTCCGGCAGCGAGCTTGCCGCGCTGCGCCCAGAGGATCGCCTTCGCCAGCTCCCAAGCCGTGGCGGGCGTCGTGTTCGCCGACATCGCCCTCTTCTGTTTAGCAACGACCCGGGATCCGGGCGAGCGCAACATCCTCGGAGACGTACCTGGGCCATGGCGCAGCTTTACGCGTCCCGTCCTTCGTGCGAGAGCTTCAGCTCGCATGAGCGAGCCCGTGCTCCACCTGACGCCCGCGACGATCGCCGCCCTTCGGTCCCGCCACGTCGCGTTTCTCGCAGAACGCCTCGTCGACGACCGCGCACGCGGAGATTTCATCCGATCCTTCGCGGCCGGATACGACCACGTCCTGTCGCGTCCGATTCGCGAGCTGCTCGAGCCGAAGACGCTCGTCTCGGGGCTCGCCGCCGTCCTCACCAGCGAGACCGTCCGCGGGCTGCTCTCGCCGATCGCCCGCGAGATCAATCGGCGCGTCGTCGCATCCCTCCGCGCCGACGACGCGAAGCTCGGCGACTACGTCCCGACCGAGGCACGCGAAGCGATCGACGAGCTCATCGCGCGCCCCGACCTCGTGCCCGAGCCGCTCGTTCGCAAGGTCTTCGACGACGAGGTCGTCGAGGAGATCATGCGCGACGTCCTCTACGACGCGCTCGTCGAGTTCAACGAGTCGGTGAACCCGTTCTTCGCCGACTGGGGCCTTCCGGCGCTCATCAAACGCTTCATGCCCATCGGATCGGGCGCCGTCCTCAAGTCGATGACCGCGGTGCGCAGCGAGTTCGACAAGCGTCTCGAGCCGGAGATCCGGAAGTTCTTGCTCGGCTTCTCGCGCAAGTCGAAGAAGAAGATCGCCGACTTCATCGTCGCGAGCGCCGGTGACCCGAAGCTCGTCGCCCTCCGCAAGAGCATCGTCTCCTTCTTCTACGAAGAGAGCCTCTCGCAGATCACGCAGAACGTCGACGACGACGCCCGCATGGCGGCCGACGAAGCCGTCGAAGGCATCGTCCTCGAGGTCCTGAAGCGAGATCGCCCGCGCGAGCGCCTCGTTGCCGAGCTCGAGAAGCTCGTCGAGGAGCACGGGGACGAGACGCTCGGGACGTGGCTCACGCGCATCGGCGTGATGGAGCGGCCGGACCTCGAGAAGCTCGCCGAGCTCGTCTGGCCGTACGTGAAGCTGGCGCTCGAGAGCCCGCCCGCACGCGCGTTCTGGGAGCGCGTGACCTGGGACTTCTACGCGACGCTCGCGGCTGCGCCCGGATCGACGCCTTCCACGCAGCCATCGACGTCGGAGGAGACGCCGTAACCGAGCCCATCAGCCCGACTTCGCGTCGTACCCGCTCGCGATCCGTCACTCCCGGATCGTCGAACGCCAGCCGATCAGGACCGAAGCGGCGAGAAGCGCGACCGCGCCGGCGGGCACGAGGACGATGCCGAGACCGGGATCCCCGCCGTGCGCCCAGAGGCCTCCCACGAAGAAGCCGCCAGGCAGGAGGACGAGCGACGCTAGAAGTCCCGCGGAAGCGGCCGCCCCGGCCGAACGGGGCCGCGCACGCAGCGTGAGCGCGTAGGCGATGTTGATCACCGACAGGAGCGTCCCGTGCGCGTGGGCGAGTCGGAGAAGGAGGCGCGTCGTCTCGCGGCCGGCATCGACGTAGACGGGCGACTTGACCGCATGCAGCAGCTCGAGCGCCCCGCCGAGCACCACGAAGACGGCGAGCCCCCACCATCCTGCACGCAGGTGTCGACCCACGAGCGGCTCGTTCGAAGAGGACGACGGTGTCGGCGACGCGCTCACTCGGCGATGGTTATCGCGCGATCGTCGCGCTCTGCAAGCAGCGCGCGGAGCCGCGCCGGATCGAGGCGCCCATCCGGCGCGAGCATGAGCGCATCGAGCTCTTCAGGCGTGCGCTGGCGACCGGGAGGAGCAGCGTCATGACCGGAGCCGCTCTGCGTCTGCGCCTCGAGCTTGCGAAGCGAACGCGAGGCGATGAACCGGACGGCGGCATAGGGATCGCGCTGCATCTCCTCGAGCACCGCGATCGACAGCTTCGCGCCGCTCGCCGCGAGCGCGTCGCGCGACCCGAGGGCGTCGGCGATCAGCGCACGCACGCCCGCGTCCCCGGCGATGCCGTCGCGAACGCCGGCCGCGATCCGGGCGCGGTCGTCCTCGATCGGCGGGAGCGGAGCCCCGAACCACTCGCCGAGCCAGCGCGAGGTCCAGGCGAGCGTCCGATCGACGTGGCACAGGTTGCACGCGTTCGGCCTTCCGGTGGCCAGCGTGCTCGCGACGCTCGGACTGTCGATCCGATGCGAGCGCACCGCAGAGAGGAGCGCGTAGCTCGTCTTCGGCATGTGACAGGACACACACGCGCTGCCGGGCGATCCGGCGGGGTGATGCGAGTGCGCGCGCGTGTCGGCATGACAGGTCGTGCAGCCGCGATCGCCGGTCCGGTCTGGCGCGATTTGGCCGGCGGGATCGGCGGCGCGGTGCATCGAATGGCAGGAGAGGCAGGTCATCTTGCGATCGCCCTCCCCGCGCTCGTGGCAGGGCGACGCGACGAGGCCATTGTATTCCCTGCCCCCGACGCGGACGGCCCCATCGGGCCAGAAGATCGCGTTCGCAGGCGCATCGATCACCGGGGCGCCGACCTCGCCTGCCATCGTGCCGGGCGAGATGAGCGTGCGCGAGGAATCGAGCGCATCGCCTGCGCGGAACGTCCGCGAATAGCCGTCGGTCCACCAGCCGGCTTCGTCCCGCGGGAACGCATACGCGTGGCACTGACCGCACACCGCCGCCGATCGCTCCGGAGGAAGCCTACCCGGATGGACGATCGTCGGGTCGGCCTCTTTCGATGCATGTTGCACATATCGTTCGACCGGGTCGCGATGACGCTCGACGTGCGCCGCGCCCGGCCCATGGCATGCCTCGCAGCTCACCCCGAGCTCCGCGACGCGCGTGTCGAACGCGTCCCTCTCCAGATCGTGCCGCGGCTCGCCGGCGACGGCGTGGCACGCGATGCAGCTCGACGCCCAGCGCACGGGCGGCATCGGTGCGTCGGGAGGAATGATGAACGCCTCGCGCCGCGGGACGAAGGCCTCGTCCTTGACGAGCCAGACGAAGGGCACGAGCCGCAGATCGCCACGGCGCTTCCCAGCGACCCAGAACGCCTGCTCGCGATGCGAGCCGGTCGTGAGGACGACACGCCGGGTCACGTCGCTCGCGCGCTTGCCTTCGATCACCGCGTCCGGATCGGGCAACGTCGCCCAGACCTCGTCTTCGTTGCGCCGCTCGAGTCGGACCGTCCGCCCGTCGAGATCGAGAGCGCGCCCGTCGAGCGGCGCTCGGACGGTCGTCGGGGATGCCACTTGCGTCATCGTCCGATGGAACGTGCGCGAGAAGCTCGCGTGCTCGCCCGGATGGCAGCCGAGGCACGCGGCGGAAGTGACGTACCCGATGGCGGTCCCGGGACCCGGCTTCTCTCGCGGAGCAGCCGCCGCCGATCGGAGCCCGGGGCGCAGCGAAGCGGCCGCGGCGCTCGTCACGAACGCAAGGACCACGAGCACCGCGACGCGCGCACGAGGACGCTCGCGTGTCGCGCGAACCACGGCGAGCACTGCGGACGCTACGACCGCGACGAACGCGGCGATCTCGCCGGGCGAGACTGGAGCCACGGTCGGGAGTGTACTGCAGTCGCCGCGACCTACGTCGCGTCGTCAGGTCATCGATCTCTCGTGAAGACCTCGGCCGGCGTGGGCTCGGCGAACGGCGGAGCTCCGACGCCATCCTCGCTCGACGACACCGGTACGGCATCGACACCGCGCATCCGTGCGCCTGCGCGCTTTGCTCGCGGCGGCTCGACGTGGAGCGGCACGACGGCAGCGCGCTCCTCGCGGCTCACGCGATCGGCGCGGCGAGGTCGCCCCGCTCCCCCGGCGGCAACGTCGGCGACCGCTCGCCGGAGCTCGCGCTCGAGGACGGGCGACCGTGCGAGCACCTCGTCGAGGCGCGCCTTCGCGTCCTCGGGGACATGGCGGCGTGCATTCCAGATGTCCTCGAACAAGAGCTCCGTCGCTCCGACCGCGAGCGACGGAAACGCTCCGTCGGGGACCTCGCCGGTGCCGACGATCAAGAGACGCGTCCAGAGCGCCTTCATCGCCTGGTTGAACAGCGCCTCTTGCTCCTTGCCGCGGAGGTCTGCGAGCACACGGATCTCCTTCGTCGACAGCGGTGAGCGCTCGCGCAAGAGGTCGAGCATCTCCCTCGCCTCGCGCGGAAGACCTGCGAAGACATCACCGGCGTCGGCGAGTCGGCCGAGGATCGCCTGGAAGACGGGAAGGCTGAAGAACGTCGCTCTCCCACGGAACCACTTCGCGTAAGCCAGGTCGTGCGAGCGCGCGAGGCGCTCGCGCAGGTGCCAGAGGTCGGCAACGCGCGGATCGGCGCCTTCGTCCCACGACCACTCCATCTTCACCTTCGGATGGAGCTCGGTCCAGAGCGACCGCGGCTCCGGTTTGTTGTCGATGGGGTACACGAGCGAGATCCCGAGCCGGTCGACGATGCGGACGGCGCGGTCGATCGTGGAGCGCTTCATCTCGTCGAACGTAGCTCCGGCTCGAGCCCTGACGCGACCTCCGGTGTATCCAGCCCGCGCGCGATACACCTCGACGCGCCGGCTGATACACCCGCGGAGACACCCGGCATCTCGGCCTCTGCCGCTTCGTATGCTCGAGGTCGCAGCACGTGAAAATAGGGCGATCGCGGTCGCGAGAGCCTCGGGCAGCGGTCCGCTCGACCGTGGCATCGGAAGTGCTCTACCGGAGCGCGAAGCGCAACGCTTCCAGCCACTGCCGAGGTCGTCATGTCTCCGAGCGCGAACGAACAGCCGCAGGCCCCGAGCTTCCAGACCGACGAAGAGAGATGGTTCGGCGATTACGGCCGTGAGCGCAAGCGTCCACTTCGGCACTCGCCGACCACGCCGCCACCGCCCATCGGCGACGACCTCGCGGATCGCTGGTTCCGCTGATCCCTGCATGCTCGAGCTACGGCTTCCTCGCCCACTTGCACGCGTCTAAGCTCGGGCGCGTGAAGATCGCGCTGCTGCTCCCGCTTGCCGCCGCTTCGCTCGTCCCGCTCGCGAGCTGCCGCGCCGCGGAGCCCGCCGCTCCGCCGGCACCGATCGACATCGCGCGGAGC
>JAEXCN010000271.1 GCA_023402175.1 Pseudomonadota bacterium | reverse complement strand
CTTCGCGAATACGTGCTCGTCTCGCAACGCGAGCGGCGCATCGACGTCTACCACCGTGACGGCCGCCGCTGGGTCCTCGACGAGCACACGGACGGTGAGGAGCTCCGACTCGAATCGATCGATGTCGCGCTGCAAGTCGAGGACGTTTACGTGGACAACCTCGGCGCGATCGTGCCCGGCTGATTTTCCCGGGCGTACGAGTCGGTCTCGATCACGTCATTGCGTGAGCCCACACTTCCATCGCGAGTCGAGCGTCGGCGCGACGCGCGCGTTCCGGCGGTCCCGCGGAGCGAGCCATCGCGCTATTCCTACCTCGCCGTGTGCGCCGCATATCGAGATGCCCGAAGGCTCGCGATCCGTGCTCCGGGCATCTCGAGATGCTCGCGACGCCGTCAGGCGGGGCTGTCGGTCGGTGTGGCGGTGCCGCCGTTCGGCGAAGGCGCGTCGGCTGGCTTCTTCGCGCGGCGCGCGGAGCTCCCGACCGCAGCGGCGCGGAGGGCAGGGAACTCGTCGACGACGTTCGGCTCCGCGCGGAAGAGGAAGTGCGCCGCCGCACGAACCTCGTTGTAGAGCCGAGCGAGCTCGGTGAAGACGCGCGGCCTCAGCTCGGCGTATTGTCCCGCGCGGGACGCCGCGGCGCGATACTCCCCGCGGATCGCGCCGGCGAGCGAGGTCGCCAAGTCCGCGTCGGCGGCGTCGTAGAACCGCCTGTCGATCGCGAGGTCGCTCTTGTGCGCCGCGTAGAGCGCCGCGAGTCGTGAGCAGTCGTTCGCGAGATCGAGGTACCCGGTGCCGGTCCGGATGTCGGCGAGCTCGCGCGCGACCGTCTCCTTGTGCCCGAGGTTGTACTCCGCCGTCTTGAGCATGCGCTCGCGCAGCTCGGTCGACTGCTGCACGATCGCGACGTCGACCTTCACGTTGGTGTTCGCCGCGCCCTCACGAAGCGCCTCGACCTCGACGTGGAGCGCCGCGTTCGCCATGTGCTCGAGATCGTCGACGGTGCTCGCGGCGAAGAGCGCCGCCGGCAGCAGCGCGAAGCGCGCCGGCCGCTCGCCGTGCCTCGCGCGATCGACGAGCACGAGCGCCGCCATCGCCGCGCTCTGCAGGTCCATGTTCGGTTGCGTGAGCGCGCCCGCCGGGAGCGCGCTCAGGGTCGACCGCACGCGGTCGAAGCTTGCCTTTGCCGTCGCCGCGTCCGGCTCGTTCTTCGTTGCCATGAGAGATCCCCTCCTCGAGGCAGAAGCGAAGCGCGGAAATGGTGCTGTGCTGGCGCACGCCCCACCCGCGCGCGTTCCCCCCGGTTGGTTGTTCGTCGTCGCAATGGCTGCGAGCGACGGCCGGAAGGCTACTGCCGCGTCTTGCTCGAGGCCAGCAGGAAGTGCGCGACACATCCAGCGCGTCATCTACGCGTCGAGCAATGGAATCAGCAAGTCGCTCCATTCCGTCTGGTAGGCGGAAACGCGAAGGAGGAAGATGGCACGCGCTTCGGAGGGGGGACGCATGGGGCACGATCATCATTTCCTGTCGCGGCTCGACCGGGTGACGCGCGATCAAGTCGATCTCGCGCTCGCCCTCTACCGCGACGAGGAGATTGTAAAATACATACTCGCCATGGCGAAGGCGGAGGCGGGCACGCGGATCGCGATCTCGCTCGACCGCGACGAAGGCCCCTTCCTCGTGCTCGCGGACGACGGCCGTTTCGTCACGTGCCTCGGCCGCGGGATGTCGCCGGCCGGCCTGCCGAGATTTTCGCGAACTTGGCTCGACACGACGATGCGGGCGTACGGGCAGTATCGCGATGGTGTCGCGCGAGCGCGACGGCGAACGGCTGACCAGGACGCGACGGGTGGGCTCCTCCGCGCCGTCGGGTGGCGCGCGCACAACTTCAGCCGCGAGGACTTCGCCGCGATCAGGCCCCTCGCAGGAGTCCTGGGGACGCTCTGGCTCGACTGGGTGCGCATGTCGTTCCGCACGATGGCCAACGTGTTCAAGCGCGCCCTCGACGGCTATCGGACGGGCGGCGCCGAGCTCCCAGCGAACGCGCTCGAGACTTACTGGAAGGCGATCTGGGGAAGCTCGCACGCCATCGTGTTGGCAGGATGTGCAGGCGACGACGTCGCCGCCCGGATCGGGAGCTCCTGGAAGAACGCAACCTCGCCCACCGTTGGGCTGTGCCTGCCAGACATTCAGGTCCTTGCAGTTCGAGCCGCCTGGTTCGCCGCGCAGCACGGCGACGTCCTCCTCCCCCACTACGACCGAGCGCTCAGGGCCGCGGAAGAGCAAGGCGACGTGTACGATGCATGCGCCGCCCTTCTCGCCATCGGGGTCAAGTGGCCGTCCCTGCGCCCGGCCGTTCGGCGGGTGTTCGACGAGTCGCCCGTCCGCGCCGAGCTCGAGCCGGTGCGTGCTGCGCACGTCGAGTTGGCAAAGGCGATGCTCGATCGGCCCGCGCTCGCCGAAGAGGTCGTCATCGACTACGGGCAGCAGTTTGCTTCGGCGCTTCGCGAGGACGGCGCCGAGCCTGCGCCGCCGGAGCTCGTGCGGTCTTACGGCATCGTCAATCCCGCCGACGCCTTCGTTCCGATCGTCGGGGGGAGCGACCCCTCCTTCCGCATTCTCTTGCGGCTGGCCGCTGTCTGCTCCGCAGCGGGCCGCGACGCGGAGGTACTCTTCCTCCCCGAAGCCGATAGCCTTCGCCTGGCGAAAGGAACGTCCACCGCGCTGGCACGCAGCAACATCGATTGGCTCATGAAGAGCCGGCTCGACGAGCCGCCCGCGCGCCGTCCGGTCACGCGAGCGCGCGTCGGCCGGAACGAACCCTGCCCGTGCGGCAGCGGGAAGAAGACGAAGAGGTGCTGCGCGGGCGCCAGCCCGGCGTGACACGCAGGTGGTGTTGCTGCCCGTGCTGATATCGACCACGTTGCTGACAGGAGGCGTCACGCCAACGCAGGTTCGTAGCCGAGGTCGAGTCGATCGGCGGCGGAGCGCGAGTTGACGGGCTGGCGAGGTTCCAGTCTCCTCGCTCGTGCACGATGCAACGGACACTCTCTGCTCTGACGCTCTCGATCGTGAACCTGCTCGCGCTGAGCGGCTGCAAAGGCCGCTCGAGTCCGGCGGCGCAAGCCGAGGATGCCAGCGCGTCACGCTCGACCGCCCCAACGGGCAGTCTCCAGCCGAAGGCGAGTCCGCCTCCTCGGCCGCGCGTCGACGGTGGAGCGCGGTCCGGTCTCGAGGAACGCGGCCCCGTCGATGCGGCCGCGCCGCCGGGAGCCTCGGAGCCACCGCCGATTCCGCTCGCCTCCGACAAGCTCGAAGTCGTGGCGCTCGGCAGAACGTACAACTCGCGCATTCTCTGGGCGCAGGCGATCGGGAAGCGATTCTGGCTGTCCGGGCTCAACGTGGATGCATTCGCGGATGGAGACGGCCCGCTCGTGAAGGGGCCCGACATTCTCGCAAAGCTTCCGTACAAGCCCGGTGTGCATTCGATGCACGTCGTTGGTGTGTGGCCGCGCCTCTACGCACTGCGCACGAAGAAGGTCGAGGGCCGGATGGAGTCGCCGGAACCGACCCTGTTCGTCTATCGCTCCGACGAAGCCTCCGGGACGTGGACCGAAGCGAAGCCGCTCGGGATGTCGTGGTTCCCGCACGCCTTCGTTGCGTGGGGCGAGGGCGCGATCGTGATGAGCTCCGCCATCGAGTTCAACGCGGCCCCATACCTCTCGCCGGGTGAGGTAGCGACCACGCTCTCGTATCTCGCCCCCGATGGGTCCGTTTCGGATCCCGGCCTTCCGCTCCCCAAGGACTTCCTCGCGTGGACCGCCGAATCGGACGGAACGACGCTCTCCCTGCTCGGCACCGTCGCTCTCCCGATGAAGAAGCCGGACGAATTTGCCGGAACGAGCGGCGTCCACCTCGTCCGCCTCACGAAGGACGGGGCCACGCGAACGCTGATCCGGTCGACCGAGGGCGACGGGACGCTTTGGCTCGAGCTCTACAGAGCTCGAGTGCTCGAGCGCGGGGGTGCTGCGCTCGTCACCCCGGGCCCGCACGTGCTGACGGACGGCTGGAAGCCGAGCGCGCTTTCGACCTTCTCCGTCGGCGAGGACGGCAAGTCGCGCGTGCGAACCTTCAACGGCAACGAGTTCTGCTCGCTCGATCACGCACAGCCCGTGGGCGACGCGATCTATGGCATTCGCGAGTGCGTCGGCGAGAGCGGCGAGCGCTACGATCTCGTTCGGCTCGACGCCGGAGGCAAGACGGAGAAGGTCGCGCTGCCGCGCATCGTGAAGAACGCAGCCGGCGGCTTTCGCGTAGCGACCGCGAAAGAGAAGGGCGCGATCGAGTGCAATCCAACCTCGATTGCCGTTCGGGAGCCAGACGACGTCTGGGTATGGGCGAAGTGTGGCGGCAGTCCGGCGATCTGGGATCGGGGTCCAGCCGTTCCCGTGCTCCTCCGGCGCGGCCGTCCGCAGGAGCCGATCGTCATCCCGTGAAGACGTCGCGAATCGTCGCGGTGCTCGTCGTCGTCTCGACGGCAGCCTTCGGCGCGCAGCGCGGACCTCTGCCAGGACCGGCGACGAACGCCTACCGCCGAGGCGATCGCGAGCGCGACGATGACGCCTGCCGAACCTGCCACGTTGCGGTCGCTCACGAGCATGACCGTTCGCTGCACGCGGCAGCGTTCTCCGACCCGTCCTTCCAGCGCGGCTACGCCATCGAGCCGGCAGCGTTCTGCCGGTCGTGTCATGCGCCCGAGAGCGTGCCCGATTCGGAGCCGGACGCGTTCGCGCAGGCGCGTGGAGTGACGTGCGTCACATGTCACCGCCCGAATCCGGATGGCCCGATCCTTAGCGGAGCGGGCACGACGTCATCGTGTGCGTCATCCCACGCTCCACACGCGATCACCCGTGTGGACGACTTCGGGTCACGAGCTTGCGCTGCCTGCCACGAGTTCGCCTTCCCCGGCGCGAGCGCGCTCGGCAGCGCTGGCCTCATGCAGAAGACGGTGAGTGAGCACGCCGCGTCGCCCGAGCGCGGACAGTCGTGCGCCGCTTGTCACATGCCCGCCGGCAACCATCGCGTCGCGGTGTCGCGCGAGCCGGACGTGCTCCGCTCGGCGCTGCGGGTCGAGGCGATTCGTTCGAGCGCCTCGCGCATCGTGCTCATGCTCGAGCCGCTCTCCGTTGGCCATGCCATGCCGACCGGTGATCTCTTTCGTCGTCTCCTCGTTCGGGTGAAGACGGCTCGTGGGCTCGTCGAACGTTCGCTCGGCCGATCCTTCCGGGCGCGACGTGCCGACGACGGCCAGATCATTCGGTTCGAGTCCCGCGATGAGCGGCTCGCCTCGGGTGAGGTGCGAAGACTCGAGCTCGAAGTCGGGCCGGATGTCGCGTGGGAGGTCGTCTATCAGCGCGTTCTCGGCATGAGCCAGGAGCCGCCGTTCACGACGAAGGTGGAGGACGAGCTCGTCCTCGCGAGCGGCCAGCTCTGAGCGACGCCGAAACAGCGTCCCATCCCATAAACGGAGAATCCTCCCCAACTGCATTGGGGAGCCCCAGACCGCCACCAGCATCCGCTCGTCGAATCGGAGGGACCCGATCAGAGCGAGACGGCGGTGCCCTCCCAGAATGCTCGCCCGTCTCGGTCGTCCACGACATCGCGACGATGCCGTAGGAAAGCGACGACCGCCCGATCGATTCGGTCCAGCGCCGTTCACGAAAATCGACGGCTCGACGCTGGAAGTGAGCATGATGAACGAGGGCTTCGTCTCCGACCACCCCGCGTCGCGATCGATTGCCTCCAGTTCCTCGCGATCGACGACCGGATGGCTGTCCTCTCTATTAGAGCAGATGTACCATCGCGACGATCGATCGTGAGGCTCCTCGGCAGTCGTGCACGTGCTCGCGCGCTGGTGAGCAGTCTCGGGTTCGTGCTTTTTTCGTGTCCGACGAGCGCTGGCGCGGCATCGTTCGATCTTGCGTGGTCGGCCCCAACCGGATGCCCGTCGCGCGACGAAATCGTCGAGGCAATACGAGCGCGCCTCGGAGCGCCGATCTCAGAGGCGGCGCCGGAGGTGTTCGTGGAGGGGATCGTCAGCGAGGCGCCCCAAGGTTTCAGCGTCAGGCTCACGATGAAGGACGCCGCCGGACGTCAGGTCGGAGTGCGTCAGGTGCGCGTCGACAGCCACACGTGCAAAGAGATCGAACCGCAAACCTCGCTCGTGCTCGCGATGATGATCGCGGGCGGGCACCCGCAGCGCGCAGAAGCGCCCGCGAAGCCGGACGAGCCCGGCGAGGTCCCCGCGATCGAGACCTCGCCGCCCCCGCCGCCACCAGCAGCAATTCCGCCGCCGGTGCCAGGGCCGACTCGGCCGCTTCGACCGAAGCCTGACCTGGGGTCGCATCGCCTGCTCGTCGGTGCAGCGGCCGTTGCGTCGCGCGGTGGGCTTCCAACGACCGCGGGCGGCGTAGCCGTCCGCGCGCTCTATTCGCCGGGCAGGATTCTCCTCTTCGGGCTCGAAGCGAGCGCGGAGAGGAGCGCGTCGGTCCATGCGGGCTCAGGCGAAGTCGCCTTTGCGCTCTTCGGCGCATCGGCACGCCTCGGGGTGTCTGTCCTCCGCACGTCCCGGTTCGAGCTCTTTCCGATGCTCGGCGCGCGCCTCGCGCTCATCCACGATTCGCCGAGGGGCTACCAGGAGGTCCATCAACGGCTGGCTACGACCGTCGTTGGCGGTCCCGGGGTGTTCCTACGGTTCGAGGTCGCGCGTTCGCTCTTCGTGGAGGCCCTCCCCGAGATCGGAGCCATCTTTGTTCGGGACGGCTTCCGCGTCCGCGAGAAGGACAAGCTCTACCTTGTGCACCGCCCGAGCGCCCTGGAAACACGCCTGTCGCTCGGTGTCGGCTACGAGTTTCGCTAGCTCGATTCGAGCGACCGGCGGAAATCGAAGCGGGACCGAAGGAAAAATGAAGGGGGCCGGCCATTGTTCCGCCGTGGTTGCTTCGAGCGCTCGCGACATAGTCATGCGGGGGGCCGCAGAAGACGTGAGCCGCGTGCCGATGACGATCGACGACCTCTTCTCGGCCCAGGCCGCATTCGTGTGGCGGACGCTGAAGCAGTTCGGGGTCGCGAGCGCCGACCTGGAGGACCAGACCCAGGAGGTGTTCCTGGTCGCCCATCGTCGCCTCGGTGAGTGGGACGGCCAGCATGCCAGGGCGTGGCTCTTCGCCATCGCACGCCGGTCTGCGTCTTCCTACCGGCGGGGCCGTCAACGGCGTTGCGAACAGCCCCTCGCGGCCGTGCCCGAGGCGGTCTCCCCGGAAGACCCCTCGGTACGCGCCGAGATCGAGCTCTTGAGTCGTGTGTTCCAGACGCTCGACGAGGACAAGCAGATCGTCTTCATCCTCCACGAGCTCGAAGGGATGTCGATGCGCGAGGTCGCAGAGGCCGTCCAGTGCCCTCTCAAAACCGCTTTCACCCGTTACTACGCTGCACGGCGCGAGCTCACTCGCGCGCTCAAGGGGACGAAATGAAGACCGAGCATCCCGACGTCGGGGGGGCCGACGAGGAGACGCCCGAAGGATATCGCGCGTACGTGCAGTCGGGTCAGGCCGGCCCCAGCGAAGCCGCATTCGAGCGAATGGCGAAGCGCCTGACGGCCGCCGGCGTGCTCGGCCAGCGTCCGAGCACGCCGCGGAGTCGGCTCCCGTCCAACGGCAAGGTCGTCGCGTACTACAAGCCTGTCCTTCTCGGCTTGGCCGCTGCAGGTATGTTCGTTTTGTCGCGCGCTCAGATCGAAGGCGCGCACCTCGGGACGAACGGACAGGCCTTCTCGGCGGCTGTCGACCGACCCGCGCCGGACATGTCGTTGCCGCCGTCGCCCCCGTTGGCGGCGACGGCGGAGGTGGGAGCCCCGCCGGAGCTCCATCGGACGGCGCCGGTCGTCTCGGTCGAGCAGCTCCCCTCCGTGCCACCCCTCGTTCGAGCCAGCGGATCCGCTCCCTCCGCTTCCGCGGCTGCAAGAAGCACGAAGTCAGCGATCACCGCCGGCGAGCCCGCACCGTCCCCAACGGAGTTCGAGCTGATTCACCGCGCGCAGCAAGCCCTCGCATCCAACCCGAGTCGAGGGCTCACGCTCACGAACGAGCACGCGCGCATGTATCCGAACGGCGAGCTCCTTCAGGAGCGCGAGGTGCTCGCGATCGAAGCGCTCTCGCTCATGGGCCGGAGCGAGGAGGCGACGCGTCGCGCGAATGCGCTCGTGCAGCGCTTCCCGGAGACGCCCTATGCGGCGCGCCTCGCGGTGGCGCTCGGCCGGCCGCTCCCGGCGCCTTCCGGCACGCCTCTCCCGCCGGCGAATGGGCGCTCGCTCTCCACGCCGTAACCCGTCTCCGAAGGAAAGACCGAGATGCTTCGACCCCTCGTGCGCTACGGCGCGCTATCCACGCTGCTCGTCTCGACGGCGGCGGTCTGGCTCTCCGCTGGCTGTAACGGCAGAGACATGATCATCGCCGTCTCCGACGATGCGGGCGCGCCATCGTACTTCGTCGAGCCCGATGCGGCGGAGTCGCAGCCGAACCACACGCTGACGGAGTACTGCCCGTCGACGAGCTGCCCGATGCCGTATGCCACGTGCCCGACGTCCGACTACCCGTGCGACATCAACTTGATGACGGACGCGAAGAACTGCGGATCGTGCGGCTTCGAGTGCAAGGGCAGCGGCAACGCGATGTTCGGCTGCGTCGAGGGCACCTGTACGTTCAAGTGCAGGGCGGAGGGCAGCGACAGCAGGAACTCCTGGACGGCCGACTGCAACGGCATCGTCGACGACGACTGCGAGGTGATCCTCGGTTCGAACGAGCACTGCGGCGGCTGCGGCGACAAGTGTCCGGATCCCGCTGCGCCGTGCATGTTCGACCCGGAGACCGGGTTCGGAAGATGTGGCTGCGAATCGGGCCATATCCTCTGCAATGGCAAATGCGTCAATCCGAAGCTCGATGACTGGCACTGCAGCCAATGCGGAAACGCGTGCGATCCGGATCTCGGCGCCGACGGCGGCGCTCCACCGCCGAACATGTATTTCGGATGTGGGTCGGGCGAGTGCGGAGTACCGAAGTGCGATGATGGTTTCGCCGACTGCGACAACGACCTTACGAACGGTTGCGAGTCGAAGCTGAAGACGACCGACCATTGTGGGGCGTGCGGCGACGCCTGCGCGCCGGGGCAGTTCTGCCAGGTGAGAAAGGGCGGGGCGGTATGCGCATGCGCACCGGGCGAGACGCTCTGTGGGAACACCTGCACGACCCTCTCCAAGGATCCCCATAACTGCGGTTCGTGCGGGCGAGACTGTTTCCACCTCGGCAGGCTCAAGGGCAACGTCTGGACCTGCGATTACGGCTCGTGCGTCATGGAGTGCCGGCAGGGCTGGGGCGATTGCAACGGTAATCCGCAAGATGGCTGCGAGGTCGACTTCGACTTCGACCCGTTCAACTGCGGAGCATGTGGCAACGCTTGTAACCCTGGACAGCCGTGCGTCGGAGGTTCGTGCGCGGTTCAGCCCTGCGGGACATCGGAAGGTGAAGCGCGATGAAGACCCTCTTTGCGTTGGGTGCGCTCGGCGCGCTCGCCTCGGCCGCGGCGCTGCTCGCATGCGCGGCAAGTGACGATGCGCTCGTCTCGCCCGACGAAGGCGCTGTCGTTCCCGGGCTCGACGCAACCGCAGATGCGAATGGCGACGCGCGGGATGGGGACGCCGGTAGCGAAGAGTGCCTCGCCGACGCGTTATGCCCGGTGGGGCCATTCCAGCCGGGGGCGCCCGGCGGCGCCTTGGATCTTCGGACGCGGATCAACCGGATTCGCGGGCGCGGGCCTCACGACGTTTGGGCGGTCGGCGCCCTCGGAGCGAGCGCACACTTCGATGGGACCCGCTGGTCCACGTCCGATACCGGAGCCACGGAGACATTCACGGGGCTCTGGTTTCGCGACGCGGGCACCGTCGCGTTCGCGTCGCTCTCGAGCGCCTATGCACGCGGAGCCGACCTCGAGCCGGGCGATGGCGGTGTCCCCTCGGCAGACGGCTGGCTCCGCACCGAGCCCCAGTTCCCATCGGAGTTCCTCGGCGGGACCCAGATCGTGACATCCACGTGGGGGACGCCCGGCGCCGAATGGATGTGGGGCACCATCCTGGGAGACCAGTACACCGAGGTGAGATCCCTCGGTTCGGGCGTCTTTGTTCCGAACCCGTTCTACGGCCTCTTCCGAGCGCGGGTCGCGCCCGGTACGCGGACGATCGAGGTCGCTGCCGTCGTTCCCCCAAAGGCATGCCGGATCCTGGGGTGCGTCGTCATGACCAGCATCCACGGCAGCTCGCCCGACGATCTCTGGGCCGTCGGCCTCAAGGGCGCTGCGTTCCGCGTCACGCATGCGCAGAGCGACTCCCCGGAGCTCGTTCCCTTCAACACCCAGACGTGGGCCATGCTCGAGGGCGTCTGGGTCGCGTCGGCGACCGACGCGTGGGCGGTCGGCGCCGCGGGCACGATCCGCCACTACACCGGCGGTAGCTTCAC
This sequence comes from Pseudomonadota bacterium, assembly GCA_023402175.1. Taxonomy (GTDB): domain Bacteria; phylum Myxococcota_A; class Polyangia; order Polyangiales; family Polyangiaceae; genus Labilithrix. Next base: position 15,852 of record JAEXCN010000271.1, on the reverse strand, counting down.
CTGGGACGTCGTCGACGACGTCCCAGCCACCGAGAACCTCCATGCCGTCTGGGGCACCTCGTCGTCCGATGTCTGGGTCGTCGGCGACGATGCCACGATCCTGCACTACGACGGCAAGACGTGGTCGCGGGTGCCCGTGATGGGCCTCGGCGCGCGGCGGCCCGATCTGTTCGCGGTCTGGACCTCGGCGCCGGGACGTGTCTGGGTCGGCGGCGACGGCGTCATTCTCGCGCTCGGAGGAAAGCCATGAGCCGGCCGCTGGTGCGGATCACTTTGTTGTCGGCAACGGTCTCTGCGTTCGTGGCGTGCGCTGCGAGCGGCACGCCGGAGTCGAAAGACGCACCGCCCGTCGACGCGGAGGATTCGGGCGGGAATGTGCTCGGCGACGCTGGCGCGCCTGCGCGCGACGCCGCGGACGAGGCTTTCGGCGAACCGCCGCGCTGCAGCTCTGCGGGCTGGTGCAAGACGGAGCTCCCCGTCGACGACCTCGTTCTCGAGGACGTGTGGCCGGTCGGCAAGAGAGCGTTTGCGCTCGGAATCAGCGCGACCCTCGGGGTGAAGTTCCTCGAGTGGGACGCGAAAGGCGGCTGGAAGATCATCGACGATCGGTACGAGTTCCCTCGCGCGATGACCCCCAAGTCCGTCTGGGCGCCGGACGAGGACGAGGTCTTCTTCGCGATCGACGACCTGAGCGGGTTTGTGGGAGGGGTGTCCGGGAGCATCATTGTCCACGGAGCTCGGCCAGTGCCGCCGGAGACGAAGTGGTCGTGGACACGTTCGAGGCTCGACTGTCCCTCCACCCGGATGGCCATCTTCTACCTGCCCAACGGCTCCGTCTGGGGGACGAGCCGGAACGACGTCTATGCGCTGGCGTGCGATAGGATCCATCGCCTCAACCGCGGCGCCAGCGTCATCGACGGTGGAGTCGTGGAACACAGCGACGTCTGGGACGTCGAATACGCCGATACCGACGCTACGTCTCCGCTCTCCTGGACGGGAGCGATCGGGACCGGGCCTGACGACGTCTGGTTCGTGGGCTACCGAGGCAGCTTCATCACAGCGCAATGTCTCACGCTGTTTCGCAAGACGGACGCCGGGTACACGGCGCTGATCGACGGCGTACCCGAAGGCACCACGGCGTGTCTCGAGAAGCCCGGCGTGGCGATGTTCACGGGGAAGCTCGCCAGCTCCGGCAGCGCCGGCCCCGCGAACATCCACGCTCCTGCAAAAGAGCGACTGGTCGGAGCCGTCGGGAACGATGTCGACAATGCTCTGGTGCAGTTCAGACTCGTGGACGGCGAGGTCCAGATCCAGACCGCGAGCCCTCGCGAGGGGATGGAGGTGGCGGTGATCTCTCCGTGGGGAACGTCCATGGACGACCTCTGGGTCCTCGCGAATCGGTCCACGCCCAACGGGACCGCAGGGACGAGCATCCTGCGCGCGACGTCCATCTGGGGAGGTGGTGGCGCCTTCGAGTTCTCGACGATCGCCATCAACGGGTCACCCAACACCGAGCAACTGACGAGACTCCGTGGAACATCGAACCAGAACCTCTGGGCCGTGGGGACACACAGTGCGTACGTCAAATCGACTCCTTGATTCACGGGCAAGCGCGGGCTTCGTGCTGGTGGCCGTCGTGATCGCGGGCATCGCGGCAGCGAGCTGCTCGGACGTCACTGTCGAAGCGGATGGGGTCGCGAGCGATGCGTCGACGGTCGACGACGCGTCCGTCGGGGACGCTGACACGGCGGACCTCGACGCCGGATCGCCGAGCGTGCCTCGTCCAGATGCCGCGACCTCGGATGCAGGACCGCGCCCCGTGGCGTGCGTCTCTGCCTCCTGCGCGACCGCGCTCGTCCTCAGCACGCCGCCGGTGGAAGGTCGCAGGGGCGGCTTCTGCGCCCTGCTCGAGGACAAGACGGTCGCCTGCTGGGGCGAGAACGTCGAATCGCAGCTTGGACAAGGGGCCGATGCGGGCATGGAACCGAGCGCCGTCCCGCGGCGCGTCGTCGGGTTGAAGGACATCCGGTATCTCGCCTCCGGCTGTGCAATCGACGGCGAGGGGGCGACGTGGTGCTGGGGCGAGGGTCCGTTCCTGAGGTCGACGACGAGTGCGTTCACGACCGAGGCAACGCCCGTGAAGCTCCCCATTCCTCCGGCGACGAGGGTGAGCGTGCAAAGCTACTACCCGGCGGGGATAGGAGGTCAGTACGTCGGTGGATGCGCGCTGACCGAATCCGGCGTTCTTTGTTGGGGAATGAACCAGACGGGGCTCGCCCAGTTTCCGGACCCAAACCTCCATGGCACTACGCCGCTTCCGCCGCGCTTGATCCCCGAGCTTTCGGGGCTCGCGATTCAGGAGCTCGTCGTCGGACGCGCAGCGTTCGCGCTGCGCTCTGACGGGACGGTGCTGAGCTGGGGAGTGAACACAACCCTGGCTCGTGTCTCGTCGCTCTATCCCGATCCTCATCCGTTTCCGACGGCGCTGGGTCGCGGGGTCTCGATGATCGACGTCGTCGACGAGAGCGCATGCGCGGTGGTGCAAGGCTTGGCCTACTGCTGGGGGGGATCGCCCTACGTGACGAGCGGTCCGCCCGACGTGACCGGGGGCGCCCTTCCCAGGTACGTTCCCACTCCCGAGCCTGTGGTGGACATCGCGACGACGTCTTCGTCCGTCGTGCGCATGGAAGACACCCCCATCGCGCGCCGCGCGTGTGCCGTCGGTGTCTCGGGCGACGTCTACTGCTGGGGCCGCAACGCATACGGAGAGGCGGGCGACGGCACACGCCAGTTTGCTTATCAGCCGGTGAAGGTGGTCGGCCTGCCCGCCCCGGCGTCCCGCGTGAAGGTCAGCTCGACGGCGACCTGCGCTCTGCTCACCAACGGGAAGATCTACTGCTGGGGGAACAACGTGAGCGGCCAGCTCGGAAACGGGCGCATGAAAGAACCGAGCGTGACTCCGCAGGAGGTCTTGCTACCATGAATCGACGCTCGATACAGACGTCGCTCGTTCTCGCTTTCACTTGTGGAGCAGGGGCCGCGCTCGTCGCCGCGTGCAGCGGCCAAACGAGGCCGTTCGACGAGACGCCACGTGGCATCGTCGCGGACGCCTCGGTCGACGGCTCGGCCTGCACCTACGAGTGCTCGATCGACGGCCGCGCGGTGATCGACAACTGCAGTGGTGAGGTCGTCGAGACCTGCCCGTCCGATCTCGCGTGCGGGGCCGGCCAGTGTCAGGAGCCGTGCGCTGCCGCTGCCGCCGACCGGAGCTCGAACGGCTGCGAGTTCTACCTGCAACCGCCACGCTTCGCAAAGACCTTGGCCCAGAGCTGCTACGCGTCCTACATCGTCAACACCTCCACGGTCCCCGTCGACGTCGCGCTTTCGCTCGCTGGCGAGGAGCTGGATGTCTCGAGGGCGATCTTCAAGCTGCAAGCCGGTGCAGACTGGAAGTGGACCCCGCACGTCGGTCCGATCCCTCCGGGGGAGGCGGTGGTGCTCTTCGTCTCCGACGCGCCGCGCGGCCGCATTACGTACGGTGAAGCCTACACGCCATGCCCGGAGGAAGCCGTCCCGGGCACGTACCGGGACCCACTGCCTGACACGAGCGGTCTCGGCGCTTCGTTCCACCTGACGACGACGGCGCCCGTCAGCCTGGCCGCGATCTACCCGTACAGCGGCGGGCAGAGCTACATCACCTCGGCGACGCTGCTCCTCCCGGTCGCTACCTGGGGGAAGGAGCACATGATCGTCAACGCGTGGGAGCAGATCACGAACCCGGTCGGCGCGACGGGGGGCGGGCCGGCCGCTCAGATCGTCGCCGCCGAAGACGATACGGAGGTCACGATCGTCCCGAGGCGCTCGATCCAGGACGGCCAAGACTTCACCGGAAGCCCGCCCGACGTTCCTGTCACGTATCGTCTGTCGAAGGGGCAGCTCCTTCAGATCAACCAACAGCAAGAGCTCTCCGGCAGCATCGTCCAGTCGAACAAGCCGACGAGCATCTTCGGTGGGCACGAATGCATGTACGTCCCGTCGGCCAGGGCCGCTTGCGACGTCGCGCAGCAACAGCTCCCATCGTTCGAGCAGTGGGGCTCGGAGTACGTCGGCGTCGGCTACAGGCCCCGACTCGGGGACGAGCACGAGCCCGTGCCGTATCGCATCGTCGCCGCGCGTGACGGCACGCGGCTCGACTACGATCCTGTCGTGCCGCCGGGCGCCCCGCTCGAGATGTCCGCAGGACAGGTCGTCACCTTCTGGTCCGGCACGGGAGACGCCTTCGTCGTCCGGAGCCAGGATGCCGAACATCCCTTCTATCTGGCCGCCTACATGACGGGCGGCGGCGCGGCCGTGGACCGCGGGGACTTCCTCGGCGATCAGAACATGCGCGGCAACGGCGATCCCGAGTTCGTGAACGTCGTACCCGCGGGGCAGTACCTCAATTCGTACAGCTTCTTCGCCGATCCGAGCTACCAGGAAACCGCGCTCACGATCGTGCGCGAGAAGCGCGGCGACGCCTTCGAGGACGTCTGGCTCGAATGCGCGGGCATGCTCACCGACTGGCGCCCGATCGGCATGCGAGGGAAGTACGAGTTCACGCGTGTCGACCTCGCGCGCAACTACGGGCCTGGTCAGTCGTTCGGCGAGAGCGTCTGCCAGAAGGGCCTGCAGCGCATGAAGAGCGAGGGCCCTTTCACGGCGACGCTCTGGGGCTGGTCGCAGTACACGAGCTACGCGTACCCGAGTGGGCAGGCGCAACGGAAGCTCGCCGATTCGCCGCTCGTGCTCGTGAAGTGACGCTCCAGTGCAGCTGTTCGCCGCGAACATCGCGGTCTCGCCGATCGACCCCGACGTGCGACCCTCGCTCCCGGTGACTCTGGGTCGCAGTCGGGCCCGTTCGGGCGGACGGCCTCGTACTTCGCGACGCTTTTCTCGTCGACGAGCGGCGGCCCCGAGCCGTCCTTGACGACGATCCGGTAGCGATCGCCGTCACACGCGTCGCGCGGCAGCTCGATACGCGCCGTGACCAGCGAGCAACGATCGTCGACGTACGCGCCGTCCAACCGCTCAATCCGGGCGAGCTGGCGTGAGCGTGCCTCCGGTGAGGCGGTTCGCGTACGTGCTCATCGTGTACGCACCACAGCCGATCATGATCTCGAGCGCCTGCGCCCGCGTGTAGCCCGCGTCGAGGAAGGCGTTCCAGGTCTCCGCTCCGACATCGCCGCGAGTCACGAGGAGCTCACGAGTGAACGCGGCGAGCGCGTCGAGCCGCGAGTCCTCGAGCGCGACGCCCGCGACGAGCTTCTCGGCCAGCGCGCCCTGCTCGAGCCGCTGAAGGATGCGTGAGTGCATCGTGACGCACACCTCGCACTTCACCTCGCGTGCGATGACGAGGACTGCCGGTCATCGTCGGAAGCAGAATGGGGAATTCGTGCCCGAGTCCTCTGTGCGAGCGTGACGGCGCGCAAGAACCGAGGGATGCTCCGCGTTCAATGTCGCCTCCTCGCGCGCTGTTTGGCTGGCTCGTCGCCCTCGGTGTCATCGCGGTTCCCGTTCACGCCCACGCCGCCGATCTGATCCTCAACAATCGGACGGTTACGCTGGACGGGACACAGTCGTACGGCGTCGTCTCGCTCACGAACGGATCGAAGATCGTCGTGCCGAGCCATGGCGCCGGGGCGAACACCGGCAACCTCGTCCTCCGCGCCAACAGCATCACGATCGACGCCACCAGCTCGATCGTCGCGAAGGGCGCCGGCTATCAGGCCGCCCTCTGCCTCGACGGCGCGGGGCCGGCGTACGCGCCGCTCGCGGGCGGGCGCGGCGGATGCGGTGTTTTCGACTCCGGCGGCGGTGGCGCGCACCGCGGTTCCGGCGGCCGCGGGACGAAGGACTGTGTGGCACCAGGCTGCGTCTTTCCGCGAGACTACGAGGAAAGCTGCGTCGGCGCCGTCGGTGCAGGCGCGTGCGTGAGCTCCGCCGACTGCCGCAACAACGACGGACTCCCCACGGTCGCAGGCGCGCCGTATCAACATTCGCCGTATTTGGTCGAGCTCGGCGCGGCCGGCGGTGACAAGGGCTGTCGCGACGGCGACGGATTCACGCCGTCGGCCGGTACGACGATGGCGCTCGCCGGCGGCAACGGCGGCGGACGCATCGTCCTCGTCGCGGCCAACGCGGCGCAGACGGGCGCGCTCACGGTCAACGGCACGGTCAACGCCAATGGCAATCGTGGGTGCGCCAGTGGCAACGACGCGGGCGGCGGAGGCGCCGGCGGCACGGTGCTCCTCGTCGGAGACAACGTCACGGTCGGCTCGACGGCGCGGGTGACGGCTGCGGGCGGACGAGGGGGTGACTCTCAGCCGAAGTGCCTCTCGTGCACGACCAACGCCGACTGCGGCGGCTCCGGGCAGACGTGCCAGGGCGGCCGCTGCTCGCCCTGCAATTGCACGCCGTGCACATCGAACGCGCAGTGCAACGCCGCGCTCGGGCAGACGTGCAAGAACCTGTTTGGAGCGTTGGGCACCGTCTGCGCCGACGCATCGAACCAGTGTACGCCCGTGCCCTCGACGTACGAGGAGAGCGAGTGCAAGGGCACGCAGACGAGCGGCGCCTGCGACGACTGCGGCGGAGGCGGAGGCGGCGGGCTCATCAACGTGCTCTCGCGCGTCGCCAGCATCAACCCGCTGGCGACGTTCGATGTGCGCGGCGCGTTCGGCGGCCTTTGCCCGAGCTGCTCTGGGATGTCGGGCGGCGCTCCGGGCGAGCTCCGGATCGACGGCGCTTACGTCGGTGAGGTCTGCGATGGTTTCGACAACGACTTCAACGGCATCGTCGACGACGGTCTCCCGCCACTGAACTGCAACGGGAACACGTTTCCCTCGTGCGTCAACGGCGTGCCCCAGCAGTGTCCGGCCAACGTGCCGGCCTGCATCGGACCGGTGATCGATACGCGACCGCGCTTCCTCGTCGTCATCGGCACCTCGGGATCGATGCTCCTCGATCCTGACGGGAATCCGACGTTCGGCGACGGGTCGACCGGCCACGTGGGCGTGGACACGGCGAGCGACGCAGACGTCATCGACGGAAACAACTCCAAGCTGTTCATGGCCAAGAGCGCGCTGAGCGACGTGCTCGCCACGTTCCCCGACGCGGACTTCGCGCTCGCCCGCTTCCACCAGGACGTCTCCTCGAACCAGAGCTGCAACACGGCGAGCTGGTGCGAGTGCCAGGAGGCGTGCTTCAGCTACGACGATCCGCGCAACAACGTGGCGCCTGCGCATCCTGCGCCAGGCTGCAACCTGGCGGTGCTGTACCCGAACGCGTCGTTTCCACCGGCGCTCAGCAGCAACATCGGCGTCGGCTGGGCGAACCAGGAAGACTGCATCAACTACGCAGGCTCGTGCGGCGCGCCGAGGCGGGGTGCCGACGTCCTCGTCGGTTTCGAGAAACCACGGGCGCAGGCGTCGATGTGGATCGACGGCAAGGAGACTGCCTTCAACAGCAGCACCCTGACCGGGGATCACTGCAACTTCGCCGGCGGCGGCGACTGCGAGCTGCGGGCGACCGGTCCGACGCCGCTCGCGGACTCGCTTCTCGCCGCGGCCGACTACCTCAAGCCGATGATCCAGTGCGACGGAGGCATCCCCTGTCGCAAGTATTCGGTCATCCTCCTGACCGACGGCGCCGAGAGCTGCATGGGCAACCCGGTCACCGCCGCCACCGCGCTGAAGAAGGTGGTCCCCGGCGTCGATGTGCCGGTCCACGTGGTGGGTCTCGGCGTGCGGCCGTCGGAGGTGGCGCAGCTCGACGGCATCGCGGCGGCGGGGGGAACCGGCAAGGCCGTCCTCACCAGCAATGCGAACGGCCTCGCCGACGCTCTCGCGACCATCGTGACGGCGGTGTCGCCGAACCGCGAGAAGTGCAACGGCCTCGACGACAACTGCAACGGCCTCGTCGACGAGACGTTCCTCGACAAGGGCCAGGCCTGTGACGATGGCGCGCTCGGAGTCTGCAAGGCCACCGGCGTCCGCATCTGCAACGCGGCAGAGGACGGGACGACCTGCCAGATCACGACGCCCGGCATGGCTCCCAGCGCCGAGGTCTGCAACGGCCTCGACGACGACTGCGACGGCGTCATCGACGACGATCCCAGCGATGGCAACCAGCCTTGCGGTGTCGCGATCGGCGCGTGCTCGCCGGGCGTCACGACCTGCATCGACGGCGCCCTGGAGTGCGTCGGCGCGATCGGTCCCGAGCCCGAAGTCTGCGACGGCAAGGACAACGACTGCAACGGCACCGTCGACGATGTGACCGGCAAGGGCACGCCCTGCGAGGTCGGCGGCGTTCCCGGCGTCCTCGACTGCCAGAGCGGCACCGGCCTCGTCTGTGTCGTCGTCGATGCGGATGCCGGCGCAGGCGGCCCGGACGGAGGCGCAGACCGGGACGGCGGCGCGCGACCCGATGCCGGCGCGAGCGTGGACTCTGGCGCGAGCGTGGACTCTGGCGCGGGCGCGGACTCTGGCGCGTCGCCGTCGGAGGACGATTTCACCACGCCGGCGGAGAGCGGCGGTTGTGCGTGCTCGCTGCCCGGTGAGCGCTCACCCGAGCCGCGAGGCGCGCTGCTGTGTGCGCTCGCAATCGCGGTCGCGGTGCTTCGGCGTCGCCGCGAGCCGTGAGCAGTCGTTCGCGAGATCGAGGTACCCGGTCCCGGTCCGGATGTCGGCGAGCTCGCGGGCGACCGTCTCCTTGTGCTCGAGGTTGTACTCCGCCGTCTTGAGCATGCGCTCGCGCAGCTCGGTTGCCTGCTGCACGATCGCGACGTCGACCTGAGCGAGGAGGTAGGCTGTCACCGTGTTCCGGCTCTTCAAGCGATGGCTCCGCCACTCTCGACCCGATCGCCCGTTCCCGCCGGAGTACGCGGAGATCCTCGACCGGAACGTCCCGCTCGCACGAGCCTTGCCGGAAGAAGACCAGCACGAGCTCGAGCGACTCGTGCTCGCGTTTCTCGACGACAAACACTTCGAAGGTGCGGGCGGCCTCGAGATGACCGACGAGATCCGAGTCACGGTCGCGGCGCACGCATGCATCCTCCTGCTCCATCGCGACACGGACATCTATCCGGACCTCGACACGATCGTGGTCTACCCGAGCACGTACGTGGCGCGGCAGAAGACGCACGAGGGGCCGGTCGTCATCGAGGGGGACGTCGCGCGTCTCGGTGAGTCGTGGAATCGCGGCGTCGTCGTGCTCGCATGGGACGCTGTCCGGAGCGGGACGACGAACCTCGGTGACGGTCACAACGTCGTCCTCCACGAGTTTGCTCATCAGCTCGATCAGGAAGACGGCGCAATGGACGGAGCACCCGACCTCGGGTCGCGCGCCCGTTACGCGACGTGGGCGCGCGTCCTCGGTGAGGAATATGCCGAGCTCGTCGAGCGCGTCCACGCGGGAAGGCGAGCGGACATCGACGACTACGGCGCGACGAGCCCGCCCGAGTTCTTCGCCGTCGTCACCGAGATGTTCTTCGAGAAGCCCGCGCAGCTCCAGGCGCGGCACCCGGAGCTCTACGCAACGCTCGCCGACTTCTACCAGCAGGACCCCGCGTCGTTCGTCCCGCGCGCGGATTGAGCTCGCGTCAGGGCAACATGTCCTGCTCGCACAGCCAGTCGACGATGATCCTGGTCACGAGGGACATCTTCTCGCGCTCGCCGGGCGTGAGCCACGCGAGCTCTTCGATCTCCGCCGCCGGATGGAGGTCACCGATGTACTCGCCGGTGAAGCACGTCATCCGCACGACCACGCCCTCGGGTTGACCGTGGGCCTGCGCTTCGAACACGCGGAGCGGCTTCAACGTCTCGGTACGCAAGCGCACGCCGAGCTCCTCGCGGACGAGCGCTTCGTGATCGGACTCACCCGGCTCGCGTTTGCCACCCGGGAGGAAGAACGCGTCCTTGCCGCGCGACCGCACTGCGAGGAGGCGGCCATCCTGGATGTGAATCCATGCGAGCTTGTCGATCGTCTTCGCGTTCATCGAGCGAGTCGAGACCTAGCACCTCACGGCCGAGCGACCCGAGAGCTTCGCGATGCCGCGATCGATCGCCATGCGGTTCGCGACACGATGGTTCCTTCGGTTGACCTACACGCATCGCGTGCGTTCGCGTACGTCAGAGGCACCGCACGGCGACGTCGTCGATCAAGAGCAGGAACTCGTCGTTGCTGTTGTTGCGCCACGCGACGTAGATCGTCTGCCCCCTGTAGGCTGTCAGATCCAACGAACGTGCGGTCCAAGCAGCGTTCTCGTGTGCGGTCGACCAGAGCACGGTGCTCGATGTCAGATTCGCGGAGGTCGGTGCCGTCGTGAAGAGCCGCACCTCGTATCCGTCGCGATGCGCGGAGTCGTACGTGACGCCTCTCCAGCTCAACGTGCAGGTCGTCGAGCCAGCCGACGGCAGCGAGACGGCCGGTGTCACCATCCAATCGTCGGCCGCCCCAGCCGGGACGTACCAGGAGGTACTGAAAGCCGCGTTCTGGCGGGGGAACTCTTCTTTGGAGTCCTCTCGCACGATCCAGGCGGCGTCGACGTAATCAACGTTCTGATGTGGGGTCCTCCCGTCTACGTTGAATCGGAGCCAGCCGGCAGGGAACGCCGCGCCGTCGAAGCCCTCCGAGAGCAGCGTGAGCGGACAGCCCGTCCCGAGGCATACCCCCGCCTGGCACACATCGTTCAGCGTGCAGGCATTGCCGTCGTTGCAGGCCGTACCATTCGGCTTCTGGGGCTTCGAGCACACTCCCGTCGCCGGATCGCACGTCCCGGCCTCGTGGCACTGATCGATCGCCGTGCAGCTGACCGGTGAGGTGCCGATACACACGGCCGCCTCGCAGTAGTCGACTCGCGTGCAGGCGTTGCCGTCGTCGCAGGCTGCACGATCCGGCTTCGGAGGATTCGAGCACACCCCCGTCGCGGGGTCGCACGTCCCGGCCTCGTGGCACTGATCGATCGCCGTGCACACGACCCCGGCGCACAAGTCGATCTCCGCATCGGCATCGTCGTCATCGCGGCCGGCGTCGCCGACATCGCGGCCGGCGTCGCCGACATCGCGGCCCGCATCGGTGTCGACGCGGGAACCTCCGTCGCCCTCCTCCATGGCGTCACCGACAGGCTCGAGTGTCGGCGCGCCTCCGCACGCAGGAAGACACGACGCGATCACCACGAACAGCGAACAGCACGAGACGAGCCGCATGGTGCGCTCCGTATCAACCAGGACACCATCCGGCAAGCTGTGAGGCACCCACTCGAGAGGCGCCGTCCCATTCCGCGGATGGAGCTCCGCAGTACGCTCGCGCAGGCACACGTCGAGCCACGACGACGTCGACGGGAGCGACCGCGCCGCGCCGTTCGAACGACGACGATGACGTGGCCTCGATGCGCGCTCCCGATGTCGAGCGAGGGGAACGTCGCGCGCACCGTCGACTGTGGCTTGCAGGCGTGCGCGACCGCGCCGAACATCGCCAGGATGACCCGGCCGGCTCTGCGCGCGTTCGACTGCCCGAAGTGTGGCGCGCCGCTGCCACCCGCCGTCGAGGTCCCCTCTCCGTCGATCCGGTCAGGGCACGCCGGCGCCCGCACCGTCCACGCGACGAAACACGTTCGCGCCGGTCGCCAAGTGGGTCAGGAGCGAGGAGCTTCTACGCGTTCGACCGACGGCCGAGGTGCCCCCGCGAACCGGCGATCCTGCCGGCAGCCCATCGTGTGGTAACTTCCACGCGTGTTGCCACAGCCGCTCCGTGATGCCGTTCGCGCCGCTGCGGCAGCAACGCCGCACCTCGAGCTCCTCATCGTCTTCGGGTCGACGGCTCGCGGTAAAGCTGGTCCTGCGTCCGATCTCGACGTTGCCGTTCTCGGACAGGTCGACGCGTTCGAGCTTGCAGGCCGGCTCTCGCTCGCGACGGGACGAGAAGTCGACGTCGTCGAGCTCTCGCGCGTGACGATTCCGCTTCTGGACGCGATCATTCGAGACGGCATCGTCGTCTTCGAACGCGAGCGAGGCGCCGAGGGACGCTTCCGGGCTCGTGCCCTCTCGATGCTCGAGACGGATCGTCCATGGTACGAGCGCATGCAAAACGCTTGGCTGCGGCGAGTGGCGGAGCGAGGGATCCTTGGTCGATCGTAAGCTCGTGACCGCCAAGCTCACGGAGCTGGCCGATCGCGTCGCAAGGGCCCGCTCTCACGCAAAGCCGAGCGCGGCCGATCTCGCGTCCGACCGGGACGCGCTGGACATCGTCGCCTTCAACCTGATGCTTGCCGTGCAGTCGTGCGCAGACATCGCGAGTCACGTGATCGCCGATGAGGGATGGTCGCCGGCCGGCACGCTCGCTGACGCCTTCGCGCGACTCGCAGACCATGGCGTCATCTCCGCGAACACGAAGCTGGCGCTGACGCGCGCCGTCGGACTGCGAAACGTCGTGGCGCATGGATACGCCGGCATCGATCCAGCGAGCGTACACGCCGCCGTGACGCTGGGCGTCTCCGACCTCGACGCCTTCGCGATGGAGGTTGCGTCCTGGGTGACCGCTCGACCGTAGAACCGCGGGGCGCGAGCCGCGTCAACGACGCCAACGATCGGTCGACCCTGCGGTCCTTCTCGCCGCCGTCGTTGAGGTCGTACGACGGCCCACGACCTGAGCCGCGCGACTGCTCCCGAATGAGCCTCAGTCAGGCCTGGAGGAACCGGAGGAGCCGATGCGGCGCTCGGCGCTCGACTTGGCGCGCGCACGATCTCATGATGGAGCGAAGAGCGATGGCACAGCCCGCACGCCCACGGCATCGATACAGCTACGCCGAGTATCTCGCGTACGAGCGCGACAGCGGGCTCAAGCACGAGTACGAGGATGGCGAGATCCTCGCGCTGGCCAGCGGCTCGCGTCGGCACAACGCCCTCGCGTCGCGCATGAGCGCGGTGCTGGAATCGGCGCGCAAGCCAGGGTGTATCGCGTTCCAATCGGACCAGAAGGTCAGGGTGCTGGCGACGGGGAAGGCGACGTACCCGGATGCCTCGATCGTCTGCGGAACGATCGAGGGCGATCCGGCCGATCCAACGGGGGCCACGATCACGAACCCGTCCGTGCTCGTGGAGGTGCTCTCTGCGTCCACGGAGCAAGAGGACCGTGGCAACAAGTGGCAGCACTATCAGCTCATCCCGTCGCTCCAGGAGTACGTTCTCGTCAGTCAGGCGGAGCCACGCGTCGAGCGGTATCGGCGCCTTCCGACGGGGACGTGGGAGTATTCGGACGTGACGGACGGAAGCGTGGAGCTCACGACCGGCGCGGTGATCGACCTCGCGAGGCTGTACGAAGGGGTGCCGGACTGAGGCTCCGTCGGGCGATTGGAGCTCGATCTCTGGCGAAGCCACGACGCTCAGTCCAACGTCACCGTGCCGCCGCACGGGACGGAATAGGGCTGCCGAGCTCGGCGTAAGCCGCGCATGCGGATACGTCGATCCCGGCGCCTCGTGATGACTCTCGCCGCTGTCGCTTTGCTCGTCGTGGCTGCGAATGCCGCCGTGCTCTCCGGCGGAGGGGAGAAGACGCTCGATGGGCCGGTCGACTGCGCGCTGGTCCTCGGCGCCGGCGTCGGCGAGGACGGGACGCCGTCGTGGGTGCTCTCGGATCGGCTTGCAGCGAGCCTCGAGCTCTATCGAACGGGGCGTGTGACGCGCATCATCGTCAGCGGCGATCATCGGACGAGGGAGTACGACGAGCCGAACGCGATGCGCGGGTGGCTCGAGGCGCGCGGCGTCCCGGCGTCGGCCATCTTCATGGATCACGCCGGCTTCGACACGTACAGCTCGGTGTGGCGGGCGAGGCACGTGTTCGGCGCGGAGCGCGTCGTGATCGTCACGCAGCAGTTCCATCTGCCGCGTGCGCTCTGGGTCGCCCGTTCGCTCGGCATGGCGGCGGAAGGAGCTGCGGCCGACCAGAGGCGCTATCGCGGTGCGGTCTGGTTCCAGGCGCGCGAGGTGGTGTCGCGGACGAAGGCGTTCGTCGACGTCGCCGCGGGCCGGAGCCCGCGTCACCGCGGCCCACGCATCTCGCTCGATCAGGACGGACGCGTGACGGCCGGCTGAACACGCTCCGCACGGACCATGAACGAGCGATCGGAGTCGCTACGTTCCGTGGCCTTCGAGCTCGCGCGACAGCTCGTTCCAGAGCGCGTCACCGCTCAAATAGAACGCCCAGAGGCGCTCGACGGGGCGGATGCCGCGCTGCTCTTGCCACTGCACCAGGTCGTCGAACTCCCCGTCGAACCAGCCCCAGAGAAACCGGGCGCGGAACACGTCGAGCCCGCGGGCGCGAAGCTCGGCGATCGCCTCGTCGGTCTCGAGCTCCTCGAGATCGTCGACCAGGTCGGACGCTTCGTCGATGACCCTCCCGAGGTAGGCGATGCCGCTCTTCGTCAGATCGTAGCGGCCCGTCTTGGCGTTGATACGGATCAGGTCGTCGACCGCGAGCTGTTGCAGCGGCTCGTCGAGCGGCGACAGCTCCGCGGGCAGCGAGACGGGGAACTCCATGCCGCCGTCCTCGGGCGACAGATCGAGCTTCTTGAGAAGCCAGAGCGCGATGTACGTCTGCTTCGTCTCGTCGTCGATGGCGGTGCCGGGGCGGCGCTCGAACGTATGGCTCACGGGGAAACCCTTACCTCGGACTAGCGCTCGGCTCGCAAGGCCTGGCGCCAGTGTTCGGCGCGCAGCTCGATCCGGCCGTCGTCACGCGACTGCCAGCTCTCCACTTCACCGAGCGCGAAGTGGAGCGGCAGGCGCGTCGCCGACGGCTGCGCGAGCGAACCCTCGTGTGGATTGCAGAGCGCGAGCACGATGGCAGACGCGTCCTGGGGCACGCGCGGCAGCCAGGTCGCGAGGAACTTCGACGCGAGCACCGTCACGGGCGGCGGCTCGGGGAGCTCGAAGTAGAGCTCGATGTCGTCCGCCAGCGCCTCCCCGTCGTCGGGACAGTGAAGCGCGAGCAGGAGCACGTCGTCCACGGGACGGGCGGGCGCTCCGGTCTCGGCGAGCCAGAGGCGCGAGACGCGGGCCCAGCCGTACCCTGCATAGTCCGGATCCGGCTCTGCACGCTCGCCCACGAGGTTCAGAAGCTCGAGCACGGGCCGCTCGCGGAACGGGAGCTCGGCGATCGTCCCGATCACGCGGCTCGGACGCGAGCCGCTCGAAGGCATCTCGACGACAGAAGCCATCTCGACGACAGCTGCGTCCTCACGCATCCAGGCGGACGGCGCGGCCCTTCGTGGCCACACCGAACTTGCCGCCGCCACGGAAGCCCGGAGAGGCGCCCGCTCCCTTCGTCGTACGCGTCGTCGTCGACGGGCGATTGTACGTGCGGCCGCTCTGGGAGCGCTGGAACTGGCTCGGGTTCGCAGCGCGGTAGCTCGAGCGCGACTGATGCACCTCGGCGATGCGCGCCCCCGAGGTCGTGTAGGGCTGCTGGTACATCGGCACGTAGCCCGGCGTGAACATCCGCGACATCATCGAGCCCATCATCATGCCCGAGGCGATGCTGAGGAACGGCGAGTGGTAGCCGTAATACGGGCCGTAGCCCACGGTCTGGTACTGCGCCGAGCTCTCATTGGTGAGCTGGCGCCGGATCGTGAAGATCTTCTCCGCTTCGTCGACGGCGCCGTTCGCGTTCTTGTCGAAGAAGCCGGTGACGAGCTGGGTCTTGTCGTCGAGATCGGCCACGGAGACCGAGATGATCTCGCTGCCTCCGTAGATCTCGTTGACGCGCCGCTCGAAGTCCTCCGGCCCTTCGGCGAGCTTGTACGCCTCGTTGACCTTGTCC
>JAEXCN010000219.1 GCA_023402175.1 Pseudomonadota bacterium | reverse complement strand
GTCTACGACGACAAGACCCGCGATGGCGATCCACGTCCGTTCCGGTTCACCCTTCCGGAGGGGACGACGCACGCGCGCGTCGAATATCTCGCGACCGGACACGGCGGTGGCGATTCGGACGCCGCCTGCATCGGTCCTGCCGAGGAGTTCTGCAAGCGCACGCACACGATCTCCGTCGATGGCGTCACCGCGCTCGCTTCGAAGCAGCTCTGGCGGACCGACTGCAAGAACAACTGCACGCTCACGAAGGGCGGGCCGTTCGGCCAGTATTGCCGCGAGAACCCGTGCGGAGCGCCGGAGAGCGTCCGGGCGCCACGCGCCAACTGGTGTCCAGGCACCGAGACGTCGCCGATCGTGCTCGAACCGGAGCAGCTGACCAGCGCCGGCGAGCACACGCTCGACCTCGCGATCAACAAGGTCGCCGAAGGCGGCATCTGGCAAGTCTCGATCAAGGTCTTCGCCTACGGAGACTGACACGGGCGCGATGGGATCGACCCATCACGCCCGTGCCTTCAACTTCGATTCTCCACCGAGCGCCAGGTCACTTCACTTCGCGGCCGGAGCGTTCGCCTGCCGCGCGGAGGGCGCGTTCATTCGCGCTGCGTGTGCCGCCGGGCCTTTTTCGATCCGCGCCGCGAGCGTCTCGCGCTGCTCGGGCGTGAGGACCGACGTGATCACCGCGAGCGGGTTCTTGCCGTGGGCCTTCATCTCCGGACGATCGACCTTCGGCGGGGTGGCGAACGCGGTGGCGTCGAACTCGTTCGCCTTGAAGGACTCGAGCTTGGCCTTCATCTCGGCGCGCATCGACTCCATCTTCGCCTTCATCGCCTCGCGCTGCTCTGCGGTCGGCTTCGCCGGACGCTGCGCATCGAGCTGCGTCTTGATCGCCTCCTTCTGCGCCGGCGTCAGCTCGAGGCCCGCGAGCATTCCCATCGGGCCGCCGCCGGGGCCGCCGTGCGGGCGGAAGCCTCGCTCGCGTCCTGCACGGTCTCCGCGCTCTCCATGATCGCCGTGTTCACGCTGCGCGCCTTTGCGGACGTGATCACCGCGCTCCTGGCCATGCTCGGACGCGCGCTTGGCCATGCTGTCGACCAGGGCGACGCGCTGCTCGGGCGTCAGCGTGTCATGGAGCGTCGCCAGCGTCTTCGCGGAGGCAGCGATGCGTGCTTCACGCTTGCTCTCGTCGAGCTTCGGCTGCTCGAGCGCGGCGACGGAGTTGCTCCGGATCGCAGCGGCGAGCTTCTGTGCGCGTGCGGGGTCGGCCTCGTGCTCGCGAGACGCGCTCGGCTTCACGAGAGTTTCGATCGTCGCCTTCTGCTCGGCGGTCAGGTTGATCGGCGCGCGGAGCGCCGCGTGCACGAGGAAGTCGGAGCCGCCCGGAGCGCGGTGCGCCATCGGCCGCATCCGCCCGCGCATTCCTCGCACGACATCCACCTTCGCGCTCTGCTCGGAGACCATCGGCGATTGCGCGCCGGCGGTCGACTCCGTACCGGCCGACGTACCTGCCTCGGTGCAACCGGCGAGCGCGGCAACGAGGGCGAACAGCGGGAGCGTCATCGAACGAAACGTCATGGTGGGTTCCTCTTTCGGGGCGCACGGGTTCGGCGCCGGTCGTTCGCTCCGTCGTCCGGAGCATGACCACCCCTCTCGCAAGCTCCTTGCCAGCGCCCTCGCCGAACGTTCGACGCGTGTTTTCCGCCATTTCGTGCGCCTGGGCTTTCGCCCCGGAGCTGCAGGCGGCATGCGGAGTGCGGGATCCGCAGCCGGATGGAGTGCGGATTCTGCACTCGAGCGCGGCGGGACGAGCGCGCGTACTCGAGCGCGTCCTGGGACGAGCGCGTTCGCTCCTCCGATTGTCGCTTCGCGCGGGCGCGCGTACGGTGCCACGGCGATTGGTTCGGCCAGCAAGCGCATGAAGAGCAGTCGTCGTCGTTCGTGGTCGGCATGGGCTCGCGGTGGGAGCATCGCGATGGCCGCGCTTGCGGCCGTTGCTCTCGGCGCCACGGTCGTCACGTCCGAACGAGCCCTCGCAGACGCCTCCGACGTCGTCATTCGCGGAGAAGGAGATCTCCTCCTCGGTGCGCTGGTCTCCGATCTCGCCGAGGAGCCCGCGCCTGTCTCGAACGAAGCGCTCGAGCGGGCGCTCGAGATGCACCACGTCCAGGGGCTTCGCTACGTCGCCCTCGTCGATCGCGAAGGACGCCCGCTCGCCGAAGCGGGGCGGGCCGAGATGGCGAGCACGACGCAGAGGCCGGGCGAGTCGCGGATCGAAGGTCGTCGCGCGCGGGTGACTGGGTTCCTGGCGCCTCCAAGGCGAGGCATGCGGTCGCTCAACCCTGGCGGAAGCTCGCCTGGTGGAGGCTCGCCTGGCGGAGGCTCGCTGCTCGGGCCGCGACTCGAACGATCGCCGGGGGCGATGCTCCTCGTCGTCGAGCTCGAGCCGCCGGTGATCGAGACGCTTCGGCGGGATCTCCGGCGCATTGCGATCGTCGCCGCGGCCGCCGCGAGCGTGCTCCTCGCCTTTGCGGTGGCGTGGTCGCGAAGCGCGCGGCGCCTCGCGCAGCTCGAACAGCGCGCCGCTCGCGAACAACGCCTCGTCGCCCTCGGCAGCATGTCCTCCGTGATGGCGCACGAGCTTCGGAATCCACTCGCATCGCTGAAGGGCCATGCGCAGCTCCTCGCCGAGGACCTGGAGGATGCGGGCGATACCAAGCGTCACGCGAAGGCGGAGCGCGTCGTCGCCGAGGCCGAGCGGCTCGAGCTCCTCACGACGACGCTGCTCGACTTCGTCCGCGACGGGCCGATCGAGCGAATGAACGTGAGCCCGGCCGAGCTCGTCGAGCGATCCATCGCAGGGTTGCCGGAGGATCGCGTGAGAGTCGATCTCGCCTCCGCCCCGACGGCGATGGAGATCGATGCCGGCCGTCTCGCGCGCGCCATCCACAATCTCGTCGACAACGCGCTGCAGGCTTCGCCCGAAGAACCGGTCGAGCTGAAGCTCGCGACAGATCGTGAAGACATCGTCGTCGCAGTGCGCGATCACGGACCGGGTCTCCCTCCGGGATCGGAGGCGCAGATCTTCGAGCCGTTCGTCACGACGCGCGTGCGCGGCACCGGGCTCGGGCTCGCCGTCGCGCGGCGCATCGCCGAACAGCACGGTGGTACGCTGAGCGGCGAGAACCATCCCGCTGGAGGCGCGCTCTTCACGCTTCGTCTCCGAGGGCAGCGGTCATGAAAGAGAAGCAGTCGGGAAGGATCCTCGTCGCCGACGACGAAGAAGGAGTTCGGACGTTCCTCGCGGAGTCGCTCGAGCGAGACGGCCACGAGGTGGTGCAAGTCGCCGACGGCGCCGCGGCGCTCGCGGCTGCGCGCGAGGAGCCATTCGACGTCGTCATCACGGACCTGAAGATGCCGAAGCTCGACGGCATGGGCGTCGTCCGCGCCCTCCGGACCGAGCAGCCGAACGTCGAGCTCGTCGTGCTGACGGCATTCGGCGACGTCTCCACTGCCGTGGAGGCGATGAAGCTGGGCGTGTTCGACTACCTCCAGAAGCCCGTCTCGAGCCCGCGCGCCGTGCGCGATCTCGTGAAAGGCGCGCTCGGCCGCCGCGCGGAGCTCGCGATCGCGCCCGACGAGGCGCCGACGACTGGAGCGAAGCTCACCTTCGGCGCGCCGAGCATGATCCCAGTCGTCGCTGCGCTCTCGAGGGTCGCGAAGAGCGGCGCGACCGTGCTCCTCCAAGGTGAGAGTGGAACGGGCAAGGAGGTCGCTGCTCGATACCTGCACGACACGAGCCCGCGTGCCGGCAAGCCGTTCGTCGCGATCAACTGCGCCGTCCTCACAGAGCACCTGCTCGAGAGCGAGCTCTTCGGCCACGAGAAGGGCTCATTCACCGGCGCGCATGCGCAGCGGCGCGGACGGGTCGAGCTCGCTGACGGCGGCACCTTCTTCCTCGACGAGGTCGGCGAGCTCAAGGCGTCGCTGCAAGCGAAGCTCCTTCGCGTCCTCGAGGAGCGCAGCTTCGAGCGGCTCGGCGGCTCGCAGCTCATCGAAGTCGACGTGCGCTGGGTCGCGGCAACACATCGCGATCTCCGCGCGATGGTGCGCGAAGGGACGTTCCGCGAGGATCTCTATCATCGCCTCGCGGTCTTTCCGATCCGCCTGCCGCCGCTCCGCGAGCGTCGCGAAGACATCGTCCCGCTCGCACGGGCGCTCGTTGCGGAGCTCTCCGCCGCTGCTGGCCGTCGACCGCCGCGGCTCGATGAGGCGCTCGAGAAGCGGCTCTCCGAGGAGACGTGGCCAGGAAACGTACGCGAGCTCCGCAACGCGCTCGAGCGCGCGATGATTCTCGCGGACGGCGACGTGCTCGGCGCCGAGCATCTGTGGCTCGAAGCGCCGACGACGAGCCCCGCCACGCTCCCGACCGCGGACATCTCCACGGCGGATCCTCGCGGGCCGGACGAGAAGCTGGCAAGCGGCTCACTCGCCGATCTCGAGCGCCAGACGATCGAGAAGACACTCCGCGAAGTGGGCGGCAACCGCCGCGCGGCAGCCGCGAAGCTCGGGATCGGCCTCAGGACGCTCTACGACAAGCTGAAGAAGTACGGCGTTCGCTGAGCGCCATCGCAATCCCGCCGCCTACGGGCTCAGCGCGAACGCGTTCGCCGGCGCGGCGTACGTGCGGAGCGCGAACGTGGCGCCGTCTCGAGCGCGGGCGCCCATTTGACGAGAGCCTCGACGAATGCGCGGACGTGCAGCGGCAAGAGCTCGCGCTCGGGATAGACGACCGCGATGCGATTCTCGGCCTCGACGATGCCCGGGAGCACGTGGACGAGCGCGCCGTTTTCGATCAGGTCTCCGATGGTGAGCGTCGGGAGCAGCGCGATACCCAGGCCGCGCACGGCAGCGTCCCGCAGTACCCTCACGTCGTTCGACGAGAACGCACTTTCGACGTGCACCACGCCCCGGCCGACAGGCCATGTCGACTGCGGGAGCTCGCCCCGCGCGAAGCTGGTCAGGCAACGGTGCCTCCGAAGGTCCTTCACCGTCCGCGGGATCCCGTTCTCGGCGAGGTACGCAGGCGAGGCCACCGCGATCACCTTGTGCCGCGCGATCGTGCGCGCGATGAGGCCTGGCTGGATGTCCGACGAGGCGCGCAGCGCGACGTCATAGCCGTCGCGGATCAGATCGACGAGGCGTGTCGAGAAGTCGACCTGCACTCGGACCTCGGGATGCTTCTTCGCGAACGCCGTGATCATCGTCGAGAACGACTCCTCGCTGATCGGAGGAACCGAGACGCGCAGCTGACCACGCATCACGTTCTCCGTCGTCCGCACGCTGGCCTGCGCCTGCATCACCGCATCGAGCACCATGCGCGCGTGCCGATAGAACGTCTCGCCCGCATCCGTCATCGCGAGGCTCCGCGTCGTCCTCCGGAGCAGCCGTGTACCGAGCCGCTCCTCGAGACGCGCCAGACGACGGCCGATCGTGGCGCGCGGAATACCGAGCTCCGCGGCCGCTCGGGACAGTGACTTCGCCTCGATCGCACGCGTGAACGCGAGCAGCTCGGCGGTTTCGACCGGCTCGTTCATCTGGATCATTCGTGAGCCAATGCTGCCACTTGATCGATCCTTGTACCAGGCGACGCAAACCGCCAGACTGCCCGCCAGAGCAAGAGAGCGGACCGCGATGAGCACCGAGACATCCACGCATTCGGCCACGAGCGAGCTTCGGAAGCTGAGCCGGCGACGTCGCCTCGGACCGCCCGCGCCCGGATTTGCCGGCCCGGGACACACCGCCATCGAAGTGGTGACGCCGGACGCCCTGCGCGAGACCGATCCGTTCGTCCTCTTGATGGACGACCGGATCGACTTCACTCCGGGCCAGCAACTCGGTGGAGCCCATCCGCATGCGGGCCTCGAGACGGTCACGCTCCTGCTCGAAGGCTCCCTCGACGATCGCGACGAAGGCCTGCTCCACGCCGGCGATGCCGTCTGGATGACCGCGGGTCGCGGCGTCGTGCACAACGAACACGTCCGAGCGACCGGGGCCGCGCGCATCTTGCAGCTCTGGGTGACGCTCCCCGAGAAAGACCGAGCTGCGCCGCCGCGATTCGAGATCATCCGCGCCGCCGATCTGCCGGTCCATCGAGCGGCCGGAGTGGAGGCTCGCCTCTACAGCGGCCGAACGAACGGTCTCTCGTCACCGACGCAGAACCATGTGCCCGTCACGTTGGTCGACGTCCGTCTCGAGCCCGGGGCGGTCTTCGAACAGGAGCTCGAGGCTACGTACAACGGCTTCCTCTTGCCGCTCTCGGGAGCGGTTCGCGTCGCGAACGACGGAGAGCCCCTACGAACCGGAGAGGTGGCCTGGATCGATCGTCGTGCGGACAGCGGCTCCACGATGCTCCGCATCCAAGCGCACGAGGAGAGCGCACGCGTGCTCCTCTACGCAGGCGAGCGCCAGAACGAGCCGATGGTCCACCACGGTCCGTTCGTCGCCGGATCGATTCCGGCGATCGAGCGCATGTTTCGCGACTACCGCGCAGGACGGTTCACGCGGATCAGCGAGCTCGCCCGAACGGGCCAGTAGCCCTCCCCTCACCTGATTCTTCGCGCTCGGCTGCCTCGTCCCTGACCTGGATCGCCGAGCTCGCGACATCGAGCCGGATCCTCCGGCGCTTCGTCACACCTTGATGCACCGCGCCCTCCCGAGGGCCCGTGCGAGGAGCATTCGTATGTCCTGGTCCATCGATCCCGTCCACACGCACGTCGGCTTCTCCGCGAGGCACATGATGGTCACGACCGTGCGCGGGCAGTTCAAGCAGTACCGCGGAACCGTGAACCTCGATCCTGCCGACCTCACGCGTTCGACCTTCGAAGGAGAGATCGACGTCGCGAGCATCGACACGGCCAACTCGCAGCGCGACGACCACTTGCGCACGAGCGACTTCTTCGATGCGCCGAACCATCCGAAGATCACGTTCAAGAGCACGCGGATCGAGTCGAAGGGCGATGGCGAGTACATCGTGCACGGCGACATCACGATCCGTGGCGTGACGAAGCCGCTCGCTCTCGACGTCGAATTCCACGGCACGTCCAAAAACCCGTGGGGCAAGACCGTCGCCGGTCTGAGCGCCCGAGCGACCGTCAATCGCAAGGACTTCGGCGTGAGCTACAACGCCGTGCTCGAGGCGGGCGGCGTGGCGGTCAGCGAGAAGGTGAAGATCGAGATCGACGCGCAGCTGATCGCCCCGGAGGTCGCCGCGACCGAACCAGCAGCGGCGGACGCTGTAGGCGCCGCCATCCTCTAGGGATCTGACATCAGAACGACGACGACGACGTGAGCTTGTCGAGCTCGTGGAAGACGGCGTCCATCCCCTCGACGTAGGTGCCTCGCTTTTCACACGCGTAGAAGTCGTCGAGGTACGTCGCCGTGCCGCGCGGTGTCGTCACCTCGATCTTGAGCGTTGGCTTGTCGGCTCCGCAGCTGGACGATGATGGCCCGAGCGCCCGCAGGGCCCCGACGAGCGGAGCCGCTTCGGCATCCGTGAGCGTCCTCTCCCCTCGGACGAAAGCCCAAATCGGATCCGGGCCGTCGACCGCGCCGACTTTGGAACACGACCTCCACGTCAGCTCGCCGGTGGACGGAACGAACGTGAAGGTGTTGTCGGCCGAACGGCACGTCGACGCTTCGCTCCGAGAATCGGGCATGCCGCCCTTGGAAGTGGCGATGACCTTCTCGGTATCGGCAGGCATCACTTCGATGGACGCGTCCGCAGACTGAACCACGGCGGTGTTGTTGCTGCTGCATCCCGCGCTCAGCAAAACGAACCCCAACGAGGCTGCACCGAGGACGGAAGAGTCGAGAAGCCGCCGCGCTGACAACATGGGTATTCGGTAGTAAACTCGGGGATTCAGCGCAAGTCTTCCCCGTCGGCACAGTCGCCAAATCCGCCTCAGGCGGCGCAACGCGAGAGCAGGAGCGAACGAGCAGCGTCTTGCGTGGCTCCACGCCACTCACGACCTTGGCATCTTGACGCGGAGTGCGCGGGCGAGCTTCTGCCACCACGATCGCGTCGGGAGCGGGCTCCATGGCGGGACCCCGAGCGGCCCGCGCGCCTCGAGGGCAAGAATGCGCTCTTCGTCGTCGTCCGGCTCGCTGGTCGCCACGAGGCCCGTGCCGGCATCGACGAAGGCACGGCCGCCGACCGTTGGCAGCACGAACGACCATCCCCATGTGTGCTCCGCCGCCTCCCCGACGGAGGGCCGATCCACGCCGCAGGCTCGCGCCGCGCGCTCGCGCGCCTCGTCGATGTCGAGCCTGCGCTTTGTCGGGGGTTCGCTCATCGCCCTGAGTCTAGCCAGGTCGCCGTCGCAGGGCTCGGTGGGTTGTCGCGCCGACGGGCGTGATGAGGTCGACCCATCACGCCCGTGCTTCACCTTCCCTCTCGTCGAAGAGCGCGTCACTTCGTGCGTCGCCCGACAAATTACCCGTTGGTAACGATCTGCCCGAATCAGACGAGTCGCGTATATTGCCGGGCCATGCGCTCGCATAGGCTTTCCATTCCCCTCGGCCTCGCTCTCGGTATGGTCTTCAGCCGCCAAGCGCATGCCGAGTGCACGAAGGACATCGAGTGCAAGGGGGACAGGGTATGCGTCGACGGGATTTGCGTCGATCCGCCAACGCGCGCGCCGGACCCCGGCCTGTCGGCGCCACCGCCAGAAGCCAGCACGATCGTGCCCGCACCGACCACGCCCGACGAAGCTCCGCGTACGGAGCGCCGATCGAAAGCGCTCTTCGTCAGCGGGATCGTCTCGCTGGCGCTGGTGCCGGTGGCCCTCGCCGTCAGCAGCTACGGCTGGTTCGAAAAGGAGTCCTGTCAGATGGATAACGAACACGACGCGAATGTCGCCGCGATGCGCGGGGGTTCCAGCACAGCCTCGCGTCCGGCCGATTGCAGTCGATTCGACGGCACGATGTACGGAGGCGCCGCCGTGTCCGTGGCCCTGCTCGGCGGAGGCCTCGCCATGCTGCTGGTCGGCGTGCAGAAGGTCCCCGTCGAAAAGCAGAGCACGACCAGCATCCGCCCTTGGTTCTCGACCACGAGCGGAGGTCTGGGCCTGCAGACGACGTTCTAGCGGCGCGAGGGAGCGGTCCGCATCTCCGACACACACCCCGACCAGACGGTCGCGAAACTACGATTCGTCGCGCCAGTAGCGAAAGCCAGATAATCTCGATCGGGATGGTCAACCGAACCTTCTGCTGGCGCGTGTTCACCGCTTCATCTCTCGGAGTTGCCCTCGTGGTCCTCGCCATGGCGTGTGGCGACGATGCCGCCGTAGCGACGAGCTCGACTCCGGACGGTTCGACCCCCGAAGGGGCGACCAACGAGACTGACGCGGCGCTGCCGACCGATACCGAGCTCGAGGCATTCTGCAGAGAGACCCTCGGGCTCTACGCACCGAAATTCGAGGAGTGCTGCGACCCGGCCGACGCGCCGAAACAGTACTCCTTCGACGACACGCTCCTGAAGGGAGTCCTCCTTTCGTGCACGACGTCGTTGGGAAAGAGCATCGAGAGCGGGCGCGCCGCGTTCGTTCCCGCAGCGGCGGCGACCTGCCAAGCGAACGTGAGCGCCGCGCTCAAGGCGCGAACGTGTCCCGATCTTCTGCACAAGCCCAGCAACCAGCCGCCGAAGTCCATCTTCGACGAGGCGGGAGGCTGCTCCGAAATGATCGTCGGCCATCAAGACGTCGACGCACCTTGTTCGAACGACTACGAGTGCCAGGATGGCCTGACATGCGTCGGGTGGACGTCGAACAGCGACGGCACCTGCAAGACGCCGCCTGGTGAAGGGGCTCTCTGCGGCTACGCGATCCCCGACGGCGGCGGCTTCATCGAGCTCGTGCGCTGGGGCTTCGGCACGCATCCACGCTGCGCCGCTGGGCTTTACTGCGCGTCGTCGGCGCTTTCGCAAGGGACCTGCCGGACGTCGAAGGTCGCGGATGGTCCGTGCGATTCCGACGACGAGTGCGCCGAAGGGCTCCGCTGCCAACTCGGTGTTTGCGGGACGGCCCAACCGGCCCCCGCCGGCGCGCCGTGCAAGCGAAACCCCGATTGCCAGGATCGGCTTTACTGCAAGAGCGCTGACGGCGGCCGGCTCTGCGCGCCGCGAGAGGTTGCGGGAGCCCCGTGCAACGGGGAGCTCAGCTCCGGGTGTCAGGGAGCCTGCGTCGAGCCGGATGGCGGTGGTGCTGCGCACTGCGTCGCGTTCTGCGGCTCTTTGTGATCTACGCGCATGCGACGCGCACGAATAGCGGCGCGACGGAGGACGCCGACGCTGCGAGGATGCGTCGCGATAGCGAGGCCGAGACAGAGCGCGTGATGAACGACTCCGTCGGGCCTCGAGACCTCGGTCGTCTCTACCTGCAGTGCTCCGGTCTCTCGCAGAACAACAGCGCGGGGAGTCCCTCACCGCAATCGTACGCGCGGCACGGGCCGCCATTTTCGCATTCATCGTCCTTCGTGCAGACCTGGACGCGCGTGGCTCCGGTGATGCACGACGGGCGACATGCCGTCACGAGAGTATCGCCTGGCTCCGTGCAGCAGACGTTGCCGTCCTTGCAATCGGCCGACTCGTCACACGCCACTCGAACACCGTTGCACGCGCTCGGTCCGGCGTCCGTGCAGACCGCGTCCGTCCTGCCACCGGGCATCGCCTCGATGCAGCAGTACGAGCCCGCCGCTCCGAGCCTGCCGCCGGATACCGCGCAGCTCGAGGGACCACACGGCACGAACCCCGTCGTCATGTCGGGAGAGATCGCAGCGTCGGGGCCGGTCGTCCCGTTGGTGCGTCCACCCCCGTCGCTGCTCGCGGAGCCTGCCGGCTGTGCGTGACCAGCGTCCGCATGCTCGCCGTCGTTGATGGCGGGCGCGATCGCGCCACCGCACGCCGCCACCAACGCGACGACGCTACCAACCGCCAGGGCGTTCACGCGCTTCATGTTGCCATTCTACCTCGCTTCGATGGCTGCGTGCGCCTGCGCCGACGCCGCTCCGTGCCCGAGTCGCCACGTGCGTCCGGTTGCCCGGGCCCCGTGATCGAGTACGTCGGGCCCCTCTGAGCTACGCGCTCGGAGCGTGCTTGGCGAAGCTGGCCAGGTGATCTTCGAGCGCCTTTCGAAAAGCTGGGCGCGCTTCGCAGCGACGCTGACAGGCATCGAGCACCGGCCGCTTCTCGACGAAGTCCGTATCAAAGCGCAGCTGATCGTCAACCTGTGCGTGGGCGGAATGCTGATCGCGCGCACGACCGACGACTCTGGGCTGCGCAAGCAACCGCGAGCGACCGCACGCTCGGAGGCCTTGCGGCTGTTGGCTGGAGACGAATAGCCGAGGTCCGTGCTCTCTCTCGTTGACGTCGGACGCCGACTCCTCGACGTTCCGTCCGTGTTCCCGAGATCCACGTCCGCCCTGTTCAGATCTCGCGTGGGATGGGTCGCGATCGTCGTCGTACTTGCGGCGGCCGGCTGCGGGGCTGCCCATGGCGGCAAGCACGAGGAAGCAAGAACCCCCGCAGCCGAGACACGTGCCCCGCGACTCCGCGCCGAGATCGAGTTCGCGCGTGCGCACGATCCGCGTGTGGCCACCACGTTCGAAGGCTCCTGGATCACCGTCGGTGGCTCGCGAGCCTACTTGGCCGTACCGGTTGGCGCGAGTGCCCCCCTCCCCGGCATCGTCCTCATGCACACGGCGCGAGGACTGAACCGGGATATCCAACTCTGGTCGGATCGACTCGCCGAAGAGGGCTACGCGGCGATCGCCGTCGATCTCTACGATGGCCGCGTGGCAGACCGGCGCGAGGACGCCCTCGCACTTCGCGATGAAGCCAACGAGCGCCCGGAGAAGAACGAGGCGATCATCCGCAATGCCTACGGCTACCTCGCGTCGGCGCCGGGCATTCGCGCCAGGCGGCGTGCGCTCGTCGGGTGGTCTTATGGAGCTGGCTGGGCAACCCTGATGGCCAGCAAACTGCCTGACGTGAATGCGGTGGTGGCGCACTACGGAGTCGCGGATCTCGGTCCTGACACGGTGGCCAAGATTCAGCCCCCGGTCCTTCTCATCTGCGGCGA
This sequence comes from Pseudomonadota bacterium, assembly GCA_023402175.1. Classification (GTDB taxonomy): domain Bacteria; phylum Myxococcota_A; class Polyangia; order Polyangiales; family Polyangiaceae; genus Labilithrix. Next base: position 6,647 of record JAEXCN010000219.1, on the reverse strand, counting down.
TCGCGATGAGACCCGCGATGACGTAGCGGCATTCGCGACTTCACTGAAGACCGCCGGCAAGGCCGTCCAGGTCGTCTGGGTGCATGCGGATCATGGCTTCGTCGATCCTTCGAACGTGAGCTACGACGGCACCGCCGCAGAACGGACCTATGCAGAGGTCCGTCAATTTCTTCAGGCGACGCTGCGCTGACGGGCTGGTGCACGGCGGAACGGAAGCGAAACCGAAAAAAAATCGACGGCGGGCGTTAAAAAATCGGTCCCCGCCGAGCAATACAGCAGTGCGTGTACGCCCATTCGCGTCGTCGAGGAGCCCGCGGGGCCTCGCTGGTGTCGTGTGCCGAAGCGTGCGCAAGCTCGCCAGGCGACGAGAGCGTGGCCGGAGAGCTCTCAGGAGCGCTCTCCGCGGAGCGTCCGAGCTCCTCACACGAGGCCCCGTTCGCTTTCATCTTCGCCGTTCGCGGTCGAGCCTCGATGGCACGCGACCGACAGCTCGACGAAGGCGCTGACGTCTCGAGAACCTCACTTGCCGCGTCCGCGTGGCGATCTCCCGAGAGAGACCCCTAGATGATCCGAAAACCTGCGCGCCTCGGTTCAACCTTGATGCTGCTCGTCTTCCTCGCCGTCGGGTGCCTCTTCGGCGGATGCGGACAGGACGTCACGCTCGGCGAGAAATACGACGGAGGAACGCCGCCGATCTTCACCGATCCGGATGCGTCGAACGAGCTCCCCGACGTGAATGCGCTCCTCGAGTACTGCCCTTCGAACCAGTGTCCGGCAGGCCTGACGACCTGTCCGACCTCTCGTTTCCCGTGCGACGTCGACCTGCGAACGGATCGACGGAACTGCGGCGCGTGCGGCTTTGCCTGCCCTGCAGCAGCGCCCACCGGAGAGGTCTACGAGTGCGTGGAGGGCCGCTGTGTCCTGTCGTGCAACGCCAACAGCCATAGGCTCGATTGCGACGGGTTGCCGGACAATGGATGTGAGACCAGCGCGGTCAACAACGACCATTGCGGCGTGTGCGGAAACAAGTGTGAAGATCCGGAGAAGCCCTGCGTCCAGCGAACTCCGTTCGGGAATATCGGATGCGGCTGCTTCGGAAGAGACTTGTTCTGCGAGCAGTACCTGCCCATGGCCTGCCGCGACGGCCAGAACGACGACAACAACTGCGGGGAGTGTTACAACGCGTGCGACCCGAGCAACGGCGGCGCACCGTCGTATCCAAATTCTTACTACGGTTGCATCGAGGGGTCCTGCGGAAAGCTCAAATGTATTCCTGAATGGGGTAACTGCGACAAGGTCTTGGAGAATGGCTGCGAGACGCAGCTGAATACCCGAGACAACTGCGGCGCCTGCGGCAACGTCTGCCCCTCCGGTCAGGAGTGCTACCGCAACCGATTCGGGATGTTCCAGTGCATGTGCCCCAAGGGCCTGACCTTCTGCCCGCTCTACTGCAACCCCGTCACCGGGGCCTGCCAGGGCGACTGCCAGGATTTGTCCTCGGATCCGGCGAACTGCGGTTCATGCAACTTCTCGTGCAGAGACAACAGCATTCCTTATCCGTCTCCGTACAGTCAGAACCTCTGCAAGTTCGGCATGTGCAAACGTCAGTGCAATCCCGGTCGAGCGGACTGCAATGGCAACATGGACGACGATTGTGAGACCGACACGAACAGCGATCCGCAGAACTGCGGCGGGTGCGGAATCGTCTGCGATGCAGTCGCCGGTCAAGCGTGCGTCGGCGGTCGTTGTGTCGTGGAGCCGTGCTCGACGGACGGAGGGGTTACGGCGCGATGAAACCTAAAGCGCTTCTCGCTTCGGCGGTCGTTGCCTGTGCCGCCGGTACGTTGCTCGTCGCATGTGCAGGCGACTCCGCTCCTTCCGACGGCGAACCCGATGATGGCTCTCCGGACGCGGGCGCCGCGAGGGACAGCTCGAACGTCGACGCCAACGCCGAACCCGATGCGGAGGCGGGCGCCTGCGCGGACTGCGAGTACTTCCCGCAGGACTGCGAAGCCCAGTTCCTCTGCCCCACCGGACCGTACGGCTCGGGCGCGAGCAGCCTCGACATGCGTGCTCAGCTCAACGCCATCCGCGGACGGTCGCGGAACGACGTTTGGGTCGTTGGCGCCCTCGGAGCTGCTGCCCACTTCGACGGAACGTCGTGGACCCGATCGGACGTCGGCAGCGGAGAGACCCTGCGCGCCATCTGGCTGCGCGACTCTGCGGAGGTCGGCTTCGGTACGTTCGAGAGCATCTACACGCGCGGGATCGACATCCAGGAAGGGACCCCTCCGGCTCCATCGCCGGACGGTTGGACGGCTCGCGGTGCGGCCCAGGTGCCGCCGTTTTCCATCTACGACAAGTCGCGGATCCAGGTCACTTCCGCATGGGCAGCACCCGACGCCGAATGGCTCTGGTGCACGACAACGACGTATTTCGCGTCGCAAACGAGCGGTCTCTGGCGGCTTCGGGTGTCCTCCACGGGAAAGCCGGTCGTGGACGTCGGTATTCCGCCCGCCACCTGTCGCGACTTCCCGTGCAGCCAGATGACGAACATCCACGGGAAATCGGCCGACGAGCTCTGGGCCGTCGGTTACAAGGGCGCGGCCGTGCGGATCACGGGCGCCGACGGCGACGCTCCGGTCATGAGCGTGTTCAATACGCAGACGTACGCGGCCTTGTTCGGTGTCTGGGTATCTCCCGAGTCCGAAGTATGGGCTGTAGGTGCCAACGGCACGATCCGCCGTCACGCGGGGACCTCCCTCCTCTGGGATGTCGTCACGGACGTTCCGACGACGGAGCATCTCCGGGCCGTGTCGGGCTCGTCGGGTTCGGACATTTGGGCCGTCGGCGACTCCGGCGTCGTTCTTCACTACGACGGAAAGAGCTGGTCACGCGTCAAGGTCGCAGGCCTCGGCGTGCGCCGTCCGGACCTCACCGCCGTCTGGGTGCCCGAGCCTGGCCACGTATGGATCGCCGGGGCCGGCGTCATCCTTTCCCTTGGAGGGTTGCCATGAGACGAAAGCTCCTGCTCGCCGCCGCACCGATGGCGCTCGCTACGATGGTGGCGTGCGCGACCGTGGACGAAGGCTCGGGCCCGCTGCAAGAAGACCCGGGACCGTCCGTCGTCACGGAGGCCGGCGCCGAACCCGAATCCGACGCAGCGCCCGTCCCGGACGTGGAGCCGATACCTCCGTGCAGCAAGGCAGGTTGGTGCCCGACGGCGCTGCCGGACACCGACCTGGTGCTGAAGGACATCTGGCCGCTTCCAGGACGCGCCTTCGCGATTGCCGAGAGTCCCACATTGGGCGTCAAGGTCCTCGAGTGGGTGGACGCCGAAGAAAAATGGAAATACATCGACGACAATACGCAAAACCAATCCGGTTTGGGTGCGTACGCCGGGGGGATATGGGCTCCGAATGCCGACGAGCTCTTCTACGGCGTGGCCTCCGGCACGATCTACCACGGTAAGCGTGGAGCGGCACCGGAGACGGCGTGGACCTGGGAACGGAGCCAGCTCGAGGACCATACCCCGGAGCCCTGGAACCATTCGGGACATGATCACGGGTCTTTCCTGAACACGTACACCGAGACATCCTATTCATCGCTCGGCGTACGGGGCATCGGAGGAGATGTCTACGCCTGGTATGCCAACGCCGTATATCGCTGGACGGTCGCAGCCAACGGCTCCGGCGCGTGGGTCCTCGAGCACACCCTCGACGACGTCGCCGGGCCCGAGGAGCACGCCTTCTTCGTGGGCGCCGCGGGCACGTCCGCCGAGGACGTCTGGTTCGTTGGAGTTCGAGCCGGCAAGACGTGGGTCTTCGACGACTGGTGGTGGCAGTGGGTCCAGGTCGATATCAGCTGTCCCGTCATCGCGCGGAAGACGGCTGAAGGCTACGAGCGGATCTTCGACGGTGATCTCGGTGCGGATTGCGCGGAGCGTGACGGCGTTCCGACGATTGGCGGTGAAGGCTGGCTCGTCGACCTCCAAGCGCTGTCCGGCAATCGATTCGCGGGCATCCTGGGAGGCCATACCATGACGCTGATCTCGCCCGGGACGGACTCGGACTACTCGGTCGCGCATACTCCCATCCAGCTCGGGCTGTACGATCACCCGATGTATTCGGCCCATTTCGCGACCGGAGACCAGGTCTGGCTGAGCGGGATGGGAATCGTCGTTCGAGGCGACGCCGTCTGGGACGGCGGTGCATTCGGGGTTTCGACGATTTCATTGAACGGCGGCCCCATCAATCGGCCGATGTATCGAATTCGAGGCACGTCAGACGCCAACCTTTGGGCCGTCGGAGTTCGCCATGCGCTTCACAAGACGACTCACTGATCGACGTTCTTCTCACGCGTTCTTCATCGTCTCCTCGGCGCTCATCGCAGGCGCCGCCTGGAGCTGTGGGAGCGACGATGCCGTCGTCCCGAGCCCCGAGCCTTCGCCCGATGCGTCGCACGAGCAACCGCCGCCCTCCGACGCCTCCGTCGAGGACGACGTCGTCGTCCGACCCGAGGCCGGGCTCACCCACGCCGGGCCGCTTCCGGTCGTCTGCGATTCGGGACCGTGCGCGGTCTCGCTCGTCACATCCTCGAGCGGCGACTCCAGCCGCCTGGACGAGGGCTTCTGCACCCTCATGAAGGACGGCACCGTAGTGTGCTGGGGCTCGAACGTCTCCGGTCAGCTTGGTCGCGGAGAGGACGCGGGCAACGCGGACAGCGCCGTCCCCGCACGCGTCGTCGGGCTCTCGAAGATCGTTTCGCTCCATCACACCTGCGCCGTCGACGAGGACGGAGCGGCCTTCTGCTGGGGAACCGGCCCGTTCGGCGAGAACGGTACGGCGATCACGACGGAGCGAGCTCCGTTGCAGCTTCCCATCCCTCCTGCTTCCCACGTGGACGCGACCCGCACGACGGCTTGCGCCGTGACAGGAGCGACCGTTCGCTGCTGGGGCGCCAACGAGGACGGGCAGGTCGGCCCGTTCTCGACGACGCCGAGGAAAGTGATGCACGAGCCGACCATCGTCCCGCTCTCGGTCGCAGGAACGATCCGCGACATCGCGATGGGGAGAGCCACGCTCGTCCTTCACGACGACGGAACGATCGAGAGCTGGGGGGCCAATCCTCCCCTCGGTCGATCGTCACCGCTCTTTCCGGATCCCTACCCGCAGCGCCTCGCGTTCACCGGGATTACGTCCCTGGATTTGATCTACGACAACGCGTGCGTAACGGCTGGAGGTATCGGCTATTGCTGGGGGAGCGTGCTTCCGAACTTCTCGGAGCGCGAGACGTCCGCAGTGGACCTCTCGGATGCCCTTCCGGAAGCGATCGCGACACCCGAGCCCATCGTCCAGGTTGCGACGACGATCAACGTCGTGAGGTACGATCGCGGGACGCCCATCACCCAGCGGCGGCGATGGTGTGCCATCGGAGTCTCGGGCGACGTCTATTGCTCGGGAGCCAACGCGAGCGGCCAGGCGGGCGACGGAACGAAGGACCACGCCTACGAGCCCGTGAAGGTCGCCGGGCTTCCGAGCCCGGCAGCGCAAGTGAGGGCGCTGCCTGATTCCACGTGTGCGCTGCTGACGAACGGCAAAGTGTATTGCTGGGGGAGTAACTACTATGGGCAGCTCGGCAATCGAGACATGAGACGGCCGAGTCTCACGCCGCAGGAAGTGGTGATGCCATGAAGCAAAGGCGATGGACGGGTATCGGCGCTGGAGTGACCGTCGGTCTCGCGGTCTGCGTCGCTGCTGCGTGCGCCGAACAGCGCGACGAATTCAAGAAGGAGGACTCCTTCGAGACCGACGCCGCCGTCGAGGCTCCGCCCGAGTGCAAGTTCCAGTGCACGATCGACGGCCGCTCGGTCGTCAACGCGTGCACCGGCGAGATCGTCGAGACGTGTCGGGAAGACCTCGCATGCGGGGCAGCGCGGTGCCAGGCGCCATGCGCTGCCGCTGCGGCGGACCAGAGCTCGAACGGCTGTGATTTCTACTTCCAGATGCCTCGCTTCGCGAAGGCCTTCGCTCAGTCGTGTTTCGCGGCGTTCATCGTCAACACGACGTCGCAACCGGTCGAAGTCAATCTCGAGCTCAAAGGGGCGAAGCTCGATATCTCGAAGGCGCTCTTCTCGACGACGGCCGAAGGGTCCGTACTCGCCCCTCAGGACGGTCCCATCCAGCCGGGAGCGAGCGCCATCCTGTTCCTCGAGGACCGTAAGCCGGACATTCCGCGCGGTCCGCTCGACAGCCAGAACTACGTGTCTTGCCCGCACTTCGCCGTGCCTGCGGTCGTGCAAGAGAGCGAGCTTGGTGGAACGGTTTTCGGCTCGTCGTTCCACCTGACGTCGACGATGCCCGTCGCGGTCGCGACGATGTATCCCATCGGCGGCGCTCAGAGCTTCGTCCCGTCGGCGACGATGCTCTTGCCCGTCCCGGCTTGGACGAAGGAGCACATCATCGTCAACGGCTGGCCGGCGGGCGGTGCGGGCTGGCCCGGGGCTCAAATCGTCGCGTCGGAGGACGATACCGAAGTCACCATCTTCCCGAAGACCGACATCCTGGACGGTCCCAACGTGAAAGGGACTCCGGCCGGTATTCCGGTTACGTATCGCCTCGACAAAGGGCAATTGCTACAGATTACCC
>JAEXCN010000208.1 GCA_023402175.1 Pseudomonadota bacterium | reverse complement strand
CTTCTCGAGACCGTCGGCAACGTCGCGACCGGCGATCCCGTCATGGCGCCGCACGATCCGAAGGCGTTCGAGAAGGCGGCGAACGCTCTCTGGGACTGGTACCTGGAGTGGAGCGGGATCGCGCGGGCCGCGATCACCCAGCGCGCCCTCCTCCGGCAGGCGGGCTTGGTCTCGACGCGCAGGTCGAAGGCCACCGGCGAGGACGAGGTCGACGCCGATGGGGGCCCGATCTCGCGCGTGATCACGAGGCCCGACACGCTCACCCCAATCGTGTGAGCGATCACATGCAGGCGCCTCGATGACCGACCGCGAAGCAACCGCGTACGCCTACAGTGGATGGGCCGACGTCGAGCGCGTCGCCAGCGAGCACTTCGGCGTCCGCACGTTTCGCCCCGGACAGCGCGAGCTCATCGAGGCCGCGCTCTCCGGTCGCGACGCGTTCGGCATCTTGCCGACGGGCGGGGGCAAGTCGCTCACGTTCCAGCTCCCGTCACTCTTCCTCGATCGCGCGGTCGTGGTCGTCTCGCCGCTGCTCGCGCTCATCCGCGATCAGAGCGACAAGCTCGAAGCTTTCCACGTCCCCGCCGCGCGCCTCGACTCGACGCTGCTCGCCCGCGAGACGCGCGAGGTGTTGGCGCGCGCCTCGGGCGGACGGCTCGACATCCTCCACGTCACGCCGGAGGGGCTCCGCCGCGCCGAGGTGCGCGAGGCGCTCGCCGCGCACGGCGTCGCGCTCTTCGTCGTCGACGAAGCACACTGCGTCTCGTCGTGGGGCCACGACTTCCGCCCGGCGTACCTCGGGCTCGCCGACGCCTTCGAGGCGCTCGGCCGTCCGCCCATCCTCGCGCTGACCGCGACGGCGACCGAGAGCGTCGCGCGCGATGTCTGCGAGCAGCTCCGCCTCCGCGCACCGCTCGTCGTCCGGACGTCGTGCGAGCGCCCGAACCTGACTCTGTCGGTCGTTCGCACGCCGAGCCCGGAGCGCAAGCGCGAGGCGCTCGACGCGATCCTGGCGCGCGAGCGCGGCGCGGGGATCGTCTACACGACGACGGTCAAGCGCGCCGAAGAGCTCTGGGGCGAGCTCTGCGAGCGCTTCGGGGAGGGCATCGGGCGCTACCACGGCGAGCTCCCGCACGACGTCCGCACGGCGACGCAGGACGCGTTCATGGACGGGCGCTATCGCGTGATGGTCGCGACGAAGGCGTTCGGCATGGGGATCGACAAGCCGGACGTGCGCTTCATCGTCCACGACGCGTTCCCCGAGTCGCTCGAGGCCTACGTCCAGGAAGCCGGCCGCGCGGGAAGGGACGGGGAGCCGGCGCGCGCGACGCTCCTCTACCGGCACGAGGACAAGCGCGTGCACGACTACTTCCTCCGCGGCAAGTACGCGAGCGAAGCCGAGGTCGATCGCGTCGTCGCCGCGCTCGGGGAGCAGAGCACCGGAGCGAGCGTCGAGCCGAAGGCGATCGCGGAGGCCGCCCATGTCGCTGAGCGCAAGGTGACCGCGCTCCTCCACTCGCTGGCCCGGACCAGGGCGCTCGGCGTGCATGGCGAAGCCTTCGTCGTCACCGATCCGTCGCACGTCCGTGAAGCGAGCGCCGAGCTCGTGGAGGAGGCCGCCGCGCTGCGTGAGGCCGACCGCGCGCGCGTGCGGGCGATGATGCAGTTCGGGGAGCGCCTCGAATGCCGCTGGGCGCAGGTGCGGGCGCACTTCGGTGAGCGCCGCGAGGGCGGATGTGCGCGCTGCGACGTGTGCACGTCATCCGGAACCGAGCGCCGGGGCGCCAGTGAAGCTGCCGGCTGACGACGAGACCAACCGCCCCGCCGAACGCATGGCCAAGTCGAACGAACGCAGCACGGCCAAGGCGAAGCCTGCAACGGGAATGGCGCTGCTGAAGAAGCGGATCCGCGCCGCGAACATCCCGCCGCCGCGGCCGGGCAACCTGCGCATCGCCACCTGGAACGTGCGGGAGCTCGGCAAGGGCGCACGCCTCGACGAGAGCCTGAAGATGATCGCGGCGATCATCAGCACTTTCGATCTCGTGTCGATCGTCGAGCTCCGCGACGACGTGCGCGACTTCATGCGGGTCCTTCGGCTGCTCGGATCGCGCTGGTGCCCGTTGTTCTCCGACTACGTCCGCGACGCCGGGGGCAATCGCGAGCGGGTGGCGTTCGTGTTCAATCGCGAGCGCGTCACCTTCACGGGGCTTGCCTCGAACGCCGAACCACCACGACGCCGCGTCGGCGAGCAGTACGTGCGCGAGGTCCCGTGGTGGAGGCCGCCGTTCCTGGCGTCGTTCCGAGCCGGACGCTTCGACTTCATCCTTCTCGCCGCGCACATCCGCTGGGGGCCGACGAGGAGCGGACGGGTAGGGGAGATCGCTGCCCTTGCGGACTGGATCCTCGCGCGGACCAAGGAGACGTACTTCGGCGATCGCGACATCCTCGTCGTGGGCGACTTCAACATCGGCAGTGCGAGCTCCGCGGCGTCGCGCGTCTTGAGCGAGCGCGGATTCGCGGCGCCTCCGGGCCTCGAGGCGAGGTCGGCTCCGACCTCGCGCGCGGGAAGCGATACGACCGGTTCCTCTGCCTGCCGGCTCACACGATGTGCTTCTCCGGTCGCGCGGGCGTGCTCGACTTCTATTGCGGCGACCATCGGAAGCTGTTTCCCGGGCGTGTGATGTCTAAGCAGAAGTTCGCCTGCCAGATCTCAGACCACCTGCCGCTCTGGGCCGAGGCTCGGACACGTCTACGCACGGAGAGCCCCGATGGCGTCACGTAACGGTCTGTGCCGGCAGCCGAAAACGAAAGTGCGACGGACGGCGGCTGGGAACTCGTTCCGCGCTACGTGGCGCGACTCTTTCGAGCCGACGACCAGAGGCGCTCTGGTTTCTCGTACCTACCGCGCCTCATGATTACGGCGAGCGTGAGCGTTACGATGCGGCCGCTGGTCAGCCGGATTGCTGCTCCTTCCGACGTAATCCCTGTCCGGAGAGCGCTGCGCTGCATGCGTCCCGTTCTCCGCCAGGACAAGGCGTGGAGGGCTTCGGGCTGGGCTGTCGTGCGGCGCGTACCGGGCGATCTCCGTGACCGTGGCGTGCTTGGGGCGCTAGCTCCTTTCGCCGGGCATCAGCTCGAGAGTGCCTGCTGCGCCAACCGAACCGCGGAAATCACGCTTCTAGGCGACAGTTCCTCAGTTAACGGGTTCTCGGATGCGTTCTGGACTAGCTGGCTAGTCCTTCTTCTTCGCCGCTACTCCGGCGGCCTTCGCGGTGGTTTCGGCGAGTTCTCGCACAACGTCGGGGACGGCCGAGACATCGAGCGGAACGTCATTGCCGTACTGTTTCCGTTCGAGCAGCTTCTCGGCAATTCCACAGAGGGCCTGCTGGGCCTCGGGCGCCTGCAGGGTCAGGCCGTAGAGCGCGAGCCTAACGGCTGCTTCGGTTCGACGAGTTTCATCCGAGTCGGCGACATACCGCACGGCCCTTTGAGCGTACCGATCGCTCATTCGAAGGAGGAGCGTTGCAGCCGCGATGATGAAGAGCACAGCGCCAGACGTTGCAGCGAGCATTTGCCACGGGATCGACTTTCCCATATCCACATAGCCGTGGATGAGCGACCAGCCTACAGCGACAACGCACACGGCTGCTATCAAGCCCACGAGCCCGCTGAACATCGTGAGTCCGGCGAAAGCATTCTCACGCGCGACGTAGGTACGAAGCTCTTCGTGCTTTACCCGGAACAGGAAGATGAGGGTCTTGACCTCCATCGTGTCAGCCTGCCAGGTCGCGTTCTCCTCGCGGAGAAGATTTTCCAGAGTCCGCGCACTCAGATCGCGTGTCAAGGCGCGTTGGACCCGAATCCAAACGAACTTACCGAGTCGAGCCGGAACGTCGCGCTTGCGCAGTCGTGGAACCGGATCCGGGTTCTTCAGATCGAGCTGCGTCGCGGGCTGTTGCTTGTCTTGCTCCTGCTGTCCTTGCGGTCCGTTTGCCACGCCGCTTAGAAGAGCATGTCCACGTTCTTCAACCAACCGGCAACTTGGTCGAGGCCTCGCGACGACCACTGATCTTTTAGACGAACAACAACCACCTGAATCCCCGGCATTCGCCCAAGAAAATCGCGCACTGTCTCAGTGGCGTGTTGGGTCTGCACGAGCATGGCCGTGGTGATGGCCTTGCCCTGGGGGTCAACGCCTCGTGTGAGGACGCACCAGCCGTTGCTGATCGTCTTCAGGGTCTCCACACCATTGGTGACGGTCTGCGGAAGGCCTTGAAGGACGACGAGATGAACCATGCGCTCTCTCAACTAGCATCGAAGCGCATTCTCTCCGAGCGGCCGATCGTCGCTGGTCAGGCTTGCGCACCACCTGCCTGCTGGCCCAGCGGGTCGGATTCCCAGGCAGGCGTGAGACTAGGGAACCTCAGGCCCGTGCTCAGGACAGAGCCACGCGATAACGTGCGGCTTGCCCGCGTTGTCGCAATGCCAGTCCAACGCCCGCGGCGCGTCGTGTGCGTATGCATCGGGGACGTGAAATTCTCGCACGTCCTCTCCGCACGACACGCAGTACCACGACCCGATGGGAGTGCCGCATCTCACGCGCGCCGCAACGACTGAGCCGTTACGACGGACGGCTTCGCCGACAGCTACTCTCCGTCGATCGATGCTATCCATTCGGGTCCTCCATGGAGACGCTGTCGGGACGCAAATCAGGTGCGGCACGCGATCGACAGCTTCATGCCCCCTCAATCCGTAGCCAGCGACTTTGATGGCCGACTGTCTGCGCAGGCCGCTTTACTGACCTACTCCGACTCGGCGTTCATCCCGATTCTCCCTGAGGAGGACGTTGGATGCGCATCGGTGCGGAGAATGGCGGGGCGTGAAGCGTAACATTCGAGCTTCCTTACCGCGTGGCCATGCTCCTCCGACAGCTTCAGAAGCTAAGCCGATTTCCGCTTGCTCTCAAGATCGAACCATTCCTTGTAGACCGCCCAGACCGCACGGAATTTGCTCGTGTCCTTCGGGTGCATGAATTTAAAGAAGACGCCGTCCTTTTGCTCGCAGACGAATCGCACTTCGTCGTCGTACATGAGTCGGAACGCTTCAGTGTCGATCTTCGCGTCTCGGTAATGGCGGCATGCCTGTTCCAGTGCACCTAGGAAGTCCTCGTGTGCGCTCTCAAAAACTTTGTAGGCAGCCACGAAACGAGCCTTCTCCTCGGCAGTGAGCTCATCGGGCCTGCGTCCCGCACGAATGTTGTCGAGGACCGGCGCGACCTCATGAATCTTGTCTCGTCGCGAACTGATGAAGACCCGAAGCTGCAGTTCGAGCCAGCCGACCTGCGCCTTTGTTTGCGCGTCCTCAGCTTTCGCAATTGCCTTTGTTGCGTCCGCCGTTGCGTTCCCTGCCGTTATCTTGGCATCGTCCGCCGCAGTCTTGGCCGCAGCGGCCTCGTCCGCGGCAGCTTTGGCCTTCCCCGAAGTGGCCCAGCTCCAGAGCACGGAGACGGCGCCGATCGCACCCCCAACAGCCCCGATCCAGTCCGTGGCTTCGCTCATAGCCCCAGCGCCGCATAGAACTGCGCCCAGTACGACCCGAGGCTCCCGAGGGCGTCAATACTGGCTTCTTTGATGATTCGACCGAACTGTGCAGGCACGTCGAATGCGGCGCCCGCCTTCCGTTCGACCTCCTCCCGATCTAACGGGTCGAGGTCACTCAGATCCCGTCGGATTTCGACCAGTTCCAAGATGACCCGCGTTCGCCGACGTTGATCCGACGCTGTCTTCGCGAGCTGCGCTTCGTTCAATTGTTGCCGGGAAGCAGTACGGATCCGTTGAACAACCCCATTCGCGAGGGCATGTGTGTCGAGCTGAGGGTTCGCCATGCTGCGCAGTGAACCCCACAGCCGTGATGCGGTCAACCGTCCTGGTACCTCGGAGTCACGCTGGCTCGCAACTCGTGTCCACCCGCACGGGACGGGGCACACGCTCCACTCGGGGCACTCCCGGCGAGGTCGATCGTAGTCCCGCGCTCACGCTCCGCCGCCCTCGCCCGGACGTCCGCGAGTCCGCGAGGATGCTTTCCTCGAAGCTGCCGACGCTTGGCGAGCGCATCACCGTGTGCAGACGCTCGGATCGATTGAGCGCGCCTAAGCAACCGTCGCGGTGACGGACGAGGCGGCTCCTCGTCGTAGATGCGAGGTCATGGGATCGAGACCGGCGCGAGGTCCCCGGGAGCATCGATCGGAGAAACGCGTGGCCCCGGCCGTGGTGATGTACGCGAACGCGCTGGATCCGGCGAGCCATCAAATTGCTTCGGTCGGTGACGACCTATTCGAGGAGTAGCGCCGATCGAAGAGGTTGCGTCCGCGGCCCTTTCGCGAGCGGTCAGCGATACGGGAGAGGACCCCTCGGCGCCCGCGTTTGCTGGATGGCGCCGACGGCAGCGACGATTCCGTGCTCGACGGTCTCGGGTGGCGTCAGGGCGCGGAAGCGCCTCCTCACGTCACGTCGGGTCACCACGACGAACTTCTCCGCGCGCGCGAGCTCGTCGTCCGCGAACACGTCGATGAGCGCCTTCTCGCCCTCCGTCGTCCCGTGCTGCGTGCGGTCAGCAGCACGGGCGCGCTCTGCCCATGGTCGATCGCGGTCTCGGTCTCGACGCTGATCGCCGTGCGCGCGTCGAGGCCTGGCCGCACCTCCGTTTCGTGAATCCCGAGCCGCCCGCGGCAGGATCGTCACGTCTCGTCGAGCTCGAGACGATGGCGCTCGGCCCACCTGCGGTACGCGCCTTCATTGGCGAGGACGCGCGCCCGGCTCGGAGCAGCCACGCCACGCAGCGGCTGCTTGCGGCACGTGTGCCTCGCGCGTTTGCGGAGGTGAGCCTCGGGGCGCGCTCGTTCTTCGAGCGGCAACGGTGCACTGTCGTCGAGGAGGAGCCCGTCGAGCGTCGCGGCGTGTTCTTCACCCGGTTCAGGGTATCGAAAGCGCTCTACGGTCTGACGCCTGACACCACCATCCTACCGCACGCTCTACGTCTGACGCCTGAGACACCACCATCCTACCGCACGCGCTCCCTTGTATTTGTGCCGCGAGACGTCTTCACGGCTGTCTACGGCAATGTGGCCGGAGCGGGCACGTCGTATCCGAACCGCGCTCCGTCGGAGAGCTCCGCGCGCCAGAACGGAGGAAGACCTCCGTGGATGCTCGCGCCGCGCCACTGACCAGGTACGAACTTCGGGCGCGCACTACTAGGTGGCGCGAAGCTGTTGCAGCTTCGCTTCGAGCCGCGCCGAGAGCTTGTTGTACGTCTCCTCGGAGATCTTTCCTTCGGCGAGTCGCTCGGTCAGAGCATCCAGCTGCCGCTCGAGGTCCTGTTCGGTCGGAGTGCCTTCTGCCGCCGGTGCTGCGGCCGGCGCAGGTTGAACGGGAAGCGCCTGTGGAGATGCGCCTGCGGGAAGTGCGGGGGCCGTGGCGACGGGAACACCGGGCGTCACTGCCGCGGCGGCGAGCTGACCGAAGAGAGCCGCACGCGCAGGATCTCCACCGATCATCATGCCGCCCTGCGGAGGATTCTCCGCGAACGTCTGAAGTGCGTCGAGCGCCTTGAGCTTCAGAGGGTCGATCCCTTGTGCTTGCAGCTGCGCCATCACCTGGATCTGCGCAGTCCCCGCAAGGAGGTGTGCCTGCGCGGCCGCGGCCGCCTCGATCTGGATCATCTGCGCCTTGGTCTGCGCTTCGACGAGCGCCGCGCGGCCTGAATGCGTGGCCATCGCAGCTTGAGCGATCACGGCTTTGAACTCCGGTGGGAAGTTGATCTCGACAACCTCGAAGTCGACGATCGCCAGCCCCATCGCGCGGAACGTCTCGCCGAGTGCCTGTTTCACCACCGACGCGAAGGCATCGCGTTCCGCTTGAAGATCAAGCGCTGCCCACTTGGCGAGAAGAGTCCTGAGCACGCCCTGGATGCGAGGCATCAAGAACCGCTGGAGATCGACTTCGGCGAGGCCGATCGCACCCTGAACCACCTCGCTGTTGAACAGCTGAGCGTCCTCGACTCGTACGTACACGACGCCATTCGCGCTGAGCTGGATGCCGTCGGTCGAGGACACGTTCCCGATGCCCCACTTGAGGGTCTGCTGACCGGTGGCGATCCAGACGATGTCGAGAGCGCCGGTGACACGCGCCTTCTGGAACACATACCTGCCCGGAGGCAGGGCACCTTGCGAGCGGCCATCTTCGAGAACGACGGCGAGCTCGCCCTCGTTCACCACGATGGTTTGCGTGGTGGAGAAGATGCTCGCGCGCTGATGCGGATCACGCGGCAGGCGGTAGATCAGGCTCCCGCGTGGGCCCGCAGGCCACTGCAGCGGCACGGCACCCGTGCGCGTACCGAAGCCTTGAGCTGCCTGTTCGACGCGAATTCCCAGTCCCAGAAACCAATCTGCAAGGCCCATGTTCCCTCTCACCCGTAACGCTGCAGGAGTTGATGCGTGGTTTGGATCTGGGTCGCAGCGAAGCCATCGATCGACACCAGAGAATTCAGACAAGCCGTCGCCGTGCGCGGCGACGCACCTCCCGTGTACGTCGCCGTTGCAGCGCCGAAGAAGGCGAGACCCCTGATTCGGAGTCTCGGATTCAGGTACTCCGGGCGTCCCCGCAAGGCCTGCATGAAAACAGCGGATGCCTGAGAGGGGCTGCTTCGGGGCATGGCGACTGGGACGCCGGCGAGGCTGGCCTGCGATCCGAGCGCGTTGACGAGCGGTGCCGAGTCGAGCACGACCACGTGCTGCGGGGCGGGTGCACATGCATCGACGACGGCGACGGCACGTTGCTCTTGCCCGCTCGCGAACACAGCTCCCTGCTTGCGAGAGAACGAGATGTCCGCGACCCAGAACGGGCTCATGAACTGCTCGACGTGCGCGAGCTGTTCTTCCGAGCCGAACATGCCGAGGCTCTTTTTCTGTCGCGCCTGTTCGGCCCATCCTCCGACCCAGCTGAAGTCAGCGACCGCTGGGATCCCGGCGATTCCGCGTGCTGCGTTGAGGACGTAGGCGACGGTGTCGAGGAGCTCGGCCTGGGGTTCCGGAGCCAGTGTCCCTCCCCCGGTCAGCCCGTCGACGTCGCCGACGAAGGCGGGGAAGGGGACCAGTGAGCGACCGGCGATCTGATCGTATGTCCGAAGCCAGCGTCCAAGTGCACGTGCCGCCGCGGCCTCCTGGTGGATCGCAACGACGACAGGCATCGTGTCCGCCGGGGCGTAGTTGCTTGCTTCGACTTGTTGAGCGGTCACGGACAGGTTTGCGGCGGCAGCTTCGGCGCGATCGGCGAGCGGAGCTCCGGCGATTGAATTGCCCGAGTCGGCTTCCTCGCAGACGCGGCAGATCTCTGCCAGAGCGTAAAAGCGCTGCTGCAGCGCATACAGGAATGCACCGAGGGCAGGGTCCTGCGCGCCTTCCGTCGGCAGGGACTGCGCGACATCCTCGATCATGACTTCGAGGTTCTTGCGCGCAGCCGAATAGCCTTGCGCGGTTCGCGAAGCGGCGGCCTCAGCCACGTTCGACAGGTGGACCAAGCTCGTGAGGTGCCGGTCCATGTAGCGGATGGCGAGCTTGTCGGCGTCGCGCGTTGCAAACGCGGTGACCTCTTCGGACCCAAGCCTTGCCTTCAGTCCCTTCAACGAAAGGATCTCACGTCGATATGCGACGAGAGGATTGGGCGTGTAGGACTGCTGAACGGGCGCTCGCACGGGGACGGTCACGAGCGGGAACTGGCCGTATCCGCCAAGCCGCTCGAGACTTCGGTCCACATCGCGACGAAGGTCGGGAAGAACCTTCTGCTGAAAGATGTAGGCGCGGCTGGCGATGTCGACGCCCGAAGCCGACCCTGCAGGGCCGACCCGCTGCTCGACCCACGCTTTGATTTCGTCGAGGAGACGTGCCTCCTCACGCTGAGCGTCCTGCACGCTGAATGGCTGCAGGCAGAACTCGCATGTGTACGCGCCGGCGGCTTGGACCGGCTGCGCGGCGTTGCAGAATGGGCAGTGAACCTGACTCGCGACGGCCACCATTGCGTTACCTCACGAACCTCAGCGCAGCGATTCGCGCATTCAGATTGGCGATCGCCGCGTTCAGAGCTGCGATCTGGCCGTCGTAATGGGCGCGAAGCTCCTGGGCGCGCAGGTTCGCGTATGCATCGGCCTGGCGTTCGAGCGCGCTTCCGCACGGAGTGCAGAGGACGACGGACCCCCGTGCATCGAGAGTGGAGCCGTCCTGTCCGAGTTGATTGACGACGGTCGATACGTACGGCGTCACGGTCGCGGGGTACGACTTGAAGTGGACGGTCGCGCCTTGCAACTCGCGATGGCACATCCAACACGTGCGCTTCATCCGGCAGTTCGCGAGCCAGGCCTGTGCGTCATCGGACCAGCGCGCGTCGTTGCACTGCCGGAACGCGGCGAGTGCCCTGCCCATGTGCTCCGCAGCAGCTTCTGGGCTGCCGGCGACGGTGCCGAGGGCCTGATGCCATGCGCCGAGCCCCTGGTGATAGGAGAACCGAGACTGCGCGGTCTCGACATGCTGGTCCGCGGACTGGTAGCGATACGTGATCAGAGGGGCCATGAAGATCGCCTTGAACGCCCCGGCGGCCCGATCATGGGCTGCGGCGACGGCAAAGTGATCGGTGCCGTTCATCTGCCCGATGTCGACTTCGGCCAACCGAGCGATGACTTCGCCCATGAGCGCGCCGGCCGGCATCATCTCTGTCGGGGAGCCGATTATCTCGAGCTCCTGCAGGTGCGGCAGCGTTTGAGCGAGAGCACCGAGGTTCTGCGCGTTGCCGGAACAGATGAATCCGTAGAGAGCGGCGTTGGCTGAGGCTCGTAGCTGCAGGAAGTGATCGCCGGCTTGGCCCGCGCGACGAGCGGCCTCCTCGAAGAGGGAAGCGGCTTCGCTGTATTTTTGAGGGCCGAGGAGCACTCCACGCTCGTAGGCGCGCTGGTAGTGCTCTGAATGGGTCAGGCCAATTCCTGTACCCTTCTTGATGCTATCGAGCAGGCTCATCGCCGTTCCTTCCTCGTGGCCGCTTCCCTCGCTCCCGGTCGGGGGCAGCTCACGTCGTCGCTACTGAATCGATTGACGATCGTGTCGCGTCGGCGCTCGAGCGGAGGGCACGGCCACGATCGACGGGGCGTTGCGGGTAGCTCTTGTCGAGACATGGCGAACTGCGCGCGTGCTCGGCATGCGAGCCTTCCCGGGCAGAGCGGCCGCCGTGCAGACGCCGGCGCAGCATTCGTGATCCGACCTCATCCTTTGCTCCGAGCACAGGTGTGGAGCTTCGCAGTCCTTAGCGCTTGTTCTCGGGAAGGTCCCACACGCCGAGGACGTCGACTGCATGGCCGACCCCGCCACCGCTATTCCGGTAGTGGAACTGGCCGACGACGAAGCCGCAAAGGCGCCCCTGGCCGCCCTCCGTAAGGGTGCCCGAGCTGCCGAACGCCTCGAAGTGATAGAGCGTGCCGGAGTACGAGCTGAGCAGCCCGTTTGATGCCTTCCCGCTCTTATCCTCATGGATCTCGATGATGCGCCCGGTGGCGCAGATCCGCTTCCCGCGCTCCTTCGCCGAGTTCTTCATGATGAGCCCGGGGCTCGTCTCGTCCTTCTGAACGCCCACCTGCGACCACGGCAGTCCGTTCTCGAGGAAGTAGATCGAGGCGCACGCGGCGCCGAGGTTCTCCTCGCCTCCGGCCTGGCGGTCTTCCATGAGCGGGTTGCAGATGGCCCACATCGCCTCCATCGACCGGGCCTTCCGGACCTTGTCGACGATGCTCTCCTCTTTCGGAGCCTCACGCGCAGCCGGCGCCGCGGACGGCGCGATCTCGGGCGCGGGCTTCGCCTTCTCCCGGCAGCCGACGAGTGCCAGGAGAGCGGCCGTGGCCACGATCTTGTTGTGCATAGATGGTCCTTCTTTCGTTAGCCGCCAACGACGAGAGCTCATGGCTTCGTTCAAGGCGGCGCCGCGAATCGAGTCGGCGGTGACTCCTTGGGCGAGACCGAACCCGCCGCAATGGGAGCTCGTGGGACGGCGTTTCCAGCGTGATGGGTGAACCATGCGACCGGCCGCCAACGTCAGGGCTGTTGTCCGCATCCGTTTGCTCCAAGGAGCGGCCTCTCCGATTCGTCACTCTTGGGAACACTCCACTGTAGAAGCCCCCGAGGAGGGCTCACATCACCCCTAGGGGTGATGTGGTTTCCCGATCCAACGGCGCAGCGCAGCGCCCCATCCCGCTCATCACCAAGTCGATCCGTGGCCTGTCTTACGGCCACCTTCGGCGTTCGTTCAGACGCCCCCGCTCGCGGCCGTCGTGGCAACTAGAGCGTTCGACCCTACGAGGTGCCTGCGACAGGGCGTGTCGCGTGCAGCGATGCCGGCGTACGGCGGAACGATCGAACGATGTCACTGACGCATCCACGTGATGTTCAGCGTGGATCGGCACTCCTGGATGCCGTCGCCACGGAAGACGGTCAGCTGCGCGGTGCCCGAGCCCTCCGAGCCGTCCTGGTTCCAGGTCGACTTGCCGGTCTCGTGCGTCTTCCACCCGTGTCCCAGGTCGTCGCGCGCGCACGTGGCCGTGAACTGGATGGAGCAGTTGTCTTCGGAAGGCGTCGACTCGCCGGTGCACTTGTCCTCGAGGGCCTGCTGCGTCGTCGCGTCGATGTTCACGATCCCTTCCGTGGACTCGCCGTCGTTCCCGCACGTGCCGCTCCGCTGGGTGATCCGGACGACGTATGACCCGCTGCGGTCGGCGCAGGGGCCACTCGGCCGCGCGGGATCGACCGTCGAGGTGCACGCCGCATTCAGAAGGCCGGTCGCGAGCACGGTTGGGGCGGCAGCCTTCGCGAGCCACCGAGCCCGGCGCTCGCGAGGGCAGGGGTGGGGCACAGCGTTTTCGGTGAGAGGGATTCGTTCGGGCGGAATCATTCGCGGCGGCGTCGCTCCTTCTTCGGAGAGCGTGCGCCGCGGTCTTCGCCGAACGAGTGACGCGATTGGACGCGACTGATCAGTTGCTCAGGGGCATTGCGGGCATGCAACGTTCCCACGTGACGCGAGGCCCCGCTCATGCCCTCTTCCGACCAGCATGAGGACTGACGTTGTGGTGGGTCGCGCTGCGATCGGCTCCCCAGCGATCCGGTCGTGGTACTTTCCGGGCATGGAGCCCGCCGCAGAGAAGCTCGTCACCGAGGACGAGTACGTCGCGATGTCGACCGCGACGGACGAGCGCCTCGAATACCTCGGCGGGCAGGTGTTCGCGACGGGCCGGGGCACCCCTCGGCACAACCTCATCAGCGCGAACGTCATCGCCGCCCTCGCGACCCGACTGCGCGGAGGGCCGTGCCGCGCTCTCTCGAGCGACCAGCAGGTCTACATCGCGGCAACGGGGCTCTACACGTACGCCGACGTCACCGTCTTGTGCGGCGCCGCCGAGCTGCATCCGCGGCTGGCCGACACGATCGTGAACCCCGCGGTGCTCGTCGAAGTCCTCTCGCCTTCGACGGAAGCGTACGATCGCGGCGAGAAGTTCGAGCACTACAAGCGAATCGCGACGCTCCACGAATACGTGCTCATCGCGCAGGACGAGCGCCATATCGACAAGCTGGTGCGCGGCGCCGTCGAAGGAAGCTGGGTGCTCACCTCGTACGGCGCCGGTGAGAGCTCCGACGCGCTTCCGCTGCCGAGCCTCGGCTGTGAGGTGCCGCTCGCAGAGATCTACGACGGCGTCGAACAGTTTCCGGTCGAGGCTCGCGCGAAGCGGATCCGCCGTCAGCGCGAGTAGCTGACCCCCGTCGCCGCTCGCTCGGAGCCGTGTCGGACGATGAGCTGCTCGCGTTGTTGCGCGCAAGCCCGACGTAGCGCCGGCTTGGTGGCGGATGCTCGAAAGCGTGAGCGCTGGTTCTGGCAGGACCTCGCGCGTATCCTTCAGACGTGGATCCGTTCGAGGAGCTGACCGCGCTCGTCGAGGCGCTCGCGGCGGCGAAGGTCGACTATGCGCTTTGCGGCGCCGTTGCGCTCGCGGTGTACGGTGCTCCCCGAGCGACGCAGGACATCGACGTGCTCGTCCGTCCGGAGGACGTTGCGCGTGTTCGCGAGGTCGCTCGTGGGCTCGGCTTCACGCTCGAGTCGCCCCCGATGACATTCAGCTCGGGCTTCACGGTCCACCGCGTTGTGAAGCTGATCGGCACGCAGCCGTTCATGCTCGACCTCATCGAAGCCTCGGAGGCGCTCGCCGCCATCTTCGAAGGCCGTGAGACGATCCTCTCGGGCGAGCGGAGTATGCAGGTCGTCTCGCGGGACGGCCTCGTAGCGATGAAGCTCGCGGCGGGCCGGCCGCAGGACGTCATCGACGTCCAGCGCCTGAAGGAGCTCGGCGATGATTGACATGAGTGCGGAGGCGGTCGCGCGGCGGCTCCGCGCGTGGTCCGAGCTCTCGGCGAGCAGCACGCGCGCCCCGCGCGTCGACATGTCGGCGAGAGCCGTCGAGGACAGGCTGAGGATGCAGGCGGGCCTCTCGACGATGTGCCTCGCGCTCGGAAGGGCGCGTCGCGTCGGCGACCAAGCCTCACGATCGCGAGCCTGATAGCTCACGCCCGGAACACTCTTGCGTCCTCGGCGCCCGATCGAGAGGAACGCGACGGGCGCCAAGAGGTGGGTCAGGTATACGCTCCGAGCATAGCGTCTGCGAAAGAGACCAGCTCCGCTGCTGCGGGCGGCCCGACGTTTGGGTGCAGGCGCGAGCGGCCCCGGGCCAGGCCCACGTTGGCCCGGGCCAGGCCCGGTCGCGTGATCGGCGCGGAATTTCGCGCGCGAGCTCTTGTGCATGGATGCAAGGCACGCAGCCACGCACAGCGCGCTCGCGGGCGACGAGCGCGTCATCCTGTTCGAGAAGCGCCTCGACGCGAGCGTGCTCTTGACGGCATGCGAGCGGACCCTGGGAGGGGCTGATGATGCGGTAGGGGGGATTGCAAGGATGACGGCCCCGGGGGCTTTCACGACGACCCACGGCAACGTCGCCGGAGCGGGCACGTCATCCGAACGAGCTCCATCGAAGAGTTCCGCGATCACCGCGCTCGGAACGACGACGCGCTCATAGTGGCGAGGCAGAAGCTCGAGGAGTCCGAGTTGGTGAAGGTAGAGAAAGCGGCGACGTGTTCGTAACGATGTCACGCATGCGATAGGTCCTCGGCCAGCTCCGCTTCCGTCTGCCGGAGGGCGGAAGCTCCGAGCTCACCGAGCTTGGCGAGGAAGACGACGCGCGGCACACCGGCCAGCGTCGCGGCCGCACCGGAGGAGAGACGGCCCAGCTCGAAGACCTTCACAGCCGCCACCAACCGCAGCTCCGCGCGCGCGGAGCGCTCATCGAGCTTCAGCGCGACAAGAGTTTCTTCCGGGATGTCGAAGGCCACGTTGCTCACGTTCGAAACGTAGCCCGCCCCAGGCCACGAAGGCGACCGACCGCCGACCAGTTCGCGCATCTGCGCACGTTGCGTGGAGGGCCTGCTCCGGTTGCTCGCATGGCACAGAGCGGGGTCCAGTTCGCTCTGCATGCGCTGCGCATCGGCGTCCTTTCGCTTCGACACGGGGCCGGTGCCGACGTGGTCGCGACGCTCCAGACGCGCCCCGCCGGGGCTCACGGTTGAGCTCATTGCGACCGCGGAAGTGGTGCAGCGACTGATCCATTCGTGGCTTCGGGGTGACATACTCGGATCGGGTCGAGCAGTTCGTGCATCAAGAGCGAGCAACGAAGGCACATGACGGGACCGGCTCCTCGGGACGTCGTGGCGAGGCCCAGCGCCGGCGAGATCCGCCGCGCACATGCGGGGGCCCATCGAGCGGAGCGAACCTGAGGCATGAAGGTATCGGACATCGATTTTCGGAAGATGTTGAAGTTCTCGCCCGAGACGGGGCGGGTGCTGCTCGGCTCCGACCGCATGCTTCTTTTCCGGCAGGAGGCCTTCGCGACGCTGCGACGCCTCATGATCGACCAACTCGGTGAGCGGCTCGCGCGCGGCCTCCTCACACAGTTCGGCTACCGCTGTGGGCTGGGTGACTTCGACGCGCTCGATAGACAGTACGAGTGGGACTCGGACCGTGACCGGACGGCGGCAGGCTCGGTCATGCACATGTGGGAGGGGATTGTCCTCGTCGAAGGGGGCAAGAGCGAGATCGACCCCAAGACCGGCACGTTCCACCTCACCGGCGTCTGGAAGAACTCGTACGAAGCCGAGATCCACCTCTCCGAGTTCGGCGTCGGTAGCAGTCCGGTCTGCCACACGCTCACGGGCTACGCGAGCGGCTGGTGCACGGCGCTCGCCGGAGAACCGATCGTCGCGATCGAGACCATGTGCATAGGGAAGGGCGATGCGCACTGCGCCTACGAGATCAGGAAGCCTGCCGCGTGGGGCCCGGAGGCGGACCCGTGGAAGGCGGCGCTCGGGGCGACGGACACGTCGCTCTCGCGGGAGCTCGAGCGGAAGCTGGCCGAGGTCGAGCAGTACCGTGCCACGATGACGGCCCTCGGGACCCCGATCATCCAGGTGTGGAAAGAGGTCGTCGTCCTGCCCGTCATCGGCGCTGTCGATGTTCGACGTGGTGAGGAGATGACCGCCACGCTCGTTCGGCACGTGGCCGAAGAAGCGGTCAGCTGCGTCATCGTCGATCTCACCGGGGTCGACTCCGTCGACACGAGCACCGCCGACATCTTCATCAAGATGGCGCGCGCTGTCCGTCTGCTCGGCGCGCACTGCTTCCTCACGGGCATCAACCCCGCGCTCGCCCAGACGCTCACGCACATGGGCGTGGAGCTCGAGGGACTAAGGACGTTCCGCGATTTGAGGCAGGGACTGGAGAAGAGCCTCCGCGTCCTCGGGTATTCCGTGACGCGAGCCCGCGCTCACGCCCTCTTCGACCGGGACGAGGACTGACGTTCTGGTGGGCCGCTCTATCGCCCCCAGGACGCGTAAGGGCTGCAAGCGGGCGACTTGAACTGAGAGTCCACCGTCGACCCCGGGCCGAGACTCGGGTCCTTCGGCACCGGCGCGTTTGCGACAGGGAGCAACGTGGAACAGACGACCAAGACGGGGCCTGCGAAGTGCAGATCAAAGTCAGGCCCGGCCCCGCTAACTTCGCCGCGAAGCTCCGCGCCCACGAGGTTCACCTGGAGGCTCCCCGCCGCGGCGGGGGCGCTCGGAGTGGTTGCTCCCTTGTGGCCGAGCAGCACCCTGGCCTGGCCCGGCTGAAGCGCTCCACCTTCGCTGCGCAGCACTGCGTCGAAGGTACCCGAGCTCAGGAACTGTGGATCCGCCTCTGCATGAACGAGGACACTCTTGCCGCTGCTATCTTCCGCATGCACAACGAGTACAATGGCCGTAGGCGGCTTCTCCGCGTCCGGCCTGTCAATCTCGACACGAACAGCCGGCCCCGTCAGGCGACCGCCTGCGGCGGTGGTGACTACCGACTCGTTCGCTGGGGGCGTGGGCGCCTCGTCGGCTTGCCCCGTGCGGTCGATGGACTCACTGTTGCTGCAGCCCATCGAGAGTGCGACGACTGCGAATGTGCCGCAAAGCGTTGTGCGCAACATCTCTTCTCCGTAGCACGCCACCACGATCTTCATGAAACTGATCGTTGTGCTGTCGCTCGGGCGACAAGGGCCGCTTCGTTCTGACCATCACTAACAGAGAGTGTGCCGTCTGTTCGGGATTGACGAACTTCCCGCCTATCACGTTGACGAGGCGATTCCATTGATCGATACCATTCCAGTAGGCGGCATTGCGGACGCGTGGTCGATCACCGGCTCACGCGACTAGCTCCATGAGTCGTGCCTCTATGGCTTGCCACGACTGCGCGAGGTCCACGGTCGCGAACCGGATGTGGTGGCCTTGCACCTTCATCGTCTCGTGGAGATCGCCGTTCGTGGTCGGGTAGAGAAGGAGGCCGTCCGCGTCGCGATAGAGCTCGCCGCGATGCTCCTGCGTCCGGAGATACGCGTACATCTGGTAGATGTTGCTCGAGTGAAACGTGGCGCCGCCCCACGGCGATGCGCTCAGCGCGCTCGCGTAGTACTTCGTATCGATGACGAGCCTTCGCCGCGGCGGTGAGCGCTTCGTCACGACGATGTCGGTCTTCATGCCGGGAACGAGCGCGCAGCCAAGCTCGTCGAACCAATCCAGGGCCTCGGCCGCAACGTCATGATCGCCGAGGTGATGGCGCAAGAAGTTCCGGACGAATCGCTCGAACAGGTTGTGAAACGTGATCTCGTCCTTGAGCAGGGACGCGAGCGCGACGTCCCCCGCCTCTTCGGTTGGCATCGCGAGCCGATGAACGAGAGCGCAGATGGCGAGTGGTAGCGCGTAGGGACGATCGCCTCGACCGAGCTGCAGCCGACTGAAGGACGCACTGGTGACGCGCTCGAGCGTGACACCTTCCATCGTGCCGACGAGATTGCGAAGCTCGTGCCGGAGTCGCTCGACCTGCTCCGACCCGTTCGCTGACGGGAGCAGCACCCGCACGTCGCGCGCGAGCCTGTGCAGGGTGGCGCGCAGGATGCGGTTACGCGGCGTATCGACATCGAGCGCCGAATAGGCGCAGTGGGCGCGCCCCGCTTCGAACGTGAGTCGCTTCAGGCTGGCAGCGAAGTCGATCTTGCCGCGCACGCCCGAAACCGTTTCGCTCTGGACGACGAAGGAGCGCGCGAGCTCACGGTGGAGCAGCGGTCTAGTCGTATCGACGAGGGCGCGCGCGAGCAGTCCGAGCAACCCTGGGGACTCCTCCGCCGCTGCATCCCACCGGCCGCGCAGCGCGAGCATGTCCCACGCGTAGAGCAGCATGTGCCACGCGTTTCGGACGGGAATAGGGCTCTTCACGCGAGCAGCGCGTCCTTCGCGACTCGCGCCTTCTCGGGCGCGTCGTACCAGTACTCGTCGAGCAACGGGACGACCTCGGTGTGCACGATCTCGCGGAACCACTCCAGCCCGAGAGAGGAAAAGTCCTCTCCTCTCGGACAGAAGAAGCTGTGGCCCACGCGGAATGCCGGTCCGAGCTGAGCGTCGGCACTGATGCGCTCGTTGAGCGTCGTCATTCTCTGGACGATCAGCTGCAGGGCGCTCTCGGGGAGCTTCCGATCGAGCAGCCACTTCCGGAACGCCGCATCACCAAACCGCGGTTCGAGCGTGATGAACGCGAACCGCCGCCGGAGCGCGAAGTCGACGAGTGCGATCGATCGATCGGCGATGTTCATCGTGCTGATGACGAACACGTTTTCCGGCACGGAGAACTTCTCGTCCGCCTGACGCCGGTAGAGCGGCGTCACTGCGTAGCTCGGGCCGCGCTTGTCGGCCTCGAGTAGCATGAAGAGCTCGCCGAAGACCTGGCTCAGGTGCCCGCGGTTGATCTCGTCGATGATGAGAACATGGGGGCGCTCGTCCTTCCTTGCGCGATCGCAGAGGTGGAGAAACGGGCCGTCCTTCAATTCGAACTTGCCGGCTTCGCCCGTGGGCCGATAGCCGCGGACGAAGTCTTCGTAAGTAAACGATGGATGGAACTGCAGCATCTCGATTCGGGCGTCGTCGCGCGCCTGCATCAGCGCGTACGCGAGCTTCCTCGCGACGAAGGTCTTGCCGACGCCCGGCGCGCCCTGCAGTACGAGGAGCTTCTTCGTGCGGAGCCGCCGAAGTGCGAGCTCGATTTCGTCCGACGTCATGAAGACGCCGTCCGCGAGCACGTCCTCGACGCCATACGGCTGCGCGCCGTCCAGGATCTCGTCCTCGACCACCTCCGGAGGAACCACGGAGCCCCACCACTTCTTCGTGAAGTGGGCGTAGTCCTGCGGCTCGTCGAAGAAGACGAAGCGGATGAGCAGCCGCGACATCTCCTCATCCTTGCGGAGCTGCCAGACCGTCGGCCGTCCCGTGTAGAAGTACCAGTTGCGCCACGGCTTCTCCGGTTCCCACTCCACCTCGACGGAGCGCCCATCACCGTGGTTTCGCACGACCGTGCCGCGCGCTTTGATGATCATCTTCGAGACGCTCTTGCCGTGGTTCTCGAAGGGCAGCTCCTTCTGCTGGGTCGCAACGGCTTTGATCGCGATCCGATCGCCTGGCCGCATCTGTTTGACGAGATCCAGATAGCGGTCGGAATAACCATTCTCCCAGACGCCCTCGTCCAGGAAGCGGGTGGTCTGACCCGGCGGGTCACGATCGTCCCAGTACGCTCCCACGAGCCAGAACCGCGTGTCCCCGTCGATGATCGCGTCGATGTCCGTCACCGCCGGCTTCGCGGCCGCAATGCCCACCGGAACCGCTCCGCCGCCGCCGAGATACGCGGCGCGCGAGAGCGTCATGAAGTCCCCGCCGGCCGTCTTTCGGAGCTTCTCGAGAGTGTCGCGATAGAAGGTGAACGAGAGCCCGGCGCTCGGCAGCTTGAGGCCGAGGTGCTCGCGCAGTGTGCCGTCGAGGCTCGCGAACGTCCGTGGCCGGATCCAGAAGAGCGCCGTCGTGAGGTTGACGTTCGTTCCGCGCACGTCGAGCGCCGCATCGAAGGCATCCGCGAACTTCGGATCCGACATCGGATCGTCGCCCAGCGCACGCACGAAGACGTCCCAGAGGCGATCGACGTCGCCCTGTGCGCGCTTCGCGCTGTAGGAGATGAACCACGAGTTCTGGTTGTTGAGGATCGGGATGCCCTCGAAGTCCTTCGGTGCCGGGGCGTTCACGGCGAAGAACTTCCGGAGCTCCTCGATGATGAGGACGCGCTTGTCCCGTGTGAGCCCTCGGTTGAAGACGCCGAAGAATGTGAACGGATCGAGCTCCTTGATCAGAAAAGGGTTCCCCGCCGCGTCCTTGTCTTCGAGAGGCGTGATCGTGAGGCCCTTCGCGCGGAGTCCTTGGAGAAGCTCGATCAGCTCGTGCTGGCGGTGTCGGTACGCGACGAGCTTGTCCGCCAGTTCTGCGTAGCAGGGGATCCAGGTGAAGGTGTCAGCACTCGCCGTTGCGGCGGGCGGAGGCGTGTCGTGTGCCATGCGAGGCGGCCATCCTTTCGCGATGCCGCGCCGGTGTCGAGGGGACAGTGGACGCCACAGCCTCTGCGCGCGCTCATCCCGCCATCTACAGAAGAAGCGCGGAGCTGGTTCGGGGCCGCACGGTCGGACCAAGACGTCTCACGGGTCGAAGGAGACGCTGACAGAAGAGTCCCGACGCATCCGTGTGTGCCCGATCGCAACGATGCGGATATCTGCACCGAAGTGCAGCTCCGATGAGCTCGAGCCGGAGTGCAGGTTCGCTCGACGACGGCCAACGAGGAGCGCCGCGCGCTGCGCCGCCACGCGCGCGGTCGCTGCACCAAGCGAAGCGCCAATTTCTCCGAGGCGGAATGCGAAGCGAAAGAATCCGATGTCCGGAGGTCGATGGCGAACATGCGGTCATCCAGGCACGTGATCCGCTCGTTCGATATCGATCTTTTCCGCTGACGACGGCTGGCCCTCCCGATGCACTCGCGTTGCATGAAGGAGGTCGCTGTATGGCTATGTTCAATCGAGCTCCGGTCCTGACCGTCGTGTTCGGGACCGGTCTGCTCTCACTTGGCGCGTGTACGATGTCGACGGACGAGAGCTCGGACACCTCGGGGGAGGATCCCGCGCTGCAGTCCGTGTCCGACGCCCTCGAGGAGGACGATTCGGCGGCGAGCGTGTTCACGCCCGACGGAACCGCGGAAAGCCACTATGGCGGCGGTCATAACCACGGTGGTCGTAACCACGGTGGTCATCGCCACGGTGGTCACAACCACGGAGGTCACAACCACGGCGGGCATCACCACGGTGGAGGTCATCCCGGCGGACATCACGGTCATCGTCACCCGTGGGGATGGCCCGGGGCGGGGCGGCCGGTCGGGGGATGGCCCGCGAGCGGCGAGCTTTGCGGCGAGAGCATCTGCGGATCGGGCGAATACTGCTGCAACGCGAGCTGCAACATCTGCATGCCCGTTGGCGGAGCGTGCAGTCGCGAGGTGTGCGATGACGATAGCGCTGCCGATGTGGAGGCGCCTTCGTCGCTCGACGATCAGAACGAAGGCCGGTGACCGTGTCCCGATGTGAGCTCGAGGAGCTGCGCACAGTGTCGAGCGCGCGGCCCGATCATCATCTTTCTCTGCGGTGACGCGCAGGCGCTCGCTCCGAGAGCCCCGTCGTGGTGGAGTGTCGCTCGATGGTCCTCCAGCTCCGGCCGTACCGCGCCGATGATCTCGCACCGCTCGTCGGGACGTTCACCGACTCCGTTCACGTGCTCGCGCGCCCGTTCTACGACGAGGCGCAGCGCGCGGCCTGGGCGCCGGACGAGGCGAATCTCGACGAGTGGCGCGCACGTCTCTCGGGCATCAGCGTGCTCGTGGCCGAGGAGGATGGGATCCTCGCTGGCTTCATCGGCTATTCGCCGGACGGGTACGTCGCGCTCCTGTACACGGCCAGCCATGCGGCGCGAAGAGGCGTCGCGTCGATGCTGTACGCTCGGGTGGAGAGCGAGTGGCGCGCGGCGGGTCTGGCTCGCGCGTTTGCCGAGGTGAGCCTCGCGGCGCGCCCGTTCTTCGACCGGCAAGGGTTCACGGTCGTCGAGGAGGAGCGGGTCGAGCGTCGCGGCGTGTTCTTCACCCGGTTCAAGATGTCGAAGGCGCTCCCGTCTGGCGCGTGACGCCACCATCCTCTGACACTACAGCCGTCGAGCACTGACCATCACCCGCCGAGTGCCGGGGACTGGTTGCAGCCCCTGTCGTCGTTGCTACCATGGTAGGATGCAGCGACGCCCGCGGAGACCTCACGGCATCCAGAGCCGAAAGATCAGCATCTCGGTGAGCAAGGATGACCTCGACGTCCTGTCCGGGCGAGCGAAGCGGGTCCACGGCGGCAACATCTCTGCCGTCGTGCACGAGATGGTCGCTGCGTTGAGGCGAGAAGAAGCTGCGGACAATCTTCTCGAGATGCTGGGCGGCGAGCGCATCACCGAGGAAGAGATGCAGAGCGTTCGCGACGAGGTTGCCGCGGCGCTGCGACGGCCCCCTCGCAAGCGCCGCAAAGCTGCTGCATGAAGGCGTTCACTTTCGACACCGGCGCTCTGCTCGCGCTCGAGCGCAATCGGCAGCGGGCGGTCGCCATTTTCAAGACAGCGAGGGTGGACAGGATTCCCATCGTCGTCCCGAGCATGTGCGTCGTCGAATGGTGGCGTGGTCGAACCGATGTACGCGAGAAGATTCTCGCGGCCGTTGTCGTCGAGCATACCGACGACGCGCTCGTCCGACTCACCGGAGAAGCCCTCGCAACGGTGCCGGGCGCTACGAGCGTGGATGCGATCGTCATGGCGACGGCCGCGCGACGCGGCGGCGTCGTCTTCACGTCGGACGTCGACGATCTGACCCAGCTCCAGCGGGCATTCCCTTCCGTCCGCGTGCTTGGCGTGTGAAGACCACGCTCCAGACATCCGTCATCTCGAGGGGCCATCCGTGCTGGCTGGCGCTTCGTTCGGCGCTCTTGCGACGCGCGCCGAGCCGCCACGCTGATACGCGCGTGACGAAGAGTACGCGATGGTTCTCAGCGCTGTCTCGCGCGGTTACACGGCGGCATTCTGCCGTCGCCCGTTGGGGTGGCGGGCTCCGCCGTGGGCGACGGCTCGAGGGCGTGCGATAGTGGAGCAATGCGTTGGAAGGGGCACGCTCTCTGGGCTGGTTCGATCGTCGTCGTCGCCATTGGCTGTACGGAAACGGACACGGGCGGTGATCCCGACGGCGCGGGGAACGATGCAGGCGTCGACGCGACGACGAACGGCGACGCCAACTCGAACGCGAACGACGATGCCGGCGCGACGGACGGAGGCGGAGACGCAAACCTCGACGCCGCGGTGACCGAAGATGCCGACGCCGCGCTCCACTGGGTTTCGCTCGTCTCGCGTGCATGGACGCTTCCTCCGGGCTCAGAGGGCTTCTTCTGCACCGTGAAGCAGGTGACCCAGGACGTGTGGATCACCGGCTTCCGGCGCGCCGTCAGCGCAGAGGTGTGGCGTCAACGCCTTTGGGTGGCCGACGCCGCATCGAAGGTCGGCGACTTCGACTGCAACGGTATGGTGGAAGGAACGAAATTCCTGTCCAGCACCGGCCGAGGAGCCAACGACCTCGTGTTCCCAGCCGGTGTCGCGATGCATGTCCCCGCGGGCAAATACCTCGTGTTCCGGAGCCACGTCGCGAACTTGGGGAGCGACACGGTGACGGGAACGACGGGCGTGGATGTCCTGACGACCTCGGCGGCGAGCGTCGTTCACGAAGCCGACATGATCTTCGCGGGGGTCGAGGGGGATTCTCCGATTCCTGCCGGTCCAGACCGCGTCGGCGTGGGCGGGTGCGCTCTCCCGATCGATCTCCATGTATTTGCGGTCTCCCCCCTCATGCATCGGCTCGGCACGCATCAGAAGATCGTTCGCAAGCGGTTTGGGCAGAGCGCCGTCACGCTCCACGACGGAGCCTTCGACTCGGCGATGCAGTCGATCTACCCGATGAACGAGACGCTCGAGGTCAACGATCAGATCCAAGTCGACTGCACATGGAACAACACCACGGGGTATCCCGTCGATCTCGGCGAGCATGTCTTCACGGAGGAATGTCTCGCGGCGATCTACAAGTGGCCTGTCGGGCTGCAGGCGAAGCACTGCGTCACGAGCTTGTAAACGGCAAGCGGAGTCGTCCCGAGCGACACGAGCAGCATCTCGGCGCTGTGTCGCGCGGTTACACGGCGGCATTCTGCCGTCGCCCGTTGGGGTGTCGGGCTCCGCCGTGGGCGACCGTTCGAGGGCGTGCGATAGTGGAGCGATGCGTTGGAAGGGGCACGCGGCACGCTGACAGGAACGATGGGCGTGGATGTCCTGACGACCTCGGCGGCGAGCGTCGTTCACGAAGCCGACATGATCTTCACGGGGCTCGAAGGGGATTCCCCGATTCCTGCCGGTCCAGGCCACGTCGGCACGGGCGGGTGCAGTGTCCCGATCGATTGGCAGGTGTTTGCAGTTTCCCCCCTCATGCATCGACTCGGCACGCAGCAGAACATGTTTCGCAGGCGGCTGGGGAAGTTCGCCGCCACGCTCCACGACGGAGCCTTCGACTCGACGATGCAGTTGATCTACCCGACGAACGAGGCGTTCGCGGTCAACGATCAGATCCAAGTCGAATGCACCTGGAACAACACCACAGGGAATCCCGTCGATCTCGGCGAGGATTTCAACATGGAGGAATGTCTCACGGCGATCTACAAATGGCCTGCCGGGCTGCCGCCGAAGTCCTGCGTCTCGAGCTTGTAACGGCAAGCTCACCGGCGAGCGGACACGCGGGGAGGGGCCTCGCTCTGGGCCGCGATGCCGTCGAGGAAGCACCGCAGGCCGCATTCGAACAGCGCCGGTAGCGTGATGTCGACGTCGGTCGCGCTGCTGAGCCGCATGAGTGTCGGGAAGCGCGATAACATGCCGGCAAAACGCGACTCCTGGGCGTCCATCCACTCGACGCTGCTCATCCCCGTGTCGCGCTCGGCGTCGCGCTCGGCCTCGAGGCTCATCGCCATCCCGCGGATGTGGGCGATGAACGCGATGCTCGTGCGCAGCGTCGTGCCCGCGTCCATTCCGAGCTCGTCGAGCGCCTCGAGGATCCATTCCGTGTGTGCCATTCCGTTGGGCAAGAGCTGCGGGCGCGTCATCGACAGTGCGGGCGCCAGCCACGG
Source organism: Pseudomonadota bacterium (assembly GCA_023402175.1). Taxonomy (GTDB): domain Bacteria; phylum Myxococcota_A; class Polyangia; order Polyangiales; family Polyangiaceae; genus Labilithrix. Next base: position 6,645 of record JAEXCN010000208.1, on the reverse strand, counting down.
ATGGCGGACGTAGCCCTCCCAGTGCACCCTCGCGATCGCCTCGAGCTTCGTGCGCCAGGTCGCGCGACGCAGCATTGGCGGTCGGAGCGCCGCCATCACGGTGTCGATCATCGCGAGGACGAGCTCGTCCTTCGACGGCACGTGACGATAGATCGACATCGTCGGGACGCCGACCTCGGTCGCCACCGTGCGCATCGACAGACCCGCGAGCCCCTCGTCGTCCGCGATCGCGATCGCCGCCTCGACGATGCGCGCGAGCGAGAGCTCCGGACCAAGGTTGCTCTCACGAACGACCGTACCGACGCCGGGGACGACGCGCACCAGACGCTCGCGTCGCAGCCGGTCGATGACCTTCGCGGCCGTCGCGAGCGCGACGCCATGCGACCGCATCAGCGCGCGCGCCGACGGCACCCTCGTCCCCGGCGCGAGCGCGCCGGACCGGATCTTCTCGCGCAGCTCGGCGACGATGCGCTCCGAGGCGGTGTTCTTGTTCACGCCAGGTGTTCTAGTACACGAGGCTCATTTCGTCGACGATAAGGCGGGCCGAGCGTACGACGTACGCATGAAGATCCTCATCGTCGGCGCGAGCATCGCTGGGCCCGCTCTCGCTTTCTGGCTCGATCGTTACGGCGGCCACGACGTCACCGTCGTCGAGCGCGCGCCCGCGCTTCGCGAGGGCGGCTACTGCGTCGACGTCCGCGGCGCTGCGCTCGAGGTCGTCGAGCGCATGGGACTCCGCGATCGGCTGCGCCCGCTCGAGGCGAACACGCTGTCGAATGCGGTCGTCGATCGAGAAGGCCGCGTCTTCGGGCGGACGAAGCGCGGCTTCGGCGTGATCGATCCCGACGACGTCGAGATCCTGCGGGGCGAGCTGGCCCGCGTCATGGTCGACGCAACGCGGGCGAACGTGCGCTACCGCTTCGGCGAATCCGTCGCGGCACTCGATCAGCATGCGACGGGCGTCGACGTCACCTTCACGAACGGATCGCGCGAGACGTTCGATGTCGTCGTCGGTGCCGACGGCGTTCATTCGCGAACCCGCGAGCTCGCGTTCGGTCCGGAGGCGTCGTTCGTTCACCCGCTCGGCAGCTGCATGGCGATCTGGTCGGCGCCGAACCATCTCGGTCTCGATCGCGAACAGCTCCTCTTCCAGGGCGTCCACCAGATCGCGAGCATCAAGAGCACGAACGACAACGAGCGCCTCTACGTGGCTGCGTTCTTCAAGCATGATGCCGCCGCCTTCGATCATCGCGACGTCGTTGGTCAGCGGCGCATCGTCTCCGACGCGTTCGGCGATGCGGGCTGGGAGTTTCCGTTCCTCGTGGAGGAGATGCAGCTGGCGAACGACTTCTATTGCGACATCACCTGTCAGGTTCGAATGCCGTCGTACTCGCGCGGTCGCGTCGCGCTCGTCGGCGACGCCGCGTATTGTCCGTCGCCGCTGAGCGGGCAGGGAACGAGCCTGGCGCTGGTCGGCGCCTACGTCCTCGCGACCGCGCTCGTCCGTGAGCGGAGTGCTGCCGACGCCTTCCGCGCCTACGACGCGACCATGCGCACGTTCGTCGTGAAGAACCAGCAGATCGCCGAGCGGATCGGTCAGGGCTTCGCCGCGGAGTCGTCGTTTCAGCTGCGCCTCCGGCAATGGGCGATGAGCGTGATGCCTCACTTGCCCGGCAGTGAGCTGGTGATGAAGCTCGCGATGCGCGGCGTCCGCGAGGCCGCGCGTTCGCTCGTCCTGCCGCCTCCGTCCGCGCCGAGGCCGTCGCGCGAGACACTTGCTTCCGCGTGACGGCGGTCGGCGCCGAGCAGGTAGTGCCGTATGCGGAGGGGTTCAGGGCAACACTGCCTCGATCTTGGCATCGAGCGCGCTCGTCGCCGCATCCGGCAACGAGAGCAAGGAAGGCGAGGGGAGAGGCAGGAGAAGACGAGCGCTCGGGTACTCCGTTCGTCGACGCGTCGAGCGACACGTCGCCGGTGGAGAAGTGCATCTCGGTGATGGCGAAGCTCCCGAACTTGAGATCATTGCCGACGAGCGAGGGCGTTGACGTCGCGCGCGCGCCGAGCGCCACACGGAGCGGCGGAAGCGGGTTACCGCCTCCATCGGTGCCGCCGAAGAGGTCGCATTGGCTCGCGCGCGTTCGCGATCGCGCGCGATGGTAACGAGCGCTACGAGGATCGCGCTCGTCATCGGCCGGCAACCGAGCGATGCTGCGATGGATGGGGAAAGCGTTCGACTGGCTCGACGAGCACATGACGGAGGCGTTCGACGCTCCCGACGAGCATTTCGACTGGATCTGGATGGCCAAGGACGAGGACTGGCGATCGCTGCTCGCGACGTTCCCGTCCCGCGACGACGAGTGGCGCGAAGCCCTCGCATACGTGGTCGCCGAAGGACCTCCCGTGTGGGGCTACCGCCTTCTCGCGATCGCGCTGCAGGACGAATCGACGCCCATCCGGGAGCAGGCGGCGCTTTCGTTCGTCGACCTGCTCGAGTCGAACGAGGACGAGGGGACCTCCGAGATCGACGACGGTATGTGGTCGCGGGTGAATGCGGTCGCGCAGGCGGGAGGCCCGGAGCTCGACGACGTTCGGGCTTTCCTCGCCGACCGTGCCGGCACCGCTCGATGATCTCGATGGAGCGGATGGGCCGGCTGGCTTGCTTCGTGGTTGTGACGCTCGCTCTCCTGGCCACCGCCGGGTGCGGCACGGCGGGCTCGCCCCTCACGGACGCTCCGGACGACGCCTCGCCGGGAGGCGCGGACGCACGGACCGACACCCCGCCGTCGCCGAGCGACGCCGCTGTCGACGACGGCGGGCTCGATCGACCCGATGCCTCGAGCAGTGGGGACGCTGCGGACGCCGGGGACGCTTCGACGGAGCCCGACGCCGGTATCGACTCCGGTATCGACGGAGGAGGGGGAGACGGCGGAAGCGACTCCGGCTGCGACGTCGTCTGCTCGACGAACCACATCACAGCGGTATGCGAAGGTTCGACCTGCGGCGGGACGTGCGAGCCCGGCTACGCCGATTGCAACGGCGACAAGAAGACCGACGGCTGCGAAGCATCGATCGAGTCGGATCCCGATCGATGCGGTGGCTGCGAGCTGGTCTGCTCGGGGAACCACATCGCGGCGCGAACGTGCTCGAGCGGGGAGTGCGACGGCGCATGTGATCCCGGCTTCGCGGACTGCAACGACGACAAGCGGACGGACGGCTGCGAGATCGCGACGAGCAACGATCCCGCGAACTGCGGCGCCTGCGCGCAGACGTGCCAGGCTCCTCAGAACGCCATCGCGCTGTGCGTCGGAGGTCAGTGCAGTGCGGCGTGTGTCGGGTCCTACGTCGACTGCAACATGACGATGAACGACGGATGCGAGACCGACATCGCGACCAGCGTGACGAGCTGCGGAGCGTGCGGACAGTCCTGCTCCACGAATCACGTCGCGGTCGTCGACTGCACGCAAGGCGACTGCTCGAGCTCCTGCGCGCCGGGATTCGCGGACTGCAACGAGGACAAGCGAACCGATGGCTGCGAGACGGCAACGAGCGCAGACATGCGCAACTGCGGCGCGTGCGGTGTCGTGTGCCGCGGGACTGTCGGACGCGGGTGCGTCGACGGCGCGTGCCTTCCGACGTGCGACGACGGCCTTGAGAATCAAGGCGAGGGTGACATCGACTGTGGTGGCCCATGCCTTCGCTGCGACGTCGGCCGGATGTGCACGAGCGACCACGATTGCCGGAGCGGGAGCTGCAAGGCCGGGGTGTGCGCCGCGATCGTGTGCGAGCACCGGTTCGGTCTACCCGGCCCACCGACCGCCGAGACCGGGAGCACCCCGCAAGCGGCAGCGGTCGCCGACTTCGACCTCGACGGCAAGCCCGACGTGCTCGTCGCGAATTTCCTGGGAGACAGCGTGAGCGTGCTGCGCGGATTGGGCGGTGGGCGGTTCGCTCCCAGGCTCGACTCTCCCGTCTCATCGCCGATGGCAGCGGCCGCCGGCGATCTAGACGGTGACGGCAACCCCGACGCCGTCGCCGTCAACTTCTACGGGGCCTCGGTGAGCGTGCTGCTCGGCAATGGCACGGGCGCGCTCGCGGCTCCGGTGGCGTATCCGACGTCCGGCCTACCGATCGGCGTGGCCATCGGCGACCTGAACGGGGATGCGCTGCCCGACGTGGTCGTCGCGTCACGCGGAGCCTACGGCGTCGAGGTCCTGCTGAATCAGGGAGCCGGCGTGCTGGGCGCTGCGGTGAGGTTTTCCACTTTCCTCGAGCCAACCGCCGTCGCGCTCGGGGACATGAACGGCGATCAGATCCTGGATCTCGTGGCCACGGATGCTCAGGGCGGCGGAGTGAGTATCCTCCTGAACGACGGCAGTGGGGCCTTCGGCCCGCCGACGAGCTACCACGGGCTGCAGATGGCGACCGGGCTTGCACTCGCCGATCTCGACGGCGACGAAGCGCTCGACGTCGTCGCGAGCAACCTCGGGTACGGCGGGGCGGCGGCAGATGGCGCGGTCAGCGTGTTTCTGAATCAGGGCGCCGGCACGCTCGGCGCAAAGGTCGACTACGCCGTTGGCGCGTGGCCACGCGGCGTGATCGCTGCCGATTTGAACGGCGACGGTCTAGCCGATGTGGCAACGGCGAACTACGGAAGTTCCGATGTCAGTGTCCTTCTCAATCAAGGAGGAGGCGCGTTCGGCCTGCGCGTGGATTACGCCGTCGGCTTCGGTCCGTATCCGCTCGCGGTAGGGGACTTCGATCTGAATGGGGATCTCGATCTCGTGAGTGCCAATCAGCAGGTCGACACGATGAGCGTCCTCTTGAACCATGGTGAGGGCTTCTTCCGAAGCCGCACCGATCACGGGGTCGGGGTATCCCCTCGACAGATCGCGTTCGGCGACGTGAACGGGGACGGTGCTCTCGATCTCGTGACGGTCAACTCAACGGACTTCCTGAACAGCGCAAACACGGCGACCGTGTTCCTCAACGTCGGCGCCAAGACGTTCATCCCCGGCGTGACCGTCACCACGGGCGCGAAGCCGATGTCGCTCGCGCTCGGTGACTTCGATGGCAATGGCAGCCTCGACCTCGCCACGGCGAACTTCGGCGATGACACGATCAGCGTCTTCCTGAATCCCGGAAACGGCGCTTTTGCGGCCCACATGGACTATCCGGTCAGCAGCGTCCCTTCGTCCCTCGTCGCGAGCGACCTCGACGGGGACGGTCGCGTCGATCTCGCCTTCATTCATCACTTCGGGATCGGCATCCTCTACAACCGGGGTAATGGGCAGTTCGATCCGCCCGTCAATCACCTGACCACCCGAGGCCACCTCGCCCTCGCACAAGGGCTCGCCGCCGGCGACCTCAACCGCGACGGCCGGCCGGACCTTGCTTTCGTCAGGATCAAGTCGATATTGGGCGGACAGACGCCCGCCCTCGAGATCTTCTTGAACGGCGGGGCGCGCACCTTCACGCAGTCGATCTACGAGTACTGGATGCAAGATCGGCCGCTCTCGCTCGTGATGGGAGACGTCAATGGTGACAAGTATCCCGATCTCGTGGTCGGCAGCGAGAACGCGAGGGTCCGCGTCTTCACCAATGACGGTTTCGGCCAGTTCGCCCTCGCGAGTTATTCGACCCGGTGGGACGTTCAGTCGGTTGCGATCGGTGACGTGAATGGAGACATGATCCCCGATCTCGTGGTCGCCACCGCCCACCCGGGGCTCGGCGTGTTCATCTCCGATTCACCCGGAGTCTTCGGCCCTCGGGTTGACTACGCGACGACCCAGGCCGCCGCGCTTGCGGGCGCCGATCTCGACGGCGACGGAAGGATGGATCTCGCAACCGCCGGCGGCGCCTTCGTGAGCGTCCTGCCGAACGCCTGCTTGCCCTGATCGCAAGAGCGCTCCTGTTGGACCGCATCGACCGCCGTTCCTGCGGGTCGCAGTGCGTGCCGAGGAGAGCGTGACGTCGGTGAGGACATTGGCGCCGGGCACCGACGCGATCGCGTTGCGGATGGGGGCGCCGCAATCGCCGTACGCACCACCGGCAGCCGGACAGTCCTCACCCTCCACCTCCGTCGCGAGGATAACGATGCGGTCGGCGGGCCTCTCGAGCGCGAGCAGGCCGATCCGAGACGAGCTCCCTGAGGCCGTCACGGGGCTGCGGGCGCTGGGTCCGCCCAGCAGCAGAAGGACCATGAGGAACGGCGATACGTCAGACACCAGAGACGAATCATGCGACGGGCAACGATACTCGGTTCCACACGCTGACCGACGGAGTCGACGTCGTGACCCGAAGACCGCCTGGGTGGCGACTCGATACTGGACCGGCCGCGCCGCGGCTCGGGTCTGCCCATGCACAAACCCAGCTCACGCGCCTTGCTCCTGCTGTCCCTGCTCATCGGAGGCGCCGCATGCGGTGGCTCCGTTCACCGGCCCGATCCCGCGTCGAACGACGAGCACGACGACGAGGACGAGGACATCCCGCCCCTCACGAGCACCCCCTGGCTCGTCACGGCCAACTCGTGGATCGACGAGCCTGCGCTCCTGCACGCGCAGCGTCTCCGCGAGGGGAAGCTCGAACGAATCGTCCTCGATGCGAAAGCCGGAAAGGGGGTGACGTGGTCGCCGAGCGGGAGATGGC
>JAEXCN010000179.1 GCA_023402175.1 Pseudomonadota bacterium | reverse complement strand
ATGCCGACGCGTCCGTCCTTGGTGAGGATGACGGTGGCCGCGCCCGGGACCGGCGGAAGCAGCACGCGCTTGTTCAGCATCATGCCGTAGTTGCCGTGCTCGGTCTTGAACCCGCCGTTGAAGGCCGCGGCGACGCGCTGATAGACCTGCGGATCGCGCGGGATGCGCCCCGTGCCGGGCGAACCAGTGAGCGGCTTCGGATCTTCGCTCCCCGCCTCCATGCCGACGTCGAGCTGGCGCATGTCCATCGCGACGAGGAGGACCTTCGCGTACGGCCTCTCTTCGTCGGGACGCACGAACGTTTCGTAGAACGGCGAGGGCGGTGCCTCGCCGTTCGCCGGCGTCGGCAGCCGCTTCACCCACGACTGCTTCGGGACGATCCACTCGCCTTCCCCGGGCTCGGCGGTCTTCCACATCGAGCGGATCGGCGGCGGTGGCCAGTGCCCGAGGTCGAGTGACGCTTGCGACGTATCCAGGATCGCCGCAGGGACGATCTCCTCGGACTGCATCGCGAGCGCGTCTTTTCCGCTCGTGACCTTGAACAGCGTCTGCTTGACGGTGTCACGCGTCGCGAACGCCTTCTCCTCGAGCCAGGCGATCGGCGCCGGCCCGATCCACGAAACGGCGCGCACCGTGTCCACGGCCCAGTGCACGAGACGTTTCGGCAGGTGCTTGCCGGCGTCGGCACGCATGCCCGAGTCTCCGCCGAGCTCTCCCTTCTTCAGATCGAGCCGCGCGCGGCGCGTCGGGTGAGCCGCGTGCTCGTCGTCCGCGAGATCGATCGCGAGCGCATCGTCGGACGCGACGAGCGCGAGGCCGACACGGTGGGCCGGCTGCTCGAGCGTGACGTCGATGCGGCCGATCCCCTCGCCGCTTCCGGTCTGCTGGACGTTGGTGACCCAGGCCATCGCCTTGTCGGTCAGCTTCGTCGCCTGGCTCTGCGTCCCTTCGCCGGAGAGGTCGAGCGCAGTGACGGCCTGCTCCTTGCCGTACGACCACGTCGCGTAGGCGGCATGTGTGCCCGACACGACGAGCGCGTGATCGTCTCCGAGCGGCGTCGACGTAAGGTTGTAGGTCGCGGCGATCCCGAGCGGACGGCCTTCGGGAGTGAGACGCACGCGCGCGCGGAAGACGTCGCGCGGACCGTCCTGCTGCGTGCTGCCGAGGAACAGGACGAAACGGCCGGCGACGAGATCGACGAGCACCCCACGCGACGGCTCCCATCGAAGGTCTTCCGCGCGGACGATCGTGCCGCTCGCGCCAGCGAGCAGCGACGCGAGCTTCTCCGCATCGTCGGCTTCGCCGCCCCCGAGGAACGATGCGACAAGCGCGAGCGTCGCCACGAGGCCTACGAGCGGCGCTCGTTTCTTGAGCTCAGCTGCAGAACCCAGCCGACGCAGGGGCATCGGAATGGACAGAGCGGCTTCTTTCGACGAGGGCGACACCGGAGATTCTCAGCCGCTCGGTCCCGCATTCGTGGTGGGACACGGACGAGCCGCAGTTGGTGCCAAGAACGGCTCACCCTGTCAAGGATTGGGCTGAAGAGACGCCCAGCGCGGCCGTTCAGTTGTTCTGGGCGTTCCGGCGTAGGCAACGGGCAGCGGAGAACCGAGCGTTCGATATACTCGACGCGGTTCGTGGGGTTGGGGGCATGCTGATCTTCGGTAGCGGAATGAGTGCGGGGCCGTCGGCGTACGCCGCGGCGCGGGAAGCAGCAGCTCAGGCACATGCCGCGTTCGGCGAGGTAAAGCCCCAGCTTGCGATCGTGTTCGGGTCGGTGAGCTACCCCGATGCCGAGCGCGCTCCACTCGCGGTCCGCGAGGTCGTCGGCGACATTCCGCTCGTCGGGGGCTCGTCGGGTGCGTGTGTCCTCGGCCCGCGGGGCATCGCCTCGCGCGGCGTCTCCGTGGTCCTGCTCGGCGGCGACGACATCGCGATCGAGACGCGGGTCGCCCGTCTCGCCGGGCCCGATCTGGTGGAGGTCGTCCCGGCCGCTCGGGAGATCGCGCGTGCCGCCGACCAGGCCGCGAAGCAAGGGCTCGATCACTACGCGTGTCTCGTCTTCGCGCCCGGGATCTTCGTCGACGGCGAAACGCTCGTGGCCGCCGTCCGCAAAGGCGTCGGCGCACGCGCGCAGCTCGCAGGCGGGCTCACCGGCGACGAGCTGACGATGGATCGACCACGCGTCTTCGTCGGCGACGAGCTGCGAAGCGACTCCGTCCTCCTCACCGGAATCTTCACGCGCAAGCACGTCGGCATCGCAGCGAGGCACGGCTGGCGTGCCGTCGGACCGTCGCACACGGTCACGCGCGCCGACGGCCCTGTGCTCTACGAGCTCGACGGTCGGCCGGCGCTCGACGTTTGGCTCGAGGACGCGCGGCGCGCCGGCGCCACGCCTCCGAGCTCCACGCGGAAGGACATCGCGATCTATCTCGCGAACCAGTTCGAGCTCGGGCTCGCCGACCCCGTGAAGAAGGTGACGAAGAAGAGCTCGGCGGAGGAAGGTGAGCTCGTCGCACGAGCTCCGTGGGACATCGGCGAAGACGGCAGCGTCAAGCTCTCCGGCTCGATCGGCGAGGGCCGCCGCGTGCACGTCGTGCACGCGAGCCGCAAGGATCTGCTGCGCGCCGCGTCCGACGCGGCGGCTGATGCCGTGCTCCGCGCGGGCAACCAAATCGCCGGCGCCCTCGTCCTCGCGTGCTCGGGCCACCTCGCCATCCTCGGCGACGAATTCGTGGACGAGGCCGCGCTCATCCGCGACCGCGTCGTCTCCCCCATCGGAGGCTCCTGCGTCTTCGGCGAGATCGCGAAGAACGAGCGCGACTTCGATGCGTTCTTCAACACGACCGCCGTCGTCGTCGCGTTCGGAACGTGACGATCGAAACACTTCGACGTCGAAGTGTTCCGACCGCGGTCAGGATTACTACGTATGCGTGAGCGTCAGGCGCGCTCGAGGAGCTTCGCCATGTCCGCGGGGAGCTCGGAGGTGACGTCGAAGGCGAGCGACTCGTCGCCGTCTCCTTCGAAGGAGACGCGCGCGGCGTGGAGCGCGTGGCGCTCGAGCGCGTTGGCGCCTTCCGATGTCTCGCCGTAGAGCCTGTCGCCGGCGAGCGGATGCTCGATCGACGCGAAGTGCGCGCGGATCTGGTGGCGAACGGCGCGCGGTGCGGTCGCTTGGACGAGCGCCCACTCGCCGACGCGACGGACGACGGTGAAGCGCGTCAGCGCGGGTCGCGGCGCGTAGCGCATCACGTCCCGCGGATGAATGCATGGATAGACGCGCTTCTTGTCCTTCGGGTGGTTCGCGATCGGATGCTCGATCGTGCCGTCGTCCGGCAGGCCCTCGGACTTGCAGATGAGGAGATATTCCTTCGCGATGCGCTCGTTCTGGAGCGCGTCACGGAGCACGTCGAAGGCTGCGGCGGTGCGCGCGACGACGACGAGGCCCGAGGTCTCCGTGTCGAGGCGGTGGACGACGCCGGGCTCGCGCGGTGAGTAGCCGATCCCGGCAAGCTCCGGATAACGGCCGACGAGGGCGTTCGCGAGCGTACCGGTCTCGTCCGAACGAAGCGGTGCCGTCGGCTGTCCGGCGGGCTTCTCGACGATGATGACGCCCGTGGACTCGTGCCGGACCGTGAGCGGAGCGTCGGGCTCGGGGCTCGCGCCGCCCTCGGCCGCCTTCACGCTGAGGTCGTCGAGCGAGATCACGTCGCCGGCCTTCAGCACGCCGCCCTTGGCGAGGACGCGTCCGTTCACGCGCACCTCGCGGTTCTCGATCGCCTTCTTCACTCGCGCGCGCGAAGCGCCCTCGACGAGCGCGACGATCGCCTTGTCGAGGCGCTCTCCCGAGAGATCTTCCGTGACGGTGACTTCGACCTTCGCCATGGGGTGCGGAGCTTAGTCGACCTCGGGGGCCGTTCGTCAGCGATCTCGCGCCCAGGCATCGAGCCTCGTCCGGTCGCCCTCGAACAGGAACGGCGCGACTTCGTCGAGCGTGCCGATCCGCGCACGCGCCACCCCGAGCTTGTGCGCGGCTTGTTTTGCGACCGCGGCGACGAGCGGGTGCGGGCACTGCGTGAGCGGGACGAGGTCCGGGACGAGGTCGAGCGCGCGAAGCTCGGCGGCAACGACGGCCGCAAACGCCCTCGGATCCGCGGCCTTCCGCGTGCGATCCCGAAGGATCCGCCGCAGGGTCTCCACCGCACGCGGGCTCGACGCCGGCACAGCCGCACGGCGGTACCCTCCCGGCTGGAGACCGAGCTCGACCGCTGCCGCTCGGGTCTCCAGCCACGCCCGGGCACCGACGAACAGCGCCTCACACTCGGGCTCGAGCACCTCTCCGGGGAGCTGACCGTCGAGGTCCAGCGCTACCGGCGTGGCTTGTTCCTCGGTGTACGCCTCGAGATGCGCGACGAGCCTCTCGAGTGGGACCGCGCCGATCGTCGCTCCGAGCAAACGCTCGCGCTCGGTCTCGACGACGACCCGGCTCGCCAGGCCCGGGCTCCAGAGCCCTCGCATGCGCGAGGTCGCGATGTCGATGCGCTTCACCGCTGCCCACCGCAGGGTTCGCGGCGCGTCCTCCGTATGGACGAGGATGCCCCACGGCACGATCCCCATGCGGACGCTCCCTCGCGGCGGAAGTGTCGCAGCCGTGGCCGACCTGAGCCCGAGACCGGCGGCGATCGAGGCGACCGCGCCGGCGAGGACCGCGTGATGAGGGTCGAGGCTGCTCGCGGCCAACGTCACGCTCGCGCCGAGCGCGAACGCGGCTCCGGCCACGCGGAGCTGACGCGCCGGCACCGGCTCGAGGCCGACGTACCGGAAATCCGGCACGGGAGCGATGACACCGGGGAGGGCCACATGACTATCCTGAAGCGGCAACTGGCCATCGGCCAGTGCGCGTCGGCGGTGATTCGCCCTTCGCGTCGGACTGGGGTAAGCACGAGAGAGGCCTCGCCATCGCGGGGCTCGAATGGCGTCCGACGTTGGCAACCTGCGTCCAGTGCAACCACAGCCTTGCCGAGGGTGCAGCGGTCTGCCCCGCGTGCCGTAGCTTGCAGCCGTCTCGATCGCAGTCCCGCGGTCAGCTCATGCCGGGGCTGCAAATCGATCGCGGATACGGTCGCATCGTCGTCGATTCGAAGCTCGGCTCGGGTGCGATGGGCACCGTTTACCGCGCGTGGCTCTTTTACGATCCGAAGGGACCGAAGGGCCGCGAGAAGCCCGTCCCGCTCGCGCTGAAACAGCTCAATCCGCGCGCGATGGTGCAGCCGGAGCTCCGCGCGTTCTTCCAGAACGAGGCCGAGGCGCTGCGGATCCTCGAGCACCCGAACGTCGTCCGTTTCCACGAGCTGTTCACGTGGACGCCGACGGTGCCGGTGGGATCGGGACAGGATCCATTCACGCCGGCGCCGTCGATGGCGAGATCGTCGGGCCTCATCGTCCCGCCGATCCTCGCGATGGAGCTCGTCGACGGTGACACGCTCGAGGACGTCATCGCGCGCAACGTCGCTCGCGCCCGGCTCGCAGGCCCGGGCGGATTCCCGGGGCTCCGTCCGGATCGCGCTTGGTACTACCTCCAGCAGGTGCTCGGCGCGCTCGCTGCCGGTCACGCGCTCGGCATCGTCCATCGCGACGTGAAGCCGTCGAACATCCTCATCCGGCGCGACGGCATCGTGAAGATGACCGACTACGGCATTGCGCATCTCGTGCGGCCGACGCACGGCGAGCGCGCACCCTCGCCACAGGAGCTCGCGCCGGGCACGGGCGCGTACATGTCGCCGGAGCAGGTGCTCGGGCGGCCGCTCGATGGGCGGAGCGACTTGTATTCTGCAGCCATCGTCCTCTACGAGACGATCGCGGGACGACCACCGTTCCTTCCGAGCGAAAAGAGCGAGTTCGCGCTCCGCATGGATCAAGTCGAGACCCCGCCGCCGCCGATCCGCCAGTTCGTCCCGCACGCGAGCCCTGCCGTCGAGCACGTCTTCGCCCGCGCGCTCGCGAAGGATCCCGCGCATCGCTTCTCGACGGCGATCGAGATGGGAGAGGCGTTCCGGGCGGCTTTCGGCATCCCGAGCACACCCGAATGGCGTGCGCTCGGCGAGTTCGCGCACGTCGCGAAGGCAACGCCGTCCGAGGAGCCCGAGCGCGCGCACAAGCTCGCGACGCTGCGCCAGATCGTGGCGCAGGCCTACCGCACGCAGCCGATGCCGGCACGACCCATGCGCCCGCCGGGCTGATCGACGTGACGGCGGAGAGCCGAGCGCTCCGTCCGCGGTACTCGACCTCGCGGTATCCTCGAGCCACCCATACCGTGCACCTCGGACGTTCGATCCTCGCGATGCTGGCGGCGCTCGTCGTGTCGAGCACGAGCCGAGTTGCCACTGCGGACGAGAAACAGCTTCCCGAAATCGAGCTCCGGTACGACGTCGCAGCGTCGGTGGGCGGATGCCCTTCCGCGCGGGAGCTCGTCAGGGACATCGAGAGCGACCTGGGGACCGATCCCTTCCGCGTAGGCGCTTCACTACGAGTGAGTGTCGCGATCGACGCGCAAGACCAGAAACGTCTGCTCGGACGCGTCGTCTTCTCCGGCGTCGCGAGCAACACTCCCGAGTTGCCGTGGAACGGCGAGGAGACGTTCCGCGCGAGCGACTGCAACGAGCTCGCGCGCACGATCGCGCTCGTCATCACGCTTGCCGTCGAACGCCTTCGGATCGCGCGGGCGCACCAGATGGAGCAGCAGTCGTCCCAACCTCCGTCCGATGTCGCTTCGGACGACACGTCGCGATCGAACGGCAGCGACGTGCCCTCGGGGAAACCACCGGCCCCACGCGCACGCGTCGTCGCCCCACGGCCGAGCTCCCGGCGGGAGGCGAGGTCGCTCCGTGTACGCACCTTCGCGGGAGCCGTCGTGGCGAACGACCTGACGCCCGGCTCCGCGGTCGGGGCGAGCTTCGGGGCGAGCTTGGGCGTCGGCCGCGCTTCGGTCGAGCTCGAGGCAGTTCTCCTCGCCCCGTCGACGAGCACCTCCCGGCACGGAGGCGGCGTCGCCGTGTCGATGAAAGCCCTGGCCCTCGCGGCATGCTGGAGCTTCCCGCTCCTTCCCGGGGTCGACATCGGCCTCGAGGCTCGTGTTTGCCCGCTGGTCGCTCCTCTTCTTCTCCACGGGGTGGGCGAGTCGCTCGCCGTCGTGCGGTCAGGTGACCTCACCAGCCTCGCGCTCGGGGGACGCCTCGCGATGGGAATGACATTGCTCGATCCGATCCGGTTCGGGGTCGGGCTCGACGCGCTCGCGCCGCTCACACGCCATGTCTTCGCGATCGGCGAAGACGTGGTCTGGAGCCAGCCCGCGCTCGGCTTCGCTGCCCACGCGAACCTCGCCGTACGATTTCGGTGATGGATTCGGAATCCTGCCGCGTACTAGAGGCGCGAGGACAACGCGCCATGCAGCGTGTGGCGTTGGAATAGCTGGATGATCGGCTCGGGAACTTCGATGAAGCAGCCAAGGCGCAGCTCGGTCGTAGGCGCTTTCGCCGCAGGCGTTTTGCTATTCGCGTGCTCCTCGTCACGGACGCCGCTCGAGGCGCCGGAGCCGCTCGTCCAGCCCGATGCGGCGGCGGACCCGCAAGCCGAGTGCGCCGAAGCGTTCGCCGAGGCGAAGCGGGCACCGGTGGACCTGATCGTGAGCATCGACCAGTCGACGAGCATGGTCCACGAGATCGGCTCGCTGCACGCGAACATCAACCTGCTCCCGTCGCTCCTTGCCGAGAGCGGCCTCGACTACCGCGTCGTCATGGTGGCAGCGCGCGAGACCCCGTACCCGGGCTACGGCGTCTGTGTTCCACCGCCGCTCGGCGGTCCCGACTGCGGATCGAACGGCACCGCGTACCGCGCCGTCGATCAGCTGGTCATGTCGAACGACACGCTGATGCTCCTCCTCACCACGCTGAGCAGCGCGGATCCGCGGCTCTCCTTCCGCGATTTCCTGCGGCCGGAGGCGATCAAGGTCTTCATCCCCATCACGGACGACGAGTCCTCCTTGTCGGGAGCATCCTTCGATCTCGAGCTGCTCGGCCGACGAGGGGGCTCGCTCTTCGGAACGGCCGAAGCACGGAGGTACATGTTCTTCCCGGTCATCGGTTCGCTGGATTACCCATCGACGGCGCAGTGCGCGACCAGCTTTGCCGCCGGAAACGAGTACCAGTACCTGGCCTCGCTCACGAACGGCAAATGGTTCTCCGTCTGCCAACCCTCGCTCGAGCCCATCCTCCAGGCGATCGGCGAGAGCGTCGCGAAGACGCTCGTCTGCGAAGTCGACATCCCGGAGCCGCCCGCCGGCTCGACGCTCGATCTCACCAAGATCAACGTCCGCGTCACTCCCGAGAACGGCTCCGAGATCGTCGTTCCGCAAGATCGAACCCGCCCTTGCGAGGAAGGCGCCGACGGGTGGCAGTTCAGCAGCGACAAGAAGAAGATCGTCCTTTGCGGGAGCTCGTGCACCGCCGCCAAGCGCTCGACGATCTCGGTCGGATTCGGGTGCACGACGATCGTGCGCTGATTGGCCATTAGCAATGCTCTCACCCAGGTACGTGCTCCGATGACAGCGACCGCCGATGAAGCTCGGCGGGCGGCGCTCTTCCAAGAGCTCTTCGAGGCACACGCCGCGTGGGTGCATCGCACGTTGCTCCGTCTGGGCGTCCCCGCGCGCGACGCCGAGGACGTCATGCACGACGTGTTCGTCTCGGCGTACAAGCACCTCGACGAGCTCGACACGACACGTCCAGCGCGCCCGTGGCTCGGCGGAATCGCATTTCATGCGGCGGCGAACTACCGCCGGCGAGCAAAGGTCCGTGCGGAGTCACCGGATCCAGTGGCGGAGCTCGAATCGGTCGCCGGACCGTCCGACCCTGAATCCGATCTCGCCATCCGCAAACGGCAGGCGACCGTCCTCGTCGCACTCCAAGCGATCACCAACTTCGATTTGCGGGAAGTCTTCATCATGCACGACATCGATGGCATGACCATGACGGAAATCGCGAGTGCGCTGTCGATCCGGTCGAGCACGGGATACTCGCGGCTACGGCTCGCGCGCGAACAGTTTCGCGCCGCGCTGGAGCGTCTCGCCTACGGGAGGCGATCATGAGCCTTCACGACGAGCAGCAGCCCGAAGACATCGAGGCTACGCTTCGCGACCTTCTGGCAGACGAGGCGGATGCTGCGGAGACGATGGATCCGGAGCAGAAGGAGCGCGTTCGACGGCGCCTGGAGCAGGCACTCGGGCTCCCTCCGAATGGAGGCCCTGACGGGGGCTCGACGGCAGCCGGTCCGACAGTCCCCGCGGGCACTGGCTCGTCTGGCAAGCTCGCGCTCGTGGCGCTCGCCATTGCCGCTGGCGTGATCCTTCGCGTGCTCGCGAGACCATCGCCACAGGCCGACGACGTCCCGGGACGGAGAGCCGAGTCCGTCGCCATTCAGGCTCACGCCGAGCCTCCGCATGAACCTGTCGCGCGGCGCGCGGCTCCCGAAGTCGCGATCCCGACGCTTGCGGTCGGCGACCTCCCGAATGTCGCGGGAGACAGCGCGCCACGGACAAGGTCGTCTCCGTCCCGAGAAGCGGCCGAGGGGACATCACGCGGGCTCGCGGCTGAGAGAGCCCTCATCGCCGGGGCTCGCGTCTCTCTCGTCGGGCGCCGGTTCGACGAGGCTGCTCGTCTCCTCCGGGAGCACGAGCTGGAGTTTCCTGATGGACAGCTCGCGACCGAACGCGAGGCGCTCCGCGTGTGGTGGCTCGAGGATACCGGCCAGGCCGAAGCCGCGAACGCCCGCGCAAAGCAGTTCCACGAGACCTATCCGAACAGCGTGCTCCGTCCTGGCGTGGAGCAGCGCGGGCTCTGACACCTCGATCCTCGAGGCGAGCACGCGCTCTGCAGTCGCCCATCTCGATTCGTTGACATGATTACGAACAAATTTTCACGAATCCTCCCCATCGGAGGCATTCTCGTCGCGGCCTGGACCGGGTGCGCATCGGAGCGGCTCGACGTCGGCGATCGCTCGCCCGATGCTGGTCCGACCCAGACGTTCGTCCCGTCGGAAGATGCCGGCGGCGATGGTGCGCCTGCGGCGGTCCGCATGTGCGCCACGAACGAATGCCCGGCAGGCCGGACGACGTGCCCGAACAGCGCGTTCCCCTGCGCAGTCGATCTCCTGACGGACAACGACAACTGCGGCGCATGCGGAAATCATTGCCCGGAGGTCGACTTCCGAGGCCTCGGGCGGTCGAGCTGCGTGAACGGCGTCTGCCAGCTCACGTGCATCGCCGGGTTTGCAGACTGCAACGGCCTCGTGGACGATTCCTGCGAGACACCGACCGTCGAGAACGTGAACAACTGCGGCGGCTGCGGCATCACCTGCTCCGATATCTGTCTCGACGGGCTCTGCGGATGCCGCGGGGACTTCCCGGACTTCTGCGGATTCGGTTGCACGAATTTCGATAGCGACAACTGGAACTGCGGCGCATGCGGGAATGTCTGTCCCGAGAGCACCGATCCGCCGCCGCCCCCGGAATGGAATGCCGGTTACGGCTGCGCCGGCGGCAAATGCAACCAGCTCGGATGTTTTCCGGATAGGCGCGACTGCAACAAGGACCTTTCGGATCCGAACGGCGACGGCTGCGAAATCGACATTTCGAACGACGCGGCGAACTGCGGGGCCTGCGGCCATGCTTGCGCCCCAGGCGAGACGTGCTCGAGCGGCTTTTGCCAGTGCCTGTGCGGAAGCACGTGTTTCCAGGAGATGCTCAATCTCGATCCGACAAACTGCGGATCGTGCGGGCACGAATGCCCGGCAGCGGATCACGCAAGCCCCGTTTGCCACGAAGGCCTTTGCGATACGCGATGCCTGCCCGGCTGGGGCGATTGCGACGGCATCGCCGCCAATGGCTGCGAGACGAGCTTGGCAGACGACCCGTTCAACTGCGGAGGCTGCGGCGTCCACTGCGACGGCGTCGAAAAGCAGGCATGTATCGATGGCCAGTGCGCGATGAAAGAGTGCGGGGGCGTCCAATGATCGCTCGCGGCCTGTTTCTCCAAACGAGCCTCGCGGCCGCGGCGGTCGCGATCCCGCTCGCCTGCGCGGGAGGCGATGACAATCCGACCACGGCGTTTCCCGAGCCGGACGCGGAGATCATCCCGGACGCCAGCACCACCGATGTCGTCACGGATACCGATTCAGACGTCGACGCAGGCAACTGCAGCGCATCGGGCCTCTGCCGCGCGACCGGTCCGCTCGAGGCCTTCGTGAGCCTCACCGCGGTGTGGGGCTCGAGCGCGACCGACGTCTGGGCCGTCGGCGCACACGGGACGATCCTCCACTACGATGGAGTCACGTGGGAGAAGGCCGAGCGCCCCGACGGCGAGATCGCTTACACGATGCGAGCCGTCTGGCTCGAACGCTTCGACGACGTCTGGATCGTCGACGGACGGAGGATCCGTCACTCGAATGGCTGGAAAGGGCCGAGCGCGACGGAGTGGTCCTTCTTCGACTATTCGTCGTTCGATCCCGACCCCGTGGCGATCCGTGGACGAGCGGGCACTACCTGGCTCGGCCGTGCCTCGTTCCGCTATTCGGACGACGGCACGCCGCTTCCGATGAATGGCGAGCCGCTCGTGAAATCTGCCGGATGGGCGGATGACGGTCCGAGCAATCCTCAGATGATCGGACCATGGTACGGGTACACGGCGACGACGATCACGGTGCCGCGCGCCGACGAAGTCTGGAGCGCAGGCGACAATCACGTCCTGCGCGCGACGTTGCAGGATCCGTTGGACGACGTGTGGACCGTGGAAGAGCACGACAGTCGCTCGACGCATCCCCTCTACGGGATATGGGGAGACGAGAACACCGTCTGGATCGTCGGAGAGGCGGGCACGCTCCGGCGCATGCCGAGGAGCGCCGTGCCCGGGAAGGTCTTCGAGATCGTCCCGAGTCCGACGACAGCCGACCTGCGGGGCGTCTTCGGCTTCGGCACGAACGACGTCTGGGCGGTCGGCGACGCGAGCACGGTTCTTCACTGGGACGGAGCGAGCTGGGCGAAGCTCTCGACGCCGTTCGATGCCTCGACGGACAAGCCGACGATGCGTTCCGTCTGGGGAAGCTCGCCCAACGACGTGTGGATCGTCGGTGACGGTGCGGTCCTTCATTTTGCGGGGAAGTCTCCATGAAGCTCCGAGGATCTCGCGAGCGAGCGTCTGTCACAGTGCTCGTCGTCGCATTCGCTCTGCTAGGCCCGTTCGCCTGCGCGGCGGGCGACGAGAGGACGAGCCCGAATGGCGAGGACAGCGGCCCGGCCGACGGCAACGTCGCGACGGAATCGTCACTGCCGGACGCAGGCGGAGACGAAGACGCTCTGTCCGACGCGATCGTCCAGAGCCACTGCAGCAGCGGGGGCTTCTGCTACTACCCGTTGCCGATACAGAAGACGCTCTCGAGCGTATCGGCCTCGAGCGTCGACGACGCGTGGGCAATGGCCGAGGGCTCGATCATGCGATGGAACGGGACGGCCTGGCGGGAGGTCCATCGGCCGCCGTTGCCCCCGATGCCCGGCGGCCCGGTCGCGATCTGGGTCACGAAGAGCGACGATGTTTGGGCGCTGAGCGGCGGGAGCTTGATCCGGTATTCGGCGAAAGATGGCGGCGCGCCGTCGTTCCGCTCGTTCGCGGTGGACTCCGTCGCGTTCGCGGAGGTCCTCTCGTTGTGGGCCGCAGCCTCTCCGTCGTCGGATGCGGTGTGGGTCGCGTCTGGCGTGGACAGCGTCCTCCGCGTGCGCGAAGCGGCCCAGGGCTCCGTCGAGCCGCTCGAGATCGAGACGATGCTCCCGCGCTCGGGGCCAGACGACATGGACGCGTACACGTGGACGCACGTCGTCGGATTCGGGCCCGACGACGTCTACGTCGCCGGTTCGATGTGCCCCGAGGGATTCAACTGCAGGCCGCCGCGCAACAACGCGGACCCGAGTGGAGCGATCGCGCACTACGACGGGACCGGCTGGACGGTGACCCCGCGCGACCAACCGATGCTTGCGATGTCAGGGGCGCGCACGGCCGATGGGGCACGCCGGCTCTGGCTCGTCGAAGGGCTCGATCCCGGTCCATTCGGGTTCGGTCCCTGGGACGTGTCGCTTCAGCTGGTCCCGCTGGAGGACGACGCGAGCCTCGGCGCGCCGCTCGTGGCCGAGACGCTGTCGATCAGCCCGTGGGGAACAGGCTGCGAGCATCTCTCGGTGTCTGCAGCCTCGGCGGAGAAAGCGTGGCTCTCCGACGGATGTCTCGTCCACCGCTGGAATGGAGCTGCTCTCGAGACGATGCCGACGTCGATTCAGAACGTGGCCAGAGGCAAGGTCAACGCGATCTGGGCAGCGAATCCCGATGAAGGATGGATCGTCGGTGAAGCAAGCCCCCAGGGCCCCGGATTCCCGGAACACACGGGCTTCGCGGGACTGCGAAAGGCGGAGTGGGCGAAGGATGGAGGCCAGCCATGAGGCGGCGACTCGGTCTCGCGCTCGCTCCGGCGAGCATCCTGATTGCTGCGGCGTGCACCTCCGCCAGCGAACCCGCTGACCCCGTGCTCGACGGTGGCATCGACGTGGCCCCTGGTCCCGACGCGGCACGAGAAGGCGGCGGAGATGACGTCGACGCAGGGTCGCTCGTCGACGCGGGAGAGCCGAAGCGCCTCGAGGTCGCGTGCGCGCAGGCTCCCTGTTACGTCGCGGTGAGCGGCAACGGCGGACATCACGTCTGCGGGCTCCTCGACGACGGGACCGTTCGTTGTTGGGGACGAGACAGCCTCGAGCCGGCGACGGACTCGTTCCCAGGCGACGGCGCTCTCGGCCGTGGCGTACCGGTCACGCCGGTCGAAGGCGCGAAGCCGGCACCGGTGCAGGGCCTCGCGAACGTGACCGAGCTCGCCGTCGGTCCGAACTTCGGCACGTGCGCGCGCACGTCGGACGGGGCGGTCCAGTGCTGGGGCCGCAACGATTTCGGCCAGCTCGGCCGGCCGCCGAGCGAGGCGCAGCTGCCGACTCCCACGCGCGTCGAGGGGATTCCGCCCGTCGACCACGTCGCGCTCGGCTACGTGACCGCGTGCGCGATCGGTACCGCGGACCATGCTCTCTACTGCTGGGGGAAGGCGCGCCCCGGGCTCGGCGTCGACGCGGGCGAGGAGCCGACCATCGCGCCCCAGATCGCGATGGCGTTCAAGGCTCCGGTCGAAGCGGTGGTGATCGGGACGTGGCCGACGGTCGATCCGTGGGATCCGTCCATTTGGGCCGACGAGGACACCGTCATCGCCCTCCGCGCGAACGGCGTGCTGGCGAGCGTCGGCAACGCTCCGGCCGGACAGAGCTCGCTGCCTCCGGCCGAGCTGACGGCTCCACTGGAGGTGTCCGGCATCTCGAAGATGTGGAGCTTCGCTTACAGGGCGACGGACGGCGCCATCCGGACGTGGCGTCCTTCCGCCGGTCGGCTGTCCATTCCGGCGATCCCGGCACACGTCGTCGACGTCCAAATCGCCGGCGCGGTCGCGGCCCAGCACGGCGGTGCGCTGCTCGCGTCAGGAAGGCTCTTTCGCTGGGGAACGAACCCGGCCGGCGCGCTCGGCCTTCTTCCACACGAGCTAGCCATTGCCTCGTACCCGATCGAGATGACGCAAGTTGCGGGGAAAGCGGTTTCGTTCGCGACGACGACCGCCTCGACCTGCGCTTCGCTGGTCGACGGCAAGGTCTCGTGCTGGGGCGGAAATCAATTCGGTGAGCTAGGCCGCGGAACCGTGGATCTCGACGCACATCCAGAGGCTGCATCGATCGAGTGATGCGTCGAGACCACCGATAACGACGGGACGCTCGCGAGCGAGCACGACACGCGTTCCGGACTCGTACGCCGCCTCGAGCACCGCGGTCTCGAGCTACTCGCGTGCGCGTGGGGCCGCGGGTCGGCGCGATGCTCGAATGAGCCAGAGCGCGATCGGCAGGAGAAGCGCGTTCACCGCGGCCGTGAAGAGATACGGCGTCGCAATCGCGCCGCTGAAGAGCGCGCTCCCGATGAGCGGACCGAGCGACCCGCCGATGTCGGCCGAGACCTGGAGAGCGCCGACGCCGAGGCCGCGACGTTCCGGCGGCACCAGACGTCCGAGGAGCGCGAGCAGCGATGGCCCGAGACACGCGACGGCGACACCGACGATGCCGAGCCCGACGGCAACGCCGCCCGACGTCCTCGCATACGCGATCGTGACGAGCCCGGGCACGGTCAGACCGAGCCCCGTCGCGGCGATCGGCGCGTGGGCATTGCGCCGGTCTCCCAGCCGCCCGAGCGCCGGCATCGTGAGCGCCTCGGAGAGCACGAGCCATCCCATGAGCACGCTGGCCGTGGCCCGCTCTGGGAGCGATCCGACCGTGAGGTGTCGCGCATGGACGAGGAGCGTCGTCATCGTGAGCACCATGCCCGTGCCTGCAAAAGCGCTCGCGAAGCTCAGCGCGCCGATCGCGCCGAGCCGGCGATCGGCGAGCGAGCGAAGCGCGGTGACGAGCCTCGTTCGCGGCGCTGTCACGCGGAGGTCGGGGACGATCGCATAGGCGGCGATCGCTGCAGCGACCAACGCAACGACGCCAGCCTCGAACGTTGCCGTCTCGCTCCACAGATCGGAGAGGAAGCCGCCGACCACGAGGCCGAGCGGAACGCCGAGCTGCATGGCCGCACGAACGGCACCGGTCGTGCGGCCGCCGTGCTGGACCCCGCCGCCGTGGAGCGCGAGGGCCTGGGCAGCGACGAAGACACAAGACGAGCCGAAGCCGTGCACGATGCGGCCGGCGAGGAAGAAGATCCCCGGGTGTGTCGTCCGGACGCCGAGGACGAACAGCACCATCACGAGCACCTGCAGGACGAGGCCGGCAAGCATCGTTCGCCGCCCGCCGAAGCGGTCGGTCATCATCCCGACGACGGGGCTGACGACGACCCGCGTTGCGCGGTTCGCAGCGAGGATGAGGCCGATGAACGCGAGCGGCAGACCGACGCGGAGCCCGACGCTCGGAAGGATGGGAAACGCGATCCCTCCGGCCATGCTCGCGAGCATCACACCGGGAGTGAGCGCGACCGTGAAAGGCCGGACGGCGCGCAGCTCGTCGTCGGAAGCTCGTTCCGCTTGCGGTGGTGTGCTGCCCAACGGACGCACGATACGCCGCTCGTCGACGGGGTGATCCGGGAGTTGCGCGTCAGCTTGCTCGAGTGATCGCAGCGACGCACCTGCTCCGCGTCGGCGCGAGCACCGCTTGATTTGGGGTCGACTTGCAATATGCTGCCTCGACGTGGCTGACCCCATCAAGGAGCTCGCGCACGATCATCGCGAGCTGAGCGGTCTGTTGATCGCGGTGCGAGACGCGCTCTCTCGCGTCGAGCGCGGGCAGTCGAAGCTCGATGACGAGCTGCACGAGATCCGCGACGGCATCGAGGGCTTTCGAGAAGTGCTCCTCGAGCACTTCGCCCGCGAGCAGGAAGGGCTGCTTCCCTTCGTCGTCGCGCGCGTGCCGGACGTCCGGGAGCGGGCCGATCAGCTCGTCACCGAGCACGACCGTATCGCGGAGGCACTCACGACGCTCCTCCGCGACCTCGGCAGGTTCGACAACGGAGAGCTCTCCCCGTTCCGCGCGTCGCTTGCACGCTTCGAGGAGCTCTACGCGTCCCACTCGCGAGCGGAGCTCGACTTCCTCGAAGAGGTCGCCGCGACGCTTGCGAACGATGGTGCCGCGATGGAGCAGCTTCGCTCGCTGCTCGACGAAGGCTGATCGTCCGCACGCATCTCGCCGCCGAGATGCCCTCGCGCTCAGGCGCCCGGGATCTTCGTCTTGAGGTGACGCACCTCGGCCTGCGCCTCGCGATGGTGCGGGTTCGCCGAGAGCAGCTCGTTGAAGTCGTTGAGCGCTTCGGGCAGTCGGTTCGTGCGGACGAGGAGCTTGCCGCGGTAGAAGAGCGCCTTCTCGTTCGACGGGTCTTCGATGAGGACCTTCGACATGGTGCGGATGGCTTCTTCCGTCGGTTGGTGACCGCCCACCAGCGCACGGATCCACGCGAGCAGCGCGATGTAGTCCGCCTGGGTCGGATCGCCGGCGACGGCTCTCTTCGCGTGCTCCTCCGCAGCGGCCATGTCGTTGCGCTGAAGCGCGCCTTCCGCGAGACGGAAGCTCGACATCGCCTCGAGTGCCGCCTCCGCGTCGGCGAGCCCTTCATCGCCGATCTCGATCGCCATGTCCGCCGCGTCGTTCGGTCCGGTCTCGTCTGCATCCGAGATCGAAAGGACCGAGGCAACGTTGATCGGCTGACGTTTGCCCGTGACGTCATCGTCCCCGAGCAAGGCGGGAGCGATGCCCTTGGTCGTCGTGTGCACCGTCGACGGCGCCGCTGCCGCGCCGGTGGCTCTTCCGATCTTCGCGTCGAGCGATGCACCACCGAGAGACGCACCCGAGGACGAAGCCTTCGGCGGCAGCGCGACGCCGCTCGGCTTTGCTGCCGGAGTACCAGACTGGCTCGCTCTCATCGCCGGTGGAATCGGCGCGTTGTTCTGGCTCGACTTCGCGCCCGGCGGCGGCGGCAGCGGCGCATTCGGCTGGCTCGGCCGTGCCGCGGGAATGCCGGCCTTGCTCGGAACCGCGCTCGGCGCTGTCGGTGGCGCCTTTGGCGGAGTCGCCCGCGGCGCGCCGCTCGCGGGTGCTCCGGGCGCTGCGCCTCCACGCGCCCCGAGGAGATCCTTGAGGGCCGGAGCGGGGCGCGCGATCGTCTTCGCGTCGTCGGACACGCTCGGATCCGAGCCCACCGCGTCCGGCGTTGCCGGCGCATCGCCTCGAGCCTCGGGAGAGGCGCCGGAGTGCACCCCGACCATCGTCGGCCTCCTCACCGAGATCGGCCGGATCTGCGGCGCGACCGGACGTCCCGCGACCTGCGGCGGTCGCACGGCAGGCGTCGGAGCGCGCATCGGCGT
>JAEXCN010000113.1 GCA_023402175.1 Pseudomonadota bacterium | reverse complement strand
GAAGAGGACACCGTCGCTCTCTCCCGATCCGGTGAGCACGACGTCGTCGCCGCTCGGCGCGCGCACGCCGGCGTCCGGCAGGAGCGCTCGCGCGAGGCGCGCACCCGCGCGCGGGATCGAGAAGCGTGCGCCTTCGCGCTTCGCCGCGTCGCCGAGCAACGTCGCCATCGCGCGCAGCGCAAGGAGCGTTGCCGGTCCGGGAAGGTTCGCGCCGCGCGCCGTGTGCACCACGAGCGAGAGCTCCGGCGCCGCGACGAGCGCGACCTCGAACGCGAGCGCGCGCGGAGGGCGCTTCTCGCCAACCGACGCCGGCTCGGTCGCGAGGAGGGTGACCGTCGCCCCGAATGCGCGCGGCGCGATCGTCACCGCACAAGGCCCGGGGCCGAGCAGCCCGCGCAAGAGCGGCTCCGCCCAGCGCGCTGCCCGGCGGGCGTCGATCTCGAACGCCATACGGTCGAGCTCACCGCGCCGGTGCCGGAACTTGGCGATGCCGCCCGTCACGTCGAACGGGAAGCGGACGTTCGGGAGCCGGACGACGAGCTCGACCACGTCGAGGCAGGCGATCTTCGCCGGCCGAGCGAGCTCGATCCCGAGGCCGTCCTTGCCGATCGCGAGCCGGAGCGCGACGGCGCTGCCGGGCGTACGCTCCACGGCCGGCACGTCCGGCGCCGCTTTTCCTGCGTCCGGAGCGCGCGCTTCGCCTGCGGGGATCCCGCGCGATCGATTCCGGCTCACGGGACTGATCGTACGCCGAATGGTGCAGCGGGAGAAAGTCTGCGCGGAGGCCGCAGGCGCTCGACGCTCGCTTCGGGCTTGGGTAGAGCACGAGGACCGATGACGGGCCGCCCGCCGACCGACCGAGACGGCCGTGCCGACCCGTGCGATTCGGGCGACGAAGACGTGTTCGAGGAGATCCTGGAGGAGGTCCTTCTCGAGGAAGAGGAAGAAGCGAAGGGACGCCGCCTCCTCCCGCTCCACGACGGGACTGAGCTCGACCGTGAGGCGAGGGAAGCGGCCGACGAGCGCTCGATCGACGCCGTCCTCGGTCCTGACTCCCCGCTCGCCCGTCGCCTACCGGGGTACGAGCAGCGCGACGGTCAGCTCGAGATGGCCCGCGCCGTCCATCGTGCGCTGACGCGTGACGGCCATCTGTTCGTCGAGGCCGGGACCGGCACGGGGAAGACGTTTGCGTATCTCGTCCCGGCGGTCCTCTCCGGGCGCAAGGTCGTCATCGCGACGGCGACGCATGCTCTCCAGGAGCAGATCTTCGAGAAGGACCTCCCGTTCGTCCGCGAGGTGCTCGCCGAGCACGGCGTCGAGCTGCGCGCCGCCCTGATGAAGGGGTTATCGAACTACCTGTGCAAGCGCCGGCTGTCCGAGCGGCTCCGCAGCGGCGAGCGCGTGACCGCGGAGCTCGCGATGATCGAACGCTGG
This sequence comes from Pseudomonadota bacterium, assembly GCA_023402175.1. Taxonomy (GTDB): domain Bacteria; phylum Myxococcota_A; class Polyangia; order Polyangiales; family Polyangiaceae; genus Labilithrix. The sequence continues at coordinate 111,978 of JAEXCN010000113.1, read as the reverse complement.
GCGCTCGAGACCCAGACGGGCGATCGCGCCGAGCTCGCCGACCTCGGTGAGAGCGCCGCGGCGTGGCGCGACGTCCAGTCCGGGACCGACACGCGCATCGGTGCAGGATGCAAGTACTACGACGAGTGCTACGTCACCCGGATGAAGCGCGAGGCGGAGAACGCGCAGATCATCGTCGTGAACCATCATCTCTTCTTCGCCGATCTCGCGCTGAAGACCGGAAAGACGGGCGGCTACGGCGGCGCGATCCCGCCGTACGACGTCGTCGTCTTCGACGAGGCACATCAGATCGAGAGCGTCGCCACCGACTTCTTCGGCGTCCGCATCTCGACGACGCGGCTCGATCGTCTGATCCGCGATGCACGCCGCGCGGTCGTGGGGGCGAAGATCCTCGATTCGTCGTCGATGCGCATCCTCGACGGCGTCGAAGCTGCGGGTCATGCCTTCTTCAAGGCATGGCAGTCGGCCGGACGGGCCGCGCGCGAGGAGACGCGGCGGATGCTCTCGCCCGAGGAGTGGACCGCCCCACGGCGCGACGCGACGGGACGGTTCGACGCCGCGCTGCAGGCGCTCACCGCGATGGCGCTCGCGTTCGACGAAGACGACGCGATGGCGATGATCGCGCGAAGGGCAGGGGAGCTCCGGACGGATCTCGCGCGCGTGAACGCAAGCTCGGAGGACAAGAAGGCGCGGCACTGGGAGCCGGACGACGAATACGTCGACGAGCCGCTCGAGCAGGATCGACCGAGCATGCCGGCCCCTTCCTCGTGGCAGCACCCGCAGCGTGATCTGCTGATGCGCCGCGCGATCGAGGGCTTCGAAGGGGGCATCGCATGGGTCGACTCGCGCGAGCGCACCGTCTCGCTCGGCGCCAGCCCCGTGGATCTCGCGCCGCTCCTCCGCGAGCGCCTCTTCGATCGCGTACGGAGCGTCGTCTGCACGAGCGCGACGCTCGCGACGTCGACGCATACCGGGCCGAGCTTCCACTTCGCGAAGAGCCGTCTCGGCGCGCTGCCAGACACGACGGAGCTCGTCGTGCCTTCGCCGTTCGACTTCGCATCGCGCGCGGCGCTCTACGTGGCCGAGGATCTGCCCGAGCCGAGCGCTGCCGGGTTCGACGAGGCGTGTGCTGCGCGAGCTCGCGAGCTCGCGGACATCACCGGTGGCGGCGCGTTCGTCCTCTGCACGTCGAACCGCGCGATGCGATCGATCTACGCGGCGCTCGTCCGCGAGAGCTCGGGCCGACACGGGCCGCTCATGGTGCAGGGCGAAGCACCGAAGCACGTCCTTCTCGATCGCTTCCGTGCCGCGGGCGATGCCGTGCTCGTTGCGACGATGAGCTTCTGGGAAGGTGTCGACGTTCCCGGTCGCGCTCTCCGCCTCGTCATCATCGACAAGATCCCGTTCGCGGTCCCGACCGAGCCCGTCGTTGCGGCGCGATCGGCGAAGATCGAAGCCGAAGGCGGGAACCCATTCACGCAGTATTCCGTGCCCGCTGCGGCGATTACGCTCAAGCAAGGTTTCGGCAGGCTGATCCGCACGAAGAAAGACGCGGGGATCGTTGCGCTTCTCGATCGACGCGCAGCGAAAAGGGGCTACGGCCGAGCGCTGCTCGAGAGCCTTCCGCCGGCGCGCCGGGTCCGAAGCGTCGACGCGGTCCGCGACTTCTGGCAGTCGATCGACTAGAAGGCAGGCCTGTCTTCCTCCCCATCCGTACATGGGGGCTTTCCCAAAGGAGCCGAGCCTGTCATGAGCGAGATCACCGCAGTCATCGCGCGCGAAATCCTGGATTCGCGAGGGAACCCGACCGTCGAGGTCGAGGTCCAGACCGCCAGCGGCCACGGTCGAGCGGCCGTGCCGAGCGGCGCGTCGACGGGCGAGCACGAGGCGATCGAGCTGCGTGACGGCGACAAGAAGCGCTTCGGCGGCAAGGGCGTCCTCAAGGCCGTCGAGAACGTGAACCAGACGCTCGGGCCGAGCATCATCGGCATCGACGCGCTCGATCAGGCCGAAGTCGACAGCGTCCTCCGCGATGCGGACGGCACGCCGAACAAGTCGAAGCTCGGCGCGAACGCGATCCTCGGCGTCTCGATGGCCGTCGCGCGCGCAGCGGCCGATGCCGTCGGCCTCCCGCTTTGGCGCTACCTCGGCGGCGCGAACGCGCGCGTCCTGCCGACGCCGCTCATGAACGTCCTCAACGGCGGCACGCACGCCGACAACGGCCTCGAGATCCAGGAGTTCATGATCGTCCCGGACGGCTTCGAGGACTTCCCGAACGCCCTCCGCGCCGGCGCCGAGGTCTTCGCAGCGCTGAAGAAGAACCTGAAGGACAAGGGGATGGTCACGGCCGTCGGTGACGAGGGTGGATTCGCTCCGCGCCTCGGGTCGAACGAGGCCGCCATCGAGGCGCTCGTCGCCGCAATTGAGAGCGCCGGCTACAAGGCAGGCACCGACTTCCACGTTGCGCTCGACTGCGCCGCGAGCGAGTTCTTCGACAAGGGATCGAAGAAGTACACGTTCGACAAGAAGCAGGTCACCGGCGCCGAGCTCGTCGGCATCTACGAGCAGCTCGCCACGAAGTACCCGCTCATCTCGATCGAGGACGGGTGCGCCGAGGACGACTGGGATACGTGGAAGCTCCTCACCGACCGCATGGGCAAGAAGGTGCAGCTCGTCGGTGACGACCTCTTCGTCACGAACGTCGAGCGCCTCCAGCGCGGCATCGAGGGCGGGTTCGCGAACGCCATCCTCGTGAAGCTGAATCAGATCGGCTCGCTCACCGAGACGTTCGACACGATCCGCATGGCCCAGGAGGCCGGCTACCGGAGCGTCATCAGCCACCGCTCCGGCGAGACCGAGGACACCTTCATCTCCGACCTCGCCGTCGCGACGAACGCCGGTCAGATCAAGACGGGAAGCCTCTCGCGCTCCGATCGCGTCGCGAAGTACAACCAGCTCCTCCGCATCGGCTTCGAGCTCGGCGTCGGCGCGGTGTACGCCGGCAAGCGCCCGTTCACGCGCCACTGACGCGCCCGCTCTGAGCGCCCTCGACCCCGGACGCTGGCCCTCCAGCCCCGGGGTCGCTTCATTTGGGCCTCCAACTACCCCTTCGACGTCGAAGCATCTCCGACCCCGAGCCCGAGCCCGAGCCCGAGCCCGAAAATCAGGTCATTCGAAGCTTCGAGCGCGCTTCAAGGGCATTGCCGCATGCGCTCGGCATCGGCTTTCCGGCACCGTGTTCGCTTGGGCGGGGCCTGGATCATCGATGACCGGGGTGAACCTCATCTACGAAATGGCGCTCGAGGAGCAGGGTCGTGTAGTCTGACCAACGGCGTTGCCAGGCCGATGAAAACCATCGAGGAGCTTCTCAAGAACCTCGCGCGCCCCGAGGTACTGGAGTTCGGGCTCGTCACCAATCGGCTGCCGAGCGTGAACATCGGCGGGAAGTTCGAGCCGGTGGATGACGAGGCGCCGAGCACCGAGCGTCTCATGCAGATGCTCGTGACGATGGGCGGCAGTCGGTACGTCGACTCGCTCAGCGACAAGCCCGTGCAGTGGACGACGCGCGTCGATGGCGTCGGGGTCATTGCGGTGGCGGCGATCCTCCGCAAGGACATCGTCCAGGCGCGCTTCACGGTGGCGAAGCGCGAAGGTGGAGCACGCTCGTCGTCGACGCAGCAAGCGGTCGCTGCGCGTTCGTCCGACAAGGCGGTGCCCGCGGGGCAACCCGCGTCGGGTGCGTCCTCCGCCGCGCGCGCGTCGGCGCAGCAGCAGCCGGTCGCGTCGAAGGCCCAGCCCGCGAGTGGGGCGCAGCCGCATGCTCAGCCCGCTTCGGCGCAGACGCGCGCGCAGCCGGCTGCCGGCCCGCCTCCGTCGTCGACGATCGCGGCTGCGAAGACGGCCGGTCCGATCCAGGCGCAGATCGTCAAGACCGTCGGCGCTTCCGCTTCCGCTGCCGCGCAGCAAGCCCGCGTCCAGCCATCCCCGCAGGCGCCTCCGGTCCAGGCGCCGCCCGCGCCGGCACCTCCGCCCTCCGACGAGGAATGGGACGACGACGACGAGCCGACGTTGCAGACGCTCTCGCCGCCGGTCTCGGGAACGCCGGGCTCGGTCGCCACGACCGCGGATCCCCGACCGAAGCCTGCACGACGCCCCGAAGAGGTCGCTCGCGAGCTCGACGCGCAGCGCGCCGTTCAGGAGAAGGCGGCGCACGAGAAGGCGGCGCAGGAAAAGGCCGCGCAAGAGAAGGCTGCGCAAGAGAAGGCTGCGCAAGAGAAGGCTGCGCAGGAGAAGGCTGCGCAGGAGAAGGCCGCCCAGGAGAAGGCTGCGCAGGAGAAGGCTGCGCAGGAGAAGGCCGCGCGAGAGAAGGCGGCGCAGGAGAAGGCGGCGCAAGAGAAGGTCGCGCAGGAACGCGCAGCCGCCGAGCGTGCAGCCGCCGAGAAAGCTGCTGCCGAACGAGCCGCGGCGGAACGCGCGGCGCAGGAGAAGGCCGCGCAAGAGCGTGCCGCCCAGGAGCGTGCGACGCAGGAACGCGTCGCGCGCGAGCGTGCTGCCGTCCTCGAGCAGCGAGCGGTGCAAGAGCGTGCATCGCGGGAGCGTGCTGCAGCCGAAGCCCAGCGCGCAAAGTCGGTTCCTCCTCCGGGGCCCGTCATTCCGCGGAGGATCTCGACGCCGACGTCCGTCGACGTCGTCGATGTCGAGCTCACGCCGAACGAACGTGGGGCCGCGACCGCGACGCGCCCAGAGCTCGACGCGGAGCGCGCGGAGAGCACGGTCTCCGCGCCCGCGCCCACCGAGAGTGCTGCGCCGGACGACGTCGCGAGCGCGCGCGCGGCAGCGGTCGCTCCTTCGGGAGAGCCCATCGCGGAGAAGGCCATCGCGGAGAAGGACCGTCCGCGCGTCGAGCCTTCCGCGTCGGTCGACACGTTCCTCGCCATGGCCGTTGCGGCAGGCGCGAGCGATCTCTACATCGTGGCGGGGCGTCCGATCCTGCTCCGCATCGCCACCGATCTGCTCCCGCGCACGCAGCCCGTGCCCGCCGATCACGTCGAGCGGATCGCGAAGGAGATCGTTCCGATGCGCCTTCGCGAGACGCTCGAGAAGGAAGGCTCGTGCGACTTCGCCGTCGAGCACCCGGCGCATGGGCGCTTCCGCGTGAACGTCTCGAAGCAGCGCACCGGGCTCAAGCTGAATGTCCGCGTCATCCCGAAGGAGCTCCCGACGATCGCCGGCCTCGGGCTGCCGGATGGGATCCTGCCGGCTCTCCGCCACCAGCGTGGGCTCGTCCTCGTCACTGGACCGGCAGCACACGGCAAATCGACGACGCTCGCCGCGCTCGTCGATCATCTGAATCGAGAGACCGCGCGGCACATCCTCACGATCGAGGAGCCCATCGAGCACGTCCATCCGCGCAAGAAGGGCTTCGTCAGCCAGCGCGACGTGGGCCTGCACGCGCGCACGCGTGGACGCACGCTGCACACCGCGCTGCGCGAGGACGCGGACGTCATCGTGTTCGGTGAGATGCGGGACGCCGAGACGCTCCGGCATGCCCTCGTCGCTTGCGAGAGTGGGCGCCTCGTGCTCGGCACGATGAACACCCCGAGCGCGGCAAAGACGATCGACCGCGTCCTCGACCTCTTCTCGCCGGCCGAGCAGCCGTGGGCGCGTACGAGCCTCGCGTCGTCGCTCCGTCTCGTCATCGGTCAACGGCTCGTACCGAGCGCCGATCGCACAAGGGGCCATGCGGCCGTCGAGCTCCTTCCGTGGTCCGTTGCGCTGTACACCCTCGTCCGCGACGGACGCACCCACGAGATCCCGGAGATCCAGAAGCGCGGAAAGGATGGCGGCGGTGTCCTCCGGCTCGACGACTCGCTCGCGGAGCTCGTTCGAGCCCAGAAGGTCACCGCCGTCGTCGCGAAGCAGCTCGCCGAATCACCCGCTGAGCTCGAAGCGCAGATCGCGCGGTCTGCCGTGGCGGCGGCGCAGACGAGGAAGGGCTGACACGTGCCGGCGATCGACGGGATCTTCGAAGACCTCGTGAAGCGTGGCGGGAGCGATCTGCACCTGGCGGTCAATCAACCGCCGCTGGCGCGCGTGCGCGGGGAAATCGTCGCCCTCCGCGAGGCCCCGATCTCGGCAAAAGAGCTCGAGGACATGCTGCTCGAGCTCGTCACGCCCGCTCAGCGCGCTCGCCTCGCGGCCGATCTCGACCTCGATCTGTCTGTCTCGTACAAGGACATCGCGCGCTTCCGTGCGACCTACTACGTGAAGCACTCCGGGATCGCGGCGGCCTTCCGGCTCGTGCCCGCACGGGTGCCTTCGCTGACGGAGCTCGGTTCCCCCGAGGTGCTGTGGCGTCTCGCCGATCGCCGCTCGGGCCTCGTGATCGTGGCCGGTCCGGCGTCGAACGGCAAGACGACGACGACCGCGGCGATGCTCGACCACATCAACAAGACGCGCGCGTGCCACGTCCTCACGATCGAGAGCCCGATCGAGTTCGTGCACGAGCCGCAGCGCGCGCAGATCACGCAGAGAGAGATCGGGCCGCATGCTCCGACGTTCGGCGCCGCCATGAAGAGCGCCGTGCGGGAGAACCCTGACGTCGTCCTCATCTCCGAGCTCTCCTCGGCCGAGGAAATCGAGCAAGCGCTCCGTCTCGCGAGCGACGGGATTTTCGTCCTCGCGACGTTCCAGGCGAGCGGGGCCGCAGCCGCGCTCGACCGTCTCGTCAATGCGTTCCCGCCCGATGCTCATCCGCGGATCCGCAGCTTGCTGGCAGACTGCATCGCCGGGATCGTCGTGCAGCATCTGGTTCGCTCGGCGGACGGGAAGGGAAGGGTCGCCGTCCACGAGCTTCTCGTCGCGAACGCGACGATCGGCTCGCTCATCCGTGAAGGAAACACGGACGCTCTCGGCGATGCGATGAGGAACGGGAGCGGGCTCGGGATGCAGACGCTCGACGCTGCGCTCGAACGCCTCCTCGTCGCTGGCAAGATCACTCCGGAAGCGGCGCTCGAGCGATCGATCGACAAGGAAGCGTTCGCGCGCGTCGTCGCTCGCGTGAAGCCCGAGCTCGTGGACTTGCCGTCGTAGGCGAGCGGCACGATCCGATCATCCCGCCGGTAACCGTCGATCCATCGGGGGACGTGACGCACATGCGGGCGAGTCCCCGCAACGCGCGCCTCGCGCGGTAGACCGCGGCGTTGCTCGTGCCGGATGTCGCGCGGATCGAGGGGTATGCACCGCAGATCCCTTCAAGGGCCCTACCGTACGAAGCGGAACGATCGTTGCTCGAATGCGGAGCCATGACGGCCTCCGATTGGATCTCTCTTCCGACGACGCGCTTTGCTGGAGCGTCCGACCAGCCGCGCTCGCCCGCGCCGACGATGGTGTCGTGGCCGCCGCCGCCTGCGCGCGACTCCGCTCCGCCGCCGCCGCCCGGCGAAGCGGACGACGCGATCGCGGACGAGGATGGTGTCGAGACGAACGATCTCTGAGCGCCGTCACGCGCGAGGCGTGCGATGCAGCTCGGCGGCGAGCTGCGCTCGGAGCTCCGCCGGAGCGGGCGCGGTGAGGCGGTCGCCTTCGACGTCGAGCACGAGCCCGTAGCGGGAGATCGCGCCGAAGACGGCGATCGGAGCGAGGCCGAGCTGCGCCTCGAGCTCCCGAGCGAGCTCGCTCCACGTCATCCACCGTCCGCCGTGCTCGTCCGTGTGTCCCCACGTCGTGAGGTTCATGAGGACGAGCTCGGCGATCCGCGCCGGTGAAGGCGGCGTCGCATGCGTGGCGCGACTCTGGGCGTCGCGGAATCGTATCGCCAGCGACTTGAGGAGCGTGGCGATCCACGGCTTGAGCGCCGTCATCTCCTGCTCGAGGACCTGCGAGGTCACGACGAGGACCGTCGTCGGCTCGACGGCGACGACGGTCGCCGTACGCGGGCGTTCGGTCAAGATGGCCATCTCGCCGAACACGTCGCCGGGACCGATCGTGTGCAGGGTCTGCACCCCGCTCGGCGTGTGTTTCTGGATCTCGCAGCGGCCTTCGACGATGACGTACGCGGCGTCTCCAGGCTCTCCTTCGCGGACGATCGCCTCTCCGGCCGCAAACGAGCGACGCGGCAGCTCGGCACCGCCTCGCATGAATCGGAGGACGTCTTGCTGCAGCGCGAGGACCGTCGGATAGCGATCGTCCGGAGACGTCGCCATCGCGCGAAGGACGATCCTCTCGAGCTCGAGCGGCACGGCCACGTCCCCTGCGACCTTCCGCGGGCTCGGGAAGTTGCAGGCTGCTGCGAGCGCGAGCGTCTCACTCCGATCGGCTCCGACGTATGGCGGGCGATGGGTGAGCAGCTCGTAGAGCATCGCTCCGAGGAGGAAGACGTCCGAACGTACGTCGAGCTTCTTCCGATCGCCGCGCGCCTGCTCCGGTGACATGTAGCCGGGCGTGCCGATGATCGAGTTGTCCGTCGCGGATCCCGCGCGCGGGCGTGTCTTCGCCGTCATGCGCGGGGAAGTGTCCTCGTTCCTCGCGATGGACGGCGGCCCTCCTTCGGACACGATCAGGCGAGCGATCCCCCAGTCCATCAGGAACACCTGGCCGAACTCGCCGACCATGACGTTCGCGGGCTTCACATCGCAGTGGACGACGCCGCGACTGTGCGCGAACGCGAGCGCGTCGCAGACCTTCGTGAACACGTCGAGCAGCGTGTAGAGCGTCGCGGTGTCGAGCACGCCGCGCGGCAGCGCACGAATCAGCGCGGCGAGCGTCCGCCCCTCGACGAGCTTCATGGCGAAGAAGAGCTGTCCTCCTTCGCGCTCGCCGAGGTCGTAGACCGGCACGATGTGAGGATGGTCGAGCAGTCCCGTGAGGCGGGCCTCGCGGAGGAACATCCGAACGCTCTGATCGTCCGAGCGCAGATGTGGATGCAGCGTCTTCAACGCGATGCGCCGGTCGAGCGCGTGGTCGACCGCGATGTCGATCGAGCCCATGCCTCCGGCATCGACGCGCGCTTCGATCTCGAGGCGGTCTGCCGGGCGCTTCCGCACGTGCTCGAGGATCGATCCGACCGTCGCTCCCGACGGCACGATGAGCTCGCGCTGCGACGGCGAGGGGAACGTTCCGGTGCTCGGAGGCTGGTACGAGTCGAGCGGGATCGGCGCGATGCTGTCGATGCTCGCGGCGGTCTGGGCGCGGGACGGCGGAGGCAGGGCGATCGTCACGTCGCGGGGCGGCTTCGCACGCTCCGGCACGGCCTCGGGCACATCTTTCATCCGCTCGCTCATCGGAAAACCCCCACAGCCTACGCTCCCTTGCGCCGTCGCGGGGGCCGCCTCGCCGCGTCGGTCCATGTTGCGGTGCACAAAAAGCTCTTGCGTACGCCGAACCATGTGGCTAATTCGTCGCGCATCCCACGTTGCTGCGTTGCAGCAATCCACCCGGAAGAGGTGCCTCATGCTGACGAATCCTCGCTTCACGCTCGGCGTAATCGCCGTCGCGCTCTCCACGGTTGGTTGCGGCTTGGCGGCGGACGTCATCGCCGATTCGGATCGGGCGTCCGATGGCGAAGCGACCGGCGCGTCCGAAGACGCCGAGACGAGCGTGACCGCGCTCTCCACCACGGTCGATACGAACATCGCTGCCGCACGCCCGATCGCGCCGGCGACCGGGGCGCGCGTGACCGCGAACCCGCCGACGTTCCATTGGGCCCGCCCTGCAGGTGTCCTCGGCGCGCGCATCCAGATCTGCGCCGACCGCGCGTGCTCGCGGATCGAGCAGGAGCTCGAGGCCACGGGCGACCAGGTGAAGTCGAATCGGGCGCTCTCGGCCGGTGTGCACTTCTATCGTCTTTTCGGCCTCGGGCTCCGGGCGCATGGCGCCGTCTCGAGCGCCACGATCCCCTTCATCGTCCGCCGCCGCGCAAGCTCGGGGAACGTCGACACGTCCTGGGGATCGACCCCTGACTTCGACGGTGACGGCTACGGCGATCTGGCGGTCACGTCGCGCCGGATTTCGACGGCCTCCGAGGCGCGGCCGATCGATCCGCCGCGCGTGGTGGTCTACGAAGGACGTGCCGTCGGACGACCGCTCTCGCCTTCGACGGTGATCGACGCGGCGCCGGGCCAATATTCATCGACGCCTTACTGGATCGCGAACGCGGGCGACGTCGACGGCGACGGCTTCTCCGATCTCGTCCTCGGGATGGCAGGTGAGGCCGGGCACGGACGTGTGGACGTCTTCCGCGGCTCGGACAGCGGCCTTCTGTCGGTCCCGGCGTTCGTCCTCCAGAGCCCGAGCGGCAGCTCCGGGTTCGGCATCGTCGGAACGGGGATCGGTGACGTGAACGGTGACGGCTTCGCCGACATCGCGGTCGCGGAGGACGGCCGGATCGTCGTCTTCCACGGTCGTCAGAGCGGCGGGCCGATCGCGTCGGCGGCGCTCCTGATGGGGAACGACCCTTCGCCGTTTGGCTCGGTCGCTCCGGCGGGCGACGTGAACGGCGACGGTTTTGCCGACGTCGTCGTCGTGCGCACGGGCGATCCGGCGCGGGTCGAAGTGTACGGTGGCAGTCCGACGGGCCTGTCCGTGAACGCGCCGATGCTCACAATCTCTGCTCCGTCTGCGTTCGGCCTCACGGCGGCGGGCGCCGGCGACGTGAACGGCGACGGCTTCGCGGACGTCGCGATCGCAGCAAGCACGGGCGCGCTCGTGTCGCCGTGGCGCGTGCAGATCCATCTCGGCAAGGCGACCGGCCCTGCAGCGTCGCCCTCGATCACGATCGCCGCTCCGGCCTACGCGGGCGCGAAGGGCCCGCAGCTCGCCGCAGCCGGAGACGTGAACGGCGACGGCTTCGACGACCTCCTCGTCGGCTCTCCCGAGACGCTCATCGGTGCGCCTACGATGAAGCCCCTGCTCACGCGCGCGGCGCTCTACTTCGGCGGAGTCGCCGGTCCGTCGAGCTTCGCCGTGCAGACGTTCACGCTTCCCGCGCTCGTCTCCGACTACGGTGGCACGTTCGGAAGTACGGTCGGCGCGATCGGCGACTTCGATCGCGATGGCTACGACGACCTCGTCATCGGCGTGGCCCAGCGCTTCACGCCGCTCGTGCCCATGCCGCTCGTGAACAACTACCTCTACGTGCACAAGGGAACGGCGCTCCGCGCGTGGGCGACGCCGAGCTTCTCGCTGAAGTCCGGAGACTCGGACACGATGTTCGGCGTCGCGCTCGCTCGGCTCCATTGAGAAACCACGCCGAACCACGCGCCACGCGTCACGCGTCACGCGAGTCGCGCCACGCCCGTCGCGCGCCTGGGGAGGGCCGCGCGCGCGCATCGCGAAGAGCTCGCGGTGCGCGCGTCGTCGTTCGGGGAACGTGCTACTCATCGACTGTCGTGGCGCGCTCCCGTCTGAAGCTCGACGAGTTCGTTCCGTACCGGCTGTCGCTCGCGTCGAACGTCGTGAGCCAGGCGATCGCGCAGGCGTACGAAAAGCTCTTCGCCCTGAAGATGCACGAGTGGCGGGTCGTCACCGTGCTCGCCGAAGGCGGAGAGCTCACGCAGCAGGAAATCGTGGGCCGGACGCAGATGGACAAGGTCACGGTCAGCCGCGCGGCGCAGGTCCTCGAGCGGCGGAAGCTCCTCCGGCGCGTTCCGAACGCCGACGATGCGCGGTCGCTCCGCCTTTCGCTGACGCCGACCGGGCTCGACCTCTATCGCCGTGTCGTTCCCGCGGCGCTCGATCTCGAGGCCGAGGTGCTGAAAGGGCTGAGCGCGAAGGAAGTCGAGGAGCTGAAGGCCGTGCTCCGGCGGCTCGAGGCCTCGGCCGCGCGGATCCTGGACCGCGGTTGACGCGCGCTCGACGCGTTGCGGCGTCGTTTTTGCTGTGATTCCGCTGCCGTCCGCACTTGCAGCGGATGGTTACAATTGTTACTACCGGTCGAGATCGTAACAATTGTTACTACCTGACGGGCTTCACGACGCCGAGCGAGCGAGGCGGAGGAAAAGAGCCCCGGGTGTTGCGGTCGCGGACCCCATAAGGAGCAGCGCACCATGAACGACGTTTTGGACAATCCGCTTGGCTTGAACGGCTTCGAGTTCGTCGAGCTGACCTCGCCTGAGCCTGCGCGAATGATCCAGACGCTCGAGCGGCTGGGCTTCACGGCGGTCGCGACGCACCCGACGAAGGACGTCGTCCGCTACAAGCAGGGCCGTATCAACATCCTCGTGAACCGCGAGCCCACTGGCCAGGCGGCGGACTTCCGGCTCGCGCACGGCCCGTCGGCGAACGGCATGGCCTTCCGCGTGGCCGACGCGAAGCGTTCGTTCGCGATGGCGCTCGAGCGCGGCGGGCGCGCCGCCGACGCATCGAAGGGTGCGCTCGGCCCGGACAGCTGCGTCCTCGAAGGCATCGGCGGCAGCCTCCTCTATCTCGTCGACGATCGCGGCGACAGCGGCCTGTATGACAGCTGGACGAAGATCCCGGGCGCCGACGAAGCCGAGAAGAAGAACAGCGTCGGCCTCGATCTGCTCGATCACCTGACGCACAACGTCCGCCGCGGCGAGATGCGTACGTGGTCCGGCTTCTACAACCGCCTCTTCGGCTTCGTCGAGCAGAAGTACTTCGACATCAAGGGCCAGGCCACGGGCCTCTTCTCGCAGGCGATGATCGCGCCGGACAAGGCGATCCGCATCCCGCTCAACGAGAGCCAGGACGAGAACTCGCAGATCGAGGAGTTCATCCGTCAGTACAAGGGTGAGGGCATCCAGCACCTCGCGCTGACGACCGAGGACATCTTCGCGACGATCGAGAAGCTGCGCACGAACGGCGTCATCTTCCAGGACACGCCGGAGACGTATTACGAGCTCGTCGACAAGCGCGTCGGCAAGCACGGCGAGGACCTCGAGCGGCTCCGCAAGAACCGCATCCTCATCGACGGCAGCGAGCAGGAAGGCTTCCTCCTCCAGATCTTCACGGAGAACCTCTTCGGGCCGATCTTCTTCGAGGTCATCCAGCGCAAGGGCAACGAGGGCTTCGGCAACGGCAACTTCCAGGCGCTCTTCGAGTCGATCGAGCTCGATCAGATCCGCCGCGGTGTCGTGCAGGTCGCAGCATCGGGCAAGCCTGCACCCTCGGCCTCCACGTAGTAGATACGTGTCCGTGGACTACCTCACCGGCTTCGGAAACGAGCTCGCGACGGAGGCCGTGCCCGGCGCGTTGCCGCACGGCCAGAACTCGCCGCAGCGGGCGCCGTTCGGTCTCTACGCGGAGCAGCTCTCCGGCACGGCGTTCACCGCGCCGCGCCGGGAGAACCGGCGTTCGTGGCTCTACCGGATCCGGCCGAGCGCGAGCCATCCGCCGTACCAGCCGTACCCGCAGCGGCTCGTTCGAAGCGGTCCTTTCGCCGAGGTGCCTGCCTCTCCGAACCGACTCCGATGGAGCCCGCCGGAGCTGCCTTCGGAGCCGACGGACTTCGTTGACGGGCTCGTGACGTATGCAGGCAACGGCGATCCGGCGCAGGGCAACGGCGTCGCCGTCCACATGTACGTCGCGAATCGCTCGATGGTCGATCGCGTCTTCTACGACGCCGACGGCGAGCTCCTGTTCGTCCCGCAGTCGGGGCGGCTTCGTCTTTTCACCGAGATGGGCGTGCTCGAGATCGCGCCGGGCGAGATCGGCGTCGTTCCGCGCGGCGTGCGCTTCCGCGTCGAGCTCCCGGAAGGGAAGGCGATCGGATACGTCGGCGAGAACTACGGCGCGCTCTTCCGTCTCCCGGAGCTCGGGCCGATCGGCTCGAACGGCCTCGCGAACCCGCGCGACTTCCTCACGCCGGTGGCCGCCTTCGAGGACGTCGACCGTCCGACGCAGGTCGTGCAGAAGTACCAGGGTCGGCTCTGGGCGACGACGCTCGATCACTCGCCGCTCGACGTCGTCGCGTGGCACGGCAATCTCGCGCCGTACAAGTACGATCTCGCTCGCTTCAACACGATCGGGACCGTCAGCTTCGATCACCCCGATCCGTCGATCTTCACGGTGCTGACGTCGCCGAGCGACACTCCCGGGACCGCGAACTGCGACTTCGTGATCTTCCCGCCGCGCTGGATGGTGGCGGAGAACACGTTCCGCCCGCCGTGGTTCCACCGCAATGTGATGAGCGAGCTCATGGGGCTCGTGCATGGCGCCTACGACGCGAAGGCCGGCGGCTTCGCGCCCGGTGGAGCGTCGCTCCACAACTGCATGAGCGGTCACGGCCCGGACAAGACGAGCTACGAGCGCGCCGTCGCTGTCGAGCTCGCGCCTCACAAGATCGAAGACACGCTCGCCTTCATGTTCGAGAGCCGCTGGGTGTTCAGCCCCACGCGTCACGCGATGGAGACCCCGCTTCTCCAGAGCGACTACGACGCGAGCTGGGGATCGTTCGAAAAAGCGAAGCTCCCGGCCCGCGGCTGATCGAGCGCCCTCGCGAAGGCGCGCTGCGTCATCGTTCCCTCGGGAAACGGTCGCGCGGCGCGGGGCATCGGACGAGGAGAAAGAGGGCATGTATGAGCTTTTCGATGGCCCACGTTCTCATCCACAGCGAGCACGTTCCCGCCGAGGCGCGTGACGCGTTGAAGGCGGCACACGCTGCGCCGCCCGAGCGCCAGGGCGCGCTGCTCGCATCGGCCGCGCGCATCCTGTATCGGGGCACCGATCTCGAATGCAGCGACGCCCGCGAGCTCGTAGGCCTTCCGGAAGGCACTTGCGGCTGAGATCCGCCGGTCGCACGCGATCTGGGGTCAGCGAGCGCGAGTTCGACTAGTGTCGGGGCTGATGGCCGCCCGACTCGCTCGCTCCGCCGCCCTCCTCCTCGTCCTCATCGGCTGCGCTGGAAGCCCGGCGCCGGCGGCGCCTCCGCCGGCAGGCTCCATCGCGCCCGCTCCGTCTGCGGCGCCGGCTCTGGCGGCCGCCGATGCGTCCGCGCCGGCGGATGCCGGTCCGAAGGCGAGCGTCTGGCCGCACCAGACGCCCGTCGTCGTCCGTGGCGAGAAGGGCATGGTCGTGAGCGACAACGCGATCGCGTCGAACGTCGGACGCGACATCCTCGCTTCGGGAGGCAACGCCGCCGACGCAGCCGTCGCGACGGCGTTCGCGCTCGCGGTCGCGTATCCGACGGCCGGCAACATCGGCGGTGGAGGCTTTGCGGTCACGCGCATCCGCGGTGAGGTGCGCGCGCTCGACTTCCGCGAGACGGCGCCGGCGGGGGCGACGCGTGACATGTATCTGAACCCCGACGGCAAGCCGAAGCCCGAGGCGCGCGAGGGCATCAAGTCGGCGGGTGTCCCGGGAAGCGTCGCGGGCCTGTGGGAGCTCCATCGCACGCTCGGCTCGAAGAAGAAGACGTGGAAGGAGCTCCTCGCGCCGGCGATCAAGCTCGCGCGCGAAGGGTTCGTCGTCGACGACGGGTTCCTCTCGACGATGGAGTTCGGCGCGAAGCGCCTCGAGAAGCATCCCGTCTCCGCTGCGCTCTTCCTCCCCGGAGGCAAGCCGCCGGCGAAGGGCTCGCTCTTCAAGAACCCCGAGCTCGCGACCGTGCTCGAGCGGATCGAGAAGGGCCCGTCCGGGTTCTACGAGGGCCAGACGGCGGCCGCGATCGTCGCGCAGATGAAAGAAGAAGGCGGGCTCATCACGCTCGCCGACCTGAAGAAGTATCAGGCGAAGTGGCGGAAGCCGATCGAGTTCACGTATCGCGGCCACAAGATCACGTCGATGCCGCCGCCGTCGTCGGGCGGCGTCACGCTCGCGATGATCGCGCACATCCTCGAGGGCTACGAGCTCGGGAAGCTCGAGTTCCAGTCGCCCGAGGAGCTTCATTACGTGTTCGAGGCGATGCGCCGCGCGTATGCCGCGCGCAACGCGAAGCTCGGCGATCCCGACTTCGTGAAGATGCCGCTCGACGAGCTCCTCTCCGAGAAGTGGGCGAAGGAGCAGCGCACGACGATCAAGCCCGATCGCGCGACGCCTTCTTCCGAGATCGCCGCTGCTCCGGCGAGCGCGAGCGGCCCGCACACGACGCACTTCTCGGTCGTCGATGCCAACGGTGATGCCGTCGCGCTGACGACGACGATCAACTGGTGGTACGGCTCCGGCGTCACGGTGAAGGGCGGCGGATTCGTCCTCAACAACGAGATGGACGACTTCGCCGCGGTGCCGGGGACGGCGAACGGCTTCGGCCTCGTGCAGGGTGAAGCGAACGCGATCGCGCCCGGCAAGCGGATGTTGTCGTCGATGGCGCCGACGATCGTGACCGGTCCCGACGGCAAGGTCGTCCTCGTTGCGGGCGGAGCGGGCGGACCGACGATCATCACCGCGGTCTTCCAACAGCTGTCGAACGTGATCGACTTCGGCCTCGACGTCGGCGCAGCCGTCAGCGCTCCGCGCTTCCACATGCAGCACCTGCCGGACGAGGTCATCTTCGAGAAGGACGGCCTGAAGCCGGCGACCGCGAAGCGCCTCGAGGAGATGGGCTACAAGCTGAAGGAGCGCGGCCACCTCGCCGATGCACCGGCGATCGGCCGTGCAGGCAGCGAGTGGATCGGCGCCGCCGAGCCGCGACGTATCGGCAGCCTCGCCGCGACGCCCTGAGCTTCTTCAGGCGCGGCTCGCGTAGCGGTGCCAGTCGTCGGCGATGCCGCGCGCGAGCATCATCGCGACGGTCATGATCGGCAGCTGTGAGTTCACGCCGATGCTCGTCGGAAGCACGCTGCCGTCGCAAACGAAGAGGTTCTCGATCGCCCACGTCTCGCCCGTGGGCTTCACGACGCCCCCTTCCGGCGTCTTCGACATCTTCGCCGAGCCGAGCGGGTGGAAGGCCATGCACTCCACCTTGCCCGCTGGGATCTTGTCCTCGAGCAGGTAGTCGAGGTCCTTCTCGTTCTTGACCGTGGGCATTCCGAAGACGGGCGTGAGCACCTCGCGAGCGCCCGCCGCGAAGGCCATGCGCCCGAGGATGTGGATCGTCTTCAGGAGCCGCGCCTTGTCGCGCTTCACCATCTTGTACGTGACGAGCGGCTCGCGCGAGAGCCAGCGGCGGACCTGGCCGCCTCCGTCGTCGTGGACCATGCCGCCGAAGAAGGCGAGGTTCGGCATTCGTTTCACGAGCCGGCGGTGCTCGCGGCCGACGCCCGGGAACGCGGCGGCGAGGACGTTGACCGCGCTGTAGACGCCGTTCAGCCAGATGCCTTCGCCGAGGAAGTGATCGGTGTAGACGCTCTGCAGAGCGCCGTCCCAGCCGTCGACCTCTTCGTCGAACAGCGCGCCGATGCGGACGGCCGGATGCAGCGTGAGGTGCCGCCCGATGTGCGGCGAGTCGAGGCCGCTCTTCCGGAGGAGGATCGGCGTGTGCATCGATCCGCACGCGACGACGACGAGCTTCGCCCGCACTTCGAAGCGAACGCGCGGCTCTCCGGTGACACCGTCGAGGAAGCGGCCGCGCACGCCGCGCGCCTTGCCGCCGGTGATGTCGATGCGCTCGACGAGCGCGTCGGAGACGACCGTCGCCCCGTGCGCGACGGCATCTGGCAGGAATGAGACGTCGACGCTCATCTTCGCGCCGTTCGGGCAGCCGAAGTTGCACCGTGCTGCGCCGCGACAATCTTTCGTGTTGCGGCGCATCGTCTTCATCGGGATGCCGAGCTTGTCGGCGCCCTCGACGAACAGCTCCGTTGCGCGCGACCGCATGTACGCCGGGACGTCCTCTACATGACAGATGCGCTCGACCTCCGAGAAGAACGGGGCGAGACCTTCGGGCGTCATGCGTTCGAGCCCGAGCTCGCCGCTCCACGTGTGCAGGACCTCTTCGGGGATCCGGAAGCACACGGCGCCGGTGAGCACGCTCGATCCCCCGACGCACTTGCCGGCGAGCAGCGAGATGAGCGGCGTGTCGCCGATCCCGAGCGCGACCGACATCCCGGCTTCACGCGACAGCCGACGGAACGAGTTCGACGGCGTCATCGCGCCGTATTCCGCGGGCGAATAGTGGCCGCCCTCTTCGAGGACGAGGACGCTGCGTCCTTCACGCGCGAGCTCGCGAGCGAGCACGGCGCCGCCCGCGCCCGATCCCACGATGACGACGTCGACGCTCGCCGAGAACGGGGCGTTCTGCTCGCGGCCGCGGAGGACGGGCATCCGCGCCTCTCCGTGCGCGTGCTCGAGCCCGTCATCGTGGTTCGTCCGCGCCCGCGCTCCGATCGTCGTCACAGACGACATCACGACGGCACCTCGCTGTCGGTCCGCGCATTCGAGGCGCGAAGGCCGGCCGGCTGCACGACCGGGAGCGGCCCGCCTTTCTTCCACCGGTTCCGATCGTGCCCCGGATAGCCGATGGCGCGCTGCTCCTGCTCGTCCTCGTAGAAGATCATCGTCAGCACGGTCTTGTACGCGACGACGAGCAGCGGGAGCTGCTTCACCTTCGACTTCTCGAGCCGCTCGAGATGATGGACGCGATCGTCGACGGGCAGCTCGTCGAACGTCTTGAAACGGAAGAAGAGGAGGGGCGACCACTTGATCGCGAAGAGCATGAGGAGCAGGCCGAAGCGCAGCGTCTTGCTTGCCGGGCTGATGAACCCGTCGACGTCGTCGACGAACGCGTCGAGTCGCTCGGGCTCGACCTCGCCGTCGGGCGAGAACATCGCCTCGGCGAGCGCGCGAAGCACGGGGCGATGGTGGGGCTTCAGCGTCCGACGCTGGAAGTCCTTCGTAACGAGCGGGACGCGGTTTCCACGCTCGTGGAGCGCGGGGCGCGCGGAAGCAGGGGAAGGGGAAGCGTGCGAGGCCAAGGAGCCCGCGAGTATATACCCGCGCGCGCTCCGCTCCTCGTCGGTGAATGGGGCCTTGCGTGGGCCGTGGCGCCAGGACGCGCGGCGTCTGGCGCGCTCAGTGAAATGCGCCGCCCGGATCGACCGGCAAGTGCCTGTCCGCCGGCCAGATCAGGTAGGTCGTGCCGAGCGACCGTTGCCACACCTTCGTGAGCTCCGCGCGATCGTAGCTGACCTCGACGAGCGCATCGCTCCCGAACGCCGGATCGTTGCAGACGACGTCGCCGTTTGCGGTGAAGCCGCGAACGACGATCAGGTGCCCGGCCGTGCTCGCGATCGGCGAGCCGGACAGCTCACCCTTGCCGTAACGGATGCTGATCGCGACGGGAATGCCGGCGCCGATCAGCTGCTCGATCGGTTCGAACGATCCGAGGCGCGTCACGGCGCCGTGAAGGCGACCGCCGTCCATTGCCGCGGCATGCGCCGTGTTGAAAGGCCAGTTGCCCGTCCCCTCGAAGACGTGATCGTGGCAGCGGCTCGCTGCCTGCGGCGGCGTCTCGCGAAGGCCGTCGGCTCCGAGCATCTCGGCCCAGTAGCCGAGGAGCATCGACGTCGACGTCGGTGAGCACCAAGCCTCTCCGCCGTCCGGATAGATCATCTGCGAACGCTTCGGTACGGCGAGGACCTTCCCGCGCGCGGCCGGGTCGCCCGTGTTCGCCGTTGATGGAGCGGGTCCGCTTTTCTTCGTCGCGATCGCGGACAGGGCGCGGAGCGACGGCGTCTCCGAGCTCTCGGAGAAGAGGACGACCGTTACACGCAGCGCATCGGCAGGCTTCGTCAACTCGAGCGTGTCCGTCGCGACGTCGCCGTTCTCGTCGGCCTGTCCTTCGACGCTGTGCCGACGAATGGTGCCGTCGCGATCGGCCCAGACGCCGAGGCTGTACTCCTTGGTCCAGGCGCCTTCGATGCGCGCCGCGAGCTTGACGTGGATCCAGGTCCCCGGCGGGGTCGGCGCTTCGAACGACGGCGTGACCGTGTCGAACGGCGCTGCCGACGTCCACTCCGGCGAGGTCGCGACGGCGTAGCGGAACGAGCCGCCGTTGTAGAAGCTGCCGCCGTGGTAGCCGTACGGCTGAGGGTCGGTCCCGGCGTGGCCGGCGTCGTCGGCGATGCGGATCATCCCATCGGATCCGACGACGGCCGCGTCGAGCGTGAAGCCGGCGAGCTCGCCGCGATCGGACGCAGCGCGGAAGAAGGGGCCGGTCTGCACGGTGCCGGGCGCGTCCGGCCGCGAGCCGGCCGCGGGATCACGCGAGTCGCTCGCGGGACCGCGCGAAGGATGATCTTCCGCCGGAGCACCACGGGCGGAACGTTGCACCGGCGGAGCTTCCTTACCGCTGCAAGCCGCCGAGAAGACGAGCGTCGCCGCCGCGAACGCACGGAGGAGAACGGGCAACGAACGAGGCATCGGCGCAGCGCCGTGCAACCTCGGCGCCAACCACGGGGTATGGCGAGGTCGATCACGCTGACAAGGGCGCCTATTTCCATGCAACGAGCACCCACACGACGAACGGACCCATCTCGTGCGCCCGTTTGGTAAGTTGCCCGCGCCGATGTTCATCACCCGAGGTCGTGTTGCGCTCATCGGGGGGGCAGCGCTCGGAATCTTTGCTTGCAGCAAGAACCCACTCGCGCCGCGCGCCGGCCACGAGGCGAACGCGGTGCACGGAGTCGACTGCTCCGCCGTCAAGGCGCCTCTCGAGCCCGATCTCGCCCTGTGGGAGCCGGCTTCGCGCGCACAGCTCGACAAGCTTCGCCGACAAGGCGTCGTCGCCGTCCGCTACGAAACGCACGGCTGCGAGGTCTCACTCGAGCTGCTGCCCCAGTGTGTCGGACCGAAGAACCGATACGTGTATTCTCCATACAGTGCGACGGACACGAAGATCGCGCGCGACGCCTCCGAGCTCTTCGCGAAGCTCCCGCTGGGGGCGGCGAACGCGTCGAGCCTTCTTCGCGATCACCGCGTGCTCCGCATGGACGCGAAGCTCGTCGGCACCGTCGGCTTGCCGGCGGGCAGCACCATCACCGAGTACGACCTGGTCGGCCCGGAGTGCAAGCGCGCGACGCACGTCATCAGCGCCGTATACGTCGGCGGCTTCGCGATGGCCGCCGCCGATGCGCGGCAGGTCGGCTCGACCAACCTCTTCGCTGCGCCGCCGATCGACGGCATGACGCGCGAGGGGCAAGCGCAGATCTGCGAACGCGCCGATGCCGAGGGCATCGAGCTCCCGGGCTGCTCCGTGCCGCTTCGGGTCGCGCTCGCCCCGATCGGCGGCGCCGCTCCGCAAGCTGCGGTCCCGCGCAAGGAGCCCGCATGCTCGGCCGGCGAGGTCTTCGACGGCCGGCGCTGTGCTCCCGAGCCCGGTTCGAGCGAAGGCGACGGCGGAACCAGCGATGCGCGCGTGTTCGATCAGAGCGCGGTCGAGCGTGTGGTGCGCGACAAGCAGCCTTCGGTGAAGCGGAAATGCTGGGAGACGGCCGGAGGGAACATCCGCCGGGTGAACGTCACCGTCACGACCACGGTCGATTTGCAGGGCCGTGTGTCGAAGGCCGATGCACAGGTCGTCGACGTGGACGGATCGGCGGACGTCGCGCAGATGGTGGCGCGCTGCATTTCGGGCGAGATCCAGACATGGCAGTTCCCCGAGCCCGAGAAGGAGAGGGTGCTGACGCTGCCGTTCCACCTGATCCGGCAGCAGTGAAGCGCTCGGCCGACACGCCGCAGTGGGCGTTGCTCCGGCCCGGGTGGGTCGACTTCTGAGCCGGCGTGCAGGTTTGACGAGCTCGGCCGTTGCAGCCCGCACCGCGGACCAGGGCCAGCGTTCTCGACGCTCGCCCATTCCATCGATCCGAGCCCCGGTCCGTCTGTATGCTGTGGGCGTGAAGCTCGTCCGGTCGGGATTGCTCGTTGCCGTCCTTGCCCTCGTCACTGCGGGGACGAGCGGCTGCGCCAAGAAGCCGACGATGAAGGTGCATCACGCGGAGATGCAGGGCGTCCAGTTCGGATTCCCGCCAAGCCTCGCCGTGCAGATGACGGTCGTCATGGATGTGTACAACCCGAACAGCTACGACGTGGCGATTCGGGCGATGCGCGGGACGGTGACGTTCCTCGATCGCTACACGATGCCGATCGACTTCCGGCCGGGCGGGGAAGGGGTCTGGCTCGCCTCCGATCGCACCACGCAGGTCCGCGTGCCCACCGCAGTGCCGGTCGATCTCGCGCTCCGCATCACCCGCGAGGCGATGACGGGCGTCGTCCCGTACCACGTCGTCGGCAAGGCGGACGTCACGGCGACGCGCAGCCTGAAGATCGAAAGCGACGACTACTCGGTCGACGAGCGCGGACAGATCTCACGGCAAGTCATCGACGCGTCCCTCGCGTCGATGGGCATCCCGCTGATGCGGTGAAGCTGTGATGTGGTGCGCCGGGAAGGGTCGAGGATCGATCGAACCGCCAGGGCGCCACGCTCGCCAAGAGCGAGATCGAGAGCGAGATTTACAGGGAGACAGGGCGACAGGGAGATCAGAGGGAGGGGCCTCCTCTCCGTCTTCACCTGTACCCTCGTCGGACCCTCAGGAAACGCGAAGCGCTCGCTTCGCGAGCACTTCACGTTTCCTTCGGAAGGGAAGATCTCGCTTCCAAGCTCCATCCTCGTTCCGCAAACGGTGCGCTCTCCAAGCTTTGTCCCGAGACCTTCGGGAGGACGACAGCGGCTCGACTGCGGACGATATGCACCGCCGCGCAGCTCGCACGCGCGCTCATTGCAAGGTGACGATGAGCGCCTGCGCTCTCACGCAGGCTGCTCTCCGTCCGAGTCACGCAGCCGGCAAGGACGCTGGTGCCTGTGCGGAACAAGCTCGCCGGACGAGACGGAGGCTCAAATTTGCGAGCAAAACGCGAAGCGTTTTGGGAGAGGCGACGAGGGTCCAGGTCGGAACCGAAGCAAGGCCCCTCCCTCTCGGCTCCCTGTCTTCATGTCTCCCTGTTAATCTTCTTCTCGAAACGGCTTCGCGCCCGAGAAGGAAGGGACCAGACGGTCATCGCCCATCGGTGCAGACACCGCCGGGCTCTACGTCTTCTCTGTCGCGCTGTCTCCCTGTTCAATCTTCTCTCGCGACAGCGTCGCGCCGCGAGAGAAGACGGACCGCAGAACGCGGCATTACTTGCGCGTGAAGTCTCGGCCTTCGCGCTCGAGGAACTCGTCGTACGTGCCGCCGAAGTCCACGAGCTCCGCGCCCTTGTTCGGGCCGCGCGGGCGCAGCTCGACGATGCGGTTCGCGAGCTCGGAGACGACGTGGCGGTCGTGGCTGACGAACACGATCGTCCCCTTGAAGGCCTTGAGGCCGTCGAGGAGGCCCTCGATCGACTCGATGTCGAGGTGGTTCGTCGGCTCGTCGAGGACGAGGACGTTGTGCTTGAGGACGAGCAGCTTCGCGAGGAGCAGGCGCGCGCACTCGCCGCCGGACATCGTCGCGGCCTGCTTGAGGCCCGCCTCGCCGGAGAAGAGGAGACGGCCGAGGATCGCCCGGATGTGCTCCTGCGGAGCCATCTTGTCCCACTGGTAAAGCCACTGGAACGCGTTCATCCCGGAGGCCGTGCGGTTCAGCGCTTCGTGCGTGTCCTGCGCGAAGTAGCCGACCGACGCGTCGTGGCCCCACCGGACCTCGCCGGTGTCGGGCTTCACGACGTCGTGCTTCGTGTCCTCGTCGAGGCCGGCGAAGCCGCTCATCATCAGCTTGAGGAGGGTCGACTTGCCGATGCCGTTCGGCCCGGTGATCGCGATCTTGTCGCCGCGGTTCACGTGGAAGCTCATCTTGTCGTAGACGACGATCTCCTTGCCCTTCTCGTCGACGAACGTCTTGCTCACGTCGTCCATGCGAACGACGTCGCGGCCGGACGGCTTCTCGAACTCGAAGCGGATGAAGGGACGGACGAGGCTCGAACGCTTCGGGCCCTTCGCCTCGATCTCCTCTTTCAGCTTGTCGATCTGCTTCACGCGCGACTGCGCCTGCTTGCTCTTGCTGGCGTGCGAGCCGAAGCGCTGCACGAACTCCTGGAGCTCGGCGACCTTCTTCTTCGCCGTGGCAGCCTGCGATGCAGCGCGCTGGTTGTTCTCGTACTTCGCGTCGACGAAGTCGGCGTAGTTGCCGGCGTAGACCGTGATGGTCTGGTAGTCGACGTCGGCGATGTGCGTCGCGACTTCGTTCAAGAAGTGGCGGTCGTGGCTGACGACGACGAGCGTTCCCTTGAAATCGTTGATGAGGAACGACTCGAGCCAGCGGATCGAGTCGAGATCGAGATGGTTCGTCGGCTCGTCGAGGAGGAGGACGTCCGGCTTGCCGAAGAGCACCTGCGCGATGAGGACGCGCAGCTTGTAGCCCCCGGCGAGCGAGTTCATCTTCGACTCGTGCTTGTCGGCCGGGATGCCGAGACCGACGAGAAGCTCAGCAGCTTCGCTCTCGGCCATGTAGCCGTTCTCTTCGGCGATCGTCCCCTCGAGCTCGCCGAGGCGGATGCCGATCTCGTCGGTGACCTCGCCGGCAAGAAGGCGCTCCTTCTCCTGCATGGCGTCCCACAGGGCCTTGTTCCCCATGATGACGGTGTCGAGGATGCGCTCCTGCTCGTACTCGAAGTGGTTCTGACGGAGGACGCCGAGGCGGAGATTGCCCGGGATCGTGATGGATCCCTGATCGGTGTCCTCGTTGCCTTCGAGCATCTTGAGGAGGGTGGACTTGCCCGCACCGTTCGCACCGGTGAGGCCGTAGCGCTTGCCCGGATCGAACTGCATCGAGACGTTCTCGAAGAGGATCTTGGGGCCGAAACGCTTGGTGACTTTATCGAGGACGATCACAGCGTGGCTCTCCTAGCACGATCTTCGCGGCGCGGGAGCCCAGCCGTCGATGTCGGAGCGGAGCCTCCGCGCCGGTCATCGCTGCTCGGCAGCGGCCTTCCTTTGCCGAATGCTTTCTTTTGCGTGGGCGAAGCCGGTACGATCCACTCCAAACGGTTTGAGAGACCAATCCTTCTACGTCTCCAGCCTCCTCGAGCTGGCTGATGCGAGCGCCGCCGACCGGCGGGTGCTCTGGCGTCAGGCCATGGCGGCACTGTCGCGCGCGAGCCTCGAAGGGGGTCCCGGCCCGCTCGAGGGGCTCCATCCGGACGTCCTCGTGAAAGGCGTGAACGCGGCGCTCTACAGCGGGCTCGCGGACGATCTCGACTGGCTCTCTCCGTCCGCCGCAGGCGTCGCCCTCTATACGCTCGCCGCGGCCTTGCCGGTCGGTACGGAGCAGAGAGAGCTCGGCCGTCGCGTGCTCGCGCGCATGCTCGCGGGCAACGCCGAGACCTTCACCGCGATTGCGACCTGCATGGCGCAATCGGCGGGCAGAGGCCTCTCGAGCCCCAACGTCCGCGCGCGCATCGCGCTCGTCACCGAGCTGCCGCTCGCTCATGCGATCGCCGACGGGCCGCTCGCGCTCGCGCTCGTCAGCCGGCGCGAGTTCCAGCGCGATTGGGTCTCGGCGCTGTCGACGCGGTCGCTCCCGGCGCGCCGTCTCGTCGCGAAGCTCCTCGAACGTGCCGCCCGGGAAGCAGCGCGGCGCGCGCAGATGGGCGATACCCACTCGCTCCGCGTGTTCGTCGGCGACACCGTTCGCGCGGCGTACAACCGGCTGCTTGCCGATCGCGAGTCGCTCGTCTGGCGTCACGTCGCCGTCGCGCGCGGCCTCTGCGCCGGGTGGATCCCAGAGCTCAAGCAGCAGATCCAGGAGAGCCTGAAGGAAGGCCTGAGCCCGACCGAGTGGCGCCGCGCAGCCGCGTCGCTCGCAGCCTTCGGCGCTGTCAGGCCGGAAGACGCGCTCAAGATCACGACGGCGGTCGTGAAGCGCGGGCTCTTCACGTTCGAAGACCCGCCGAGCGCGGCCGCGTTCATCTGGGGCATCCCGCGGACGATCGAAGCCGAGCCCGAGCTCGCGACGAAGATGCTCGATCTCGTTCTCCCCGTCGCGTCCCCGGAGGTCGCCGAGGCCGTCGCGGAGCTGCCATACGAATACGGTCCGTCGAAGACCGTCGATCGCGCGCTCCGTCAGGCTTCCGAGCTCCTGAAGACCGCGCGCGAGAAGCCGCGCGGCGAGGACGACGGAGCCGATGGGCTCTACCACGAGATCGCGCGCGACCTCGAGCCGGGCCCGCGCGACGATCACCCCGTCCGCCGGCAGGTCGCTCGTGCGCTCGACGCCTTCGTCACCGACGGCGCGGTCATCGCGTATCAGCGCGCGCGCGAGATCCTGCACGCGGCGCGAGGCGGGATGGATGCGCTCGAAGCGGTAGCGAAGGACGACGACGACGAGGGAGGAAGCGGATCGCTCGCGCGTCGCACGTCGATGGCCGTGATGCGCGATCTCGACACGAGCCTGCTCGAGCGCCACGTGGTCGCCGATCTGCTCAAGCTCGGCGGCACCGCCGAGGCGCGCAGCAGCGAGGAGGGCCTCGACGCGATTCGCGAGCGTTTCGCGGAGTGGATCGTCGCGTGCGAAACACCCGACGAGCTCACCGCGGAGAGGGGCGGCGCCGCCCTCCGGCATCCGACGCTGCGCCTCCGAAGACTTCGCGCGCTGCTCCACCTCGTCGACGGCGATCTCGGCGAAGGCCTCGAGGCCACGCCCGGTGGCAAGGCCGATGCGCCCGACGTCCAGCGAGCAAAGCGCCTTCGCGCGCTCTGGCTCCGCACGGTGAAGGCGCTCCTCGAGCACTTCCGCAAGGACCCATCCCTGGTGCTCAAGCGCACGCTGCTCGCGGCGCTCGCCCGCGCGCTCGACGCGCTCGTCCGTCTCGGCGTCTGCGACGTCGCCGATGCGCTGCTCGTGCTCGGGATGCGCATCCGGGCGCGGCGTGACTTCGAGACGCTCGCCGAAGCGTCGATGGATCCGGACCTGCGTCATGTCCTCGCGCGGTACGCGCGCTTCCTTCGCGAGTCCGAGCCGACGCTCGAAGTCTCGGCAGCGCAGGGCCCCGAGTCACGTCGTTCATCCCGTCCGCCGGCGAAGAAGGCGGCAGAGGAGCGGCTGAAGGCGCTCGAGGACCTCGCCGACGAGCTCGCTCCCGAGGGATCGGCCCGAAGCGAGGCGCTCCGAACGGTGCTCGTCCGCATCCACGGAGCGCTCGCGTCGACGTCGAAGGTGACGGCGCTGAGCGCACTGTCGACGTCGGGAACGTCCGATGCCGATGTCGTTGCAGCGGTCGAGACGTGGATCGGCGCGCTCGCGCAGATGTGTCTCGGCGCGAGCGGCCGTCTCGATCCGGCTGCGCCGGCATCGGCCTTGTCGCATACGCAGCCGACGCTCAGCATTCTCGTCTCGCGCGTGCTCGCGGAGGCGACCATGCTCGACCCGCACGAGCTCGGCGAGGCGGTGAACGCGCTGGTTGCTGGCATTCCCCACGGGCTCGGTCGGCTCGTCTCGGGCTTCCTCTGGACGCTTGCCGAGCTGCCTGTCGAGAGGCCCTCGGCGGAAGCCGGCATCCTCGCTGTCAACGAGCAGCTTCCAGCATGGCTCCCGGCGCGCAGGACGATCGGCGGCTTCTACGTGCAGCGCGCGCTCGGCGTCGGCGGCACGGCGTCGGTGTTCATCGTCACGCGCTCGGAGGACAAGCACGATCCTCAAGCGGACCGCTTCGCGCTGAAGGTCCCCGACTACAACGAAACCGCCGCGCGCAGCCTCTCTCAGGAAGAGTTCTTCAAGATGTTCCGCGAGGAGGCGTCGGCGCTCATCATGCTGCCGAACCACACGAACCTCGCGCGCTTCGTCACGTTCGACATGGGGACGAAGCCGCTGCCGATCCTCGTGATGGAGCTCGTCGAAGGCGTGACGCTCGAGCGGGTGATCTACTCACGCACGTTCGACATGAAGCGATGCCTCAGGGTGCTCGACGACGTGCTCGCGGGACTCGAGGCGATGCACTCCGTCGGCCTCGGGCATCTCGACATCAAGCCGTCGAACGTCCTTCTCCGGAAGGGCGAGCAAGGCGTCCTCGTCGACTTCGGCCTCGCTGGCCGCAAGCTCCGTCAGGGTTGCGGGACCGGTCCGTACGGCGCGCCCGAGGTCTGGGGCATCCTGCCCGAAGGCTTCGTCCCATCACCCGCGGCGGCGGACATCTACTCGTTCGGATGTGTCGCGTTCGAGATGCTGACCGGCAAGGTGCTCTTCGACGCGCCGAACGAGGTCGCGCAGATCTCGATGCACGTCTCACACGACGGCTTCCCCGGGCCGATGAAAGAGCTCCTCGCGAACTCGGAGATCGCGCCGATCGCCGAGGTGCTCGTCCCGACGCTGCGTCGCGACCCACGGTATCGCCCGACGGCCGTAGCGCTCCGGAGCAAGCTGCGCGCGGCGTGGTCGCTCGTCGAGGATGCGAAGTGGCCGGCCGCGCTCGCCGCCACCGCGAGTTGAACGAGAGGGCGAGGAGCCCAGCTCGAACGCTGCAGACCGTGAAGTGGTCAGGCGAGCCGTTCGCTGCCGTGGCGCCGGCGCCCGGGCTGCGCGAGCTCGAGACGCCCGAGCACGGCGGCGAGCATGTGCACGTTGACCGGCTTGGGCACGATGTGCCGGATGGCGGCGTCGCTCAGCGCAGCGCGTGTGCTCGAGAGCTCGCGCGTGATGACGACGACCTCGGCGCCGGGCCTGCGCGTCCGGAAGCTCTGCACGAGCTCGGCGAGACGACCGGAGGTGGAGTCCTCGTCGACGATGACGAGCGCGTACTCCTCGGACGACCATCGCGAAGCAGCAGTGGCGACGTCCTCCACGGTCTCGCAGACGATCTCGCGGCCATACGCACGTAGCGTTCGCGTCGCGTTCCGGACGAGCGAACGGGAGAGTCCGGCTTCGCTCGCGAGGACGAGGACGCGCGGGCCGTCGGTCCTCCGCACGCTCGTGACGCGTGCGAGCGCCGCCTCGAGCGAGGTCACCATCTCGGTCACCGAGGCGTGGCGATCCTGCGGCTCTTTCGAGAGGGCGCGGTGGAGGACGTCATCGAGCGGTGCAAGCTCCGGCCGTAGCGACGACACGCGCCGAGGCTCCTTGGTCATGTGCGCGAGGAGGACCGTGTAGATGTCCTCACCTTCGAACACGGGATGACCGGTGAAGAGCTCGAAGGCAGTACACGCGAGCGCGTAGACGTCCGTTTGCGCCGTGATTCGCGTGTCGTCCCGATCCTTCGCTTGTTCGGGGGCCATGTACATCGGCGTTCCCCCGGCGAACGACGCCTTGGCGCTCGATGTCGAGCGCCGGCGAGCGAGCCCGAAGTCGATGAGAACGGGACGATCGGTGCCGTTCTCGATGATGACGTTGGCCGGCTTCACATCACGGTGCACGATCCCCCGTGCGTGCACCGCCTCGAGCCCGCGCGCGATCGCGCGCAGGATGCCGATGGCGCGGGGCAACGGCACCGTCGTGCCGTTGTGCAGGTGCGTGTCGATCACGCGCTCGAGCGAGTCGCCGATCACGAGCTCCATCGCGAGATACGCCGAGCTCTGGAACGGGCCGAACGCGTAGACCTGGACGATGTTCTCGTGACGGAGCTGCGCGAGCGCCTGCGCCTCTCTCAAGAAGCGCCGGCGAACGGCGGGATCTCCGGCCGATTCGACGATCTTGATGGCGACGGGGCGGTCGAGAAAGATGTCGTCCGCGCGAAGAACGACGCCCACCGCGCCCGCGCCGATCCGTCCGAGGACGCGATAGCGACCATCGATGATGTCCGGAGTCGCGAGCGGGCGGACCGCGGATGATTCCTCGAGCGTCTCATACGCGACGCCGCGCGGAGACGAGCCGAGATCGCTCATCAGGCCCCGTGCTCCCACGCATTGCACCCGACCGCGACCAAGCGACGCGACTCTAGCAGGCAGCGACGGATTGTCGCGTCGAAACACGGGAAAAGCAGGCCCTTCTGAGAGCCGTGCTCCCGTCGTGATCTACTGCCGAGCTTGATGGATTCGATCGGTCGCGATATCGGGGCGCAGTGCCTCTCTCGCCTATCGCCGGTGATCCGGATCCGAACGGTGCCGACTGCGTCGCATGTGGTCGATGCTGCCATCATGGCCCGCAGACGGTGCACCTGCTCGAGGCCGACGAAGCACGCATGGGCGAGCGGCTCTTGCCGATCTACACGGAGCTCCAGGGTCGGCCTCCTCACTTCCGCTTCATCAAGAACGCGGGCGAACGATGCGGTGGCCTCGACGTATCGGTGCCGGGCCAGTACCCGTGCGCGATCTACGAGGTGCGTCCGGAGGACTGCCGCATCGTCGAGCCCGCTTCCCCCGCGTGCCTCGAAGCGCGTCGCCTCGGCCATCTCGGGACGAGCATCGAGTTCAAGCGCGCGAGGTGAGCGGAGCCTCGAGCATCTCGTGCTCGCGGCGCCGCACCGAGCAGCCGAGGGGCGAATGGCGTGCGCTCTCACGCACGCCCGCAGAGTGAGCGTACAGTGTCGTGGGTGCGCCGTCGCGATGTTCACGGTCCGGCGGCCACGTCGGCCCATGGCAGGCCTTCGACCAGCGTCCGCCACGGCGCGCTCTCTTGCTGGCCGGGCTTGCGCTTGCCGACGAGCAGGGCGATCTGCTCGCCCTCGGCGTCGTAGAGCTCGAGCGCCGTGACGATGCCGTCCGCCGTCGGCTTGCGCACGACCCACGCGCCCTGGATCCGGTCCGTGTGGACGTGCAGGTCGAAGCCGGGATCGAGCACGTTGATCCACGGCCCCATGGGGGCGACCTTCTTGATGGTGCCGGTATGGATCTGGACGATCCCGGGATTGCCGACGAAGGTCATGAACGGCAAGTCGGTCTCGGCTGCGGAACGGAGCACCTCCTCCAGCGAATCTCGGCGAACCGGACGCGCGAGATCGTCCCCGATCAGCCGGAGCGCCTGCGTGCGTGCGACGTCGAACTTGCGCAACATGCCGTGGAAGTCGTGGGTGTCCTTCATGGCGAGCCACGCTTCGCGCAGGCCGGCGAGATCGATCTCCTCGTCGCGTCTCGGCGGCGCCGCGCGCGATGCAGGTTCGACAGCCTGCATCGCGCCCTGGTCGGGCGAGGTGTGATCGCGCACGAGCGCGTCGAAGAACGCGCTGTCGCTTGCGGGACGGAGGAATACCTTGTGGACCGCGCTCCCCGCCTTATCGAAGAACTGGAGGCCATGCGAAACGCCGCGCTTCGTCTCTTCCCGAACGGCGAAGCCATGAGCCCAGCGCGACGCGAAGATGCGCAGATCGATGCTGCTCACGCTCTGTCCCATCGCGCCGAAAAACTCGACGTTGTCGTACGTCCCCTCGACCTCGATGACGGCGTGCCGGTTGCGGGTCACGGTCTTCACGTGTCCGAGCTTTGGCAGTTTGGCAATGAGCTCGGGCCACTTCGCTTGCAGGCGTGTCGCCGAGACGGGCTCGCCCGCTCCGCATGACGACGCGAGGAGCTGGCATTCACTGACGCCCAGGCGCTCGGCGAGCTCGAGCGCGTGCAGGCCTTTTTCGCTCGTGCGGAGTCGCATCCACTCCGCTCGGAGTGCGTTCGGATCGTACGTCACAGAAGACCTCCTTGTAGGGTGTCGCTCGCGATGGCGCGCGACGGCTGATCGGATGAGAGAACGTCCAGTTTTCGCTCGAGCGGTCCGCGGGTGACGACCATTGGACAGTCGAGCTCGGGATGCGGAACGACGAGGGCATCGACCTCGAAGACCTCCGCCAGGAGCGCAGGCGAGAGGACCTGCGAGGGAGCGCCGACGACGTGGAGTCGCCCACGGCGCATCACCGCGAGCCTCGTCGCGTACTGAGAGGCGAGGTTCAGATCGTGCAGGACGCACACGACCGCGCACCGATCGTCCGCCATGCGACGCGCGAGGCGCAGCATCGCGTGCTGGTGCGCGAGGTCGAGGCTCGCCGTCGGCTCGTCGAGGAGCAGCGCGCGGCAATGCGGTCCCTCCCAGATCTGCGCGAGCGCGCGCGCGGCTTGCACGCGTTGGCGCTCGCCGCCCGACAGCGTCGGATAGGAACGACCTTCATACGCGCGAGTGTCGGTCGCCGTCATCGCGAGGCGCGTGATCGCGTGGTCCTTCTGGCTCTCGCGCCTCTCGATGTGCGGAGTGCGACCGAGGAGCACGACCTCGTAGCAGGAGAACGGGAACGACAGCTCCGAGTGCTGCGGGAGGACGGCTCGCATCTCGGCGCGCCTGCGCACGGACTCCTCGGACGAAGCGCGTCCGCCGAGCTCGACCTCTCCGTCCGTCGGTTCGATTTCGCCCGCGAGGACACGAAGGAGAGTCGACTTGCCGGCGCCGTTGGGCCCGACGAGCGCGACGATCTCTCCCGGCTCGACGGAGAGCGAGACGCCCGATACGAGCGTCTTGTCGCCGACACGATACGTGATCGAGCGAGCTTCAATCATACGATCCTCCGCCGCTCGCGCAGTAGCAGCGCGAGGAAGAATGGTGTCCCGAGCGATGCCGTCACGATTCCGAGGGGAAGCTCCGCGGGCGAGACCACGGTGCGCGCGATCGCGTCTGCGCCGAGCAACAGTGAGGCGCCGAGGAGCGCCGACCCTGGCAAGAGCTGACGATGGTCGGGCCCGACGGCGAGGCGAAGGAGATGCGGGACGACGAGTCCAACGAACCCGAGGATCCCCGAGACAGCGACGGCCGAGCCCACGATGATCGTCACGAGCACGACCATCACCCGCTTCGTGCGCTCGACGTCTACGCCGAGATGCCCCGCCTCCGCTTCACCGAGCAGGAGCGCGTTGAGTGGTCGCCCGAACCTCACGAGCAAGAGAAGCGGCACGCCGACAAAGACCGCCGTCGCCGCGACCGTTCGAGGCGTGGCGCCGGCGAGGCTGCCGAGCGTCCAGAACGTGAGTGTACGGAGCTGGGCGTCGTTCGACACGTACATGAACAGGCCCGTCACCGCGGACGCGAGCGCGTTGACTGCGATCCCGGCCAGCAGGAGAGTCGCGACGGCGATGCGTCCGTTGACGCGAGAGATGCGCTCGACGGCCATCATCGCCGCGAGCGCTCCGGTGAACGCCGCCACCGGCAGGATGTACGGAGTCACCGCGGGCGGGAGCCCGTGAGCGAGCTTCTCGCCAAGGACGATGCTCGCGACCGCACCGAGTGCCGCGCCTGTCGAGACGCCGAGCAGGCCCGGATCGACGAGCGGGTTGCGAAAGATCCCCTGCATCGATGCGCCGGAGAGCCCGAGGCCGGCGCCCACGAGGGCGCCGAGGAGCACGCGAGGAAGGCGGATCGAGAAGAGGACCTCGGCGAGATGGCCGTCGGAGGCAGGCGCGGTCGCGAGGCCGACCCTCTCGAGGACGAGCCGTCCGACGTCCGCGAATGAGATCGCTACGCTGCCGACCAGCAAGGAGATCACGACGATCACGAGGAGGAGCGCCGCGAGCGCAGGGACGAGCCAGGCACGTCGAGATGCGCGGGCCGGACCCCGAACGTCATCGAGAGCGGCGACTTCGTCGGTAGCGATCATCACTTCGCCTCCGCCCCCGAACGAAGCTTCGCTCCGAGCTCGAGGGCCGCTCTTCCGGTCCGCGGTCCGAAGCCGAGGAGCAACAGGTCGTCGATCGCGACGATGCGCTTCGTCTTCGCCGCTCGTGTCGAAGCGATGCCGGGGACGTTCAGGAGACCATCGAGGCCGCCGACGCTTTCGAGCCCGCGCGAAGGGATGACGATCACGTCCGGCGCGGCGACCGCCAGAGCCTCCGGTGTGAGCGGCTTCGTTCCGTCGAAGCCGGTCACCGCGTTCTCACCGCCGGCGAGGCGCACCATCGTCTCGGCAGCGGTGTTCCTCCCGAAGACGTGGAGCGAGTTGCCGCCCCGAGCATAGAGGACGAGGACCTTCGGGCGCGTGGGCGCCGCGATGCTCTCGGCGTTCGCTCGCGTCAGATCCGCGTCGAGCTCTGCGAGCACCTTGGACGGATCGCGGCCGATCATCTCGGCGACGCGGCGGATGCGCTGCTTCACGCCGTCGATCGTCGGCTCGGCTCCGATCGTCTCGAGCCGAACGCCCGCGCTCCGGAGTTGCTCGAGCACGGCCGGCGGACCGGCCTCGGCCGTCGCGAGCACCATCGTCGGCGTGAGCGCGAGGATCCCCTCCGCAGCCAGCGTCCTCTGGTAGCCGACCTGCGGGAGCTTGGCCGCCTCTTCGGGGAAGAGGCTCGACGAGTCCACTCCGACGACGGAGTCACCCGCGCCGAGCGCGAAGAGCGTCTCGGTCACTGCGCTCCCCACGGAGACGATGCGGAGCTTCGCTGTCTGCGCCTCCGCCGGCGGGGACGGCGTGCCCGACGTGCGCTCGCAAGAGCAGAGCAGAGTCAGCGTGAGTGCGACGAAGAAGAGGAGGCAGATCCGGAGTCGGATCGGCGCGCGAAGGCGGTTCATCGTACGCCTCCCGTCGCGCCGAGGACCGCAGTCGGTCGACGTCGGCGCAGCAGCAGCAGGGCTGCAGCCGAGAGCGCGAACGCTGCGTCTCCGTCTTGCAGCGCCATACGACTCGACGAACATCCAGTGCTCGTCGACGCCGCCGGACTTTCCGACGAAGGTGACGGTGCTTCAGCCGGAGCGTCGGGCGACGGCGGCTCGAAGGTCGCGGGAGTCACGTGAAGCGTGTAGGGCGCATCGGCCTTCGACGTCGTGAGGCTCGTGAGCACGACGAGCGCCTCGCCCTCCGTCGTGGCGGGAAGCGGCGCCGCCTTCGCGAGGACGACCCTGCCGTCTTCGAGCGGCAGGAGCTGCGCCTGGTGCTCGCTCGCGGACGCGAGGGAGATGGTCACGGGCGTCGCCGGTGTGACGTGGTAGACGTAGGCGGTCGAGCCCGACGTGATACCGGACGCGACGTCGACGAGCTCGTTGATGGGGAGCATCGGATAGAGGGCTGCATCGGGATAGCCGCTCGCGTCCGCGCGCGTTCCCGTACTCGCGTTCCACGTCCAGAACGTCGGCCACTCACGATCGAGCGTGCTCTGACGACGCACGATCGCGCTCCGTGCAGCGTCGAGGGCGGACGCTCCGGATGCCGCTGCTTCCTCGAAGATCTCGCGGACGATCGCCGCGTCGAACCTCCGCGTGAGGAACACCGGCCAGATCGCCGCGCCGTAGAGGTAGCCCGCGGTCACGCCGGCCGGCGGCACGTCGATCGAGCGCCCCGCCTCTTCGAAGAACGCCGGAAGGAATCGCTCGAGATCGTGGAGGGACGGATCGAGCGTCTTTGCCGCCCATTGCGCCGTCCCCTCTGCCCAGAAGCGATCGATGTCGGCGTCGTAGGCGTTCTGCACCGCGTGAAACGCCTCGTGGGGCAGAACCGTGCGGATCCCTTGCTCCACGGTGGGGTACCGGCCCTCGAAGTTGGCCTCGGCGAGCACGAAGCTCGCGCATTGCTTGGCGGCGCCGACCGTCGTGCAGCGCTCGGGGACGGTCGTGCCATCGGCCGCCCCGAAGCGGACGAGATAGACGTCGAGGCGACCGTCACCGCCGTTCGAGCCGCACGAGGTGTCTTCGTCCGAGAGCGGTGCCCGGAAGCCCATTGCGGCGAACTTCTGGAGCGCCTCCTCCGTCACCGTCGCGACGCTCGCCACGTCGTCGGGGACGCCGTCGGCGCGGCCGCTCGCAGGCCTCACGGAGTGTTTGCCGGAGGTGGAGTACCAGACGCGGACCCTCGCCGTGTCGAAGTAGGCAGGCGTCGTCGCCTCGTAGCTGTACCCTGCATAGCCCTCGGGATCGGTCGGACGGGAGCAGACCTCGGCTCGTGCCTCACCCGCCGCGAAGACGAGCGAGAGGATCGGGGGGACGACGCGGCCACGCATCGCTCAGAGCGCTCCGACGCGCAGGGTGTAGCGGCCTCCCGACTGGCCGACGCCCCCGTCGGGGGTGGCGTAGTACGAGAGGATCTCGACCTTGTAGACCTTGCCCGTACCGCCCTTCACGAGCCACGTCCCTGCGTGCGGCGCGAGCCCGTTCGTGGCCTCATCGTAGTCGTACCAGCCGTCGAAGGAGGTCTTCACGGCGCCGGTCTGATCGAGCTTCGGCGTGCAGTCCGCCTCGAAGAAGCTCTCCGCCGCAAACGTGGCGCCCGTCGCGTCGGCCGACGTGACCGCGTCGAAGGCCTTGGCGATCAGGACGGCTCCACCTTGGCCCGAGCCGCCGTCGCCGCTGTTGGTGAAGAGGATCGGGCGCTTGATGGCGAGGTCCCATGTCGACGACGTCGACGCCGTCTTGTCCGTGACGTCGACCCGGGTGCCCGTCTCGATGTTCACGTAGAGGCGCGGGTTGGTGCTCGCCCCGGCCGTGCCTCCGGCGGAGGCGTCGACGAAGAGCGTCTTCGCCCCCGCGGCCTCGGAGAGCACTGTCACCTGACCGGTCGAGACGGCGTCGATCGGCTTGAGCAGCTGTTCGGCAGCGGCCGTGCACTGCACACCGCC
Source organism: Pseudomonadota bacterium (assembly GCA_023402175.1). Classification (GTDB taxonomy): domain Bacteria; phylum Myxococcota_A; class Polyangia; order Polyangiales; family Polyangiaceae; genus Labilithrix. Next base: position 75,674 of record JAEXCN010000113.1, on the reverse strand, counting down.
GCTGTCGGCGTCTCCGCCGGCGTCCGGCAGTGTGCCGCCATCCGGCGACGACCCATCTTCGTCGGCTCCACGACCTCCGCCTGCTTCGCTCGAGCCTGCGTCGTTTCCCGTATCAGGCGACGGCGTCGCCTGCGGGTCGGAGCTGCATGCAGCAACGACGACTACGCTGAGCACCCAGGAAAGCTTCTTCATCATCTCTCTCATCCCTTCACTGGCTTGATGCGGACCACGACGACGCCGGGCGACTTCGACGTGGGGTTTTCGAACGACGTGAATCCGAGCAGGAACTTCTGCGCACCTGCTGCGTCTCTCACGAGCCACGCGGCTTCCACCGGAGCGATCGGCGACTTCGCGGCTTCGATCCACCTGTCGCCGAATGCGGTGACGATGCGATCGCCGCGGAAGGTCTTCCCGTCGAACGACGCGCTCGTGGCGGCGTCGAACGTGGCCTTCTCGCTGTCTGCCGACTTCGCCATCACGCCATCGACCGTCTCGGTGGCCCTCTTGTCGGCGTCGAGATCGACGGCGGTGACGCCCCGCGGTCCGCCGATCTCGCCGTTGACGCTGATCGCGTCGCGGCGGAAACACACGTGCCATGCGCTCGACGTGCGCGCCTCCTCCGGAGCGAGCATCACGCGTGCGCCCGTGCCGAGATCGAGACACTCGCTCGGCGAGCTCGGGGACGCGGACAGACCACCGGCCGTACCGTCGAGGTCCGAGAGCTCCTGCGTCGCGCCGCTCGCGCCCGCGGTGAGCTCTGCGTATCGGACCTTGTAGAGCGCCGCCACGGCGGCGCCGTCGCGCTGACCGTAGTACGTCAGGAGCTGCAGCTTCCAGAGGCGCGAGCCGTCGCGCACGCCGTAGACGTGGTAGCGGCTCCAGAGCGCGTGCGACGCGCCCTCGTAGGCGTACCAGTCGAGGAACGCCCCACCGGCCTCGTCTTGCGTGAGGAACGGGACCTGAGGCGCGGTATCTCCGATGAACGTGATCGCATCGAGAGGACCGAAGCCTGCGGCCTGGCCGCCACCGGAGGCCCCGCTGTTCGTGAACACGTCGAACCCCTCGAAGGCGAGATCCCAGTCGAGCGCCGTCTTGGGATCGCCGGCTGGCGTCACGACCGCTGGCGACGCGAGCTTGACGTAGACACGTCCCGATTCCGGCACCGGGACGCGAAGCTCCGTCCCCGTGTCGAAGACGGCCGCGCCGTCGCCTCCGTCCGGTAGGGTGCCCAGCTCGGCGGCGGGGTTCGAGCCCGGGCCGGGCTCATCACTGCAGGCTACGAGAGCAAGTGGCGCCGCGACCGCGGCGATGACGAGAGCACGCATCACTCCTCCTCCCAGGGCAAGTCGGCTCGGATCCCGACGTAGAAGACGCGCCCGAGCGGCGGGCGCAGATCACCGACGCGCCCTGGCGTCTGATGGACATCGGCGACGTTCAGCACGCCGACGTAGCCTTGTGACCTCGGCCAGATCTCGCGGCCGAGCCGGAGATCGATCGTCTGGTAGCCGGGCGAGCGCGTGTCGGCGGAGACGAACGCGGGCGTCGACGCGCGCCAGCGAGCGCTCGCCTCCACCTTCCAGGCGAGCATCGCGCGAAGGGCGGCCGTGAGCGTGTGCGGGGGACGACCGCCGAGAGGCCGATCGTTCACGTCGTCACGCGTCCACAAGTAGTCGTAGGAGATGTCCGCGCGATAGCGCGCGCCGAGGCGGGCCGAGGCCGTGAGCGCTGCGCCGAACGTTCGGGCGCTCCCGAAATTCTTGTATCGGTAGTCGACCGCCGCGCCGTTCGCGCTGCCGCCCGCGAGGTCGATGTCGATGAGATCATCGACCCAATTCATGAACGTGCCGGCGCGCAGCATGTACGCGCTCGTTGGCTGCCACGTCACGTCGCCGTTCACTCCCCACGAGCTCTCGGGCCGTAGGTCGGCGCTCCCGAGGACGCGGTAGCCGAGGGAAGAGTGATCGAACACGAACCCGAGCTCTTTGGCGGTCGGCGCGCGGAAGCCTCGACCGAATGAGGCCCGAACCTGCACCTCGTCCACCGGGCGGTACGACGTCGCGAGGCGAGGCGTGACGGCGCCGCCGTAGCGTGTGTGCGTCTCCGCGCGGACGCCGGGGAGGACCGTGAGCGTCTCGCCGAGCTTCCATTGAAGCTGTCCGTAGAGCGCGGCGCGCCCGAGTGTCTGAGGCGAGACTTCCTCCTCCGTTCGCGACACCAGCCCGGAGCTGAGGCTCTCCGTCTTCGTCACGGACTGCGTGAAGGTCTCGACCTCGACGCGCCCTCCCACGACCCAGGTGCGCGCGCCATCGGCGATCGTATTGACCGCCTCGAAGCTCTGCATCCGATCGTAGCGGTCGTGGCGCTCGCCGACAGGTGAACCCTTTTGTTTCTGCGCCGTCGAGTTGTCGATCCACTGTCTGCCCATCGTGAGGCGCAGGCTGGAACTCTTGCCGAGGTCGACGTTTTCGATGACGTGGAGCGTGTAGCGGTCGGTGTCGTTGGGCTCCTCGATGAGATACCGGCCGAGCCCCGGCGCGACCTTCGACGAGAGGCCGTCCAGACGATCGCGAAACCAGCGCGCGCGGACGCGGACGTCCACGCTCCTCGAGAGGCTCGCTCCTCCACGCGCCCCGAGCATGAAGCGCGACGTCTCCGGAATCTGGAGGTCGGGGAGTCCTGGCGTCCGCGCGATGCCGTCCTGCCGGAAGTAATTGGTCTCGAGCCCGAACCAGGTGGCGCCTTTCCGGAACGAGCCGTTCCCCTGAAGGAGGACGCCGTCGTGGCTGCGTCCCTCCGCGCGTGCACGGCCGCTCGGACCCGTCGACCGTGGCGGCGCCGTGAGGATGTTCACGACGCCGCCGATGGCGCTCGAGCCGTAGAGCGCGCTCGTCGGCCCCGTCACGATCTCGATGCGCTCGACGTCACCGACCGGGATGGCCGCGAGATCGATCGCGCCCCCGACGTCACCGACGACGGGCTCCCCGTCCTCGAGGACGAGCACGCGCTGGAGATCGAAGCCCTGGATCTGGAGCGCGCTCACGCCGCCGAGGTAGCCGTAGGCGCCCGGATCGACCCGAACGCCCGGCTGCGTCGCGAGGGCCTCGGCGACGTTGGTAGCGCCGCGACGTTCGGCTTCCTCGCGCGTCACCACGTCCGTCTTCACCGTGGAGCGCTGGGAGCGCTCCGGCGTCCGCGTTCCCGTGACGACGACGGTGTCGGTCTCGTTGTCGCCGGAGGCCTCGCCGCTGCTTCGCGGAGCCGCGTTGCTCTTCTTCGCGGCTGTCGTGGCAAGGAGAAGCACGATCGCGACCGCCTTCCTCACGACAGCGAACGGCCTTCTGCGCGAACGACGTCGTCCACGAAGAGCCTCTCGATCCCTACCGTCACGATGGGCGCTCCGTCGGACGCACGCTCGAAGGAAAGAGCGTCGTCGTAGATGCAGTCCTCGCGTCACGCGCCGAGAGCTGCTGAAGGGCTTCGTCGAGCGTTTCCCAGAGCGACGCCACGACCTCCTCGTGAAGGCGAAGCGTGAGCATCCCGATGTTCAGATGGAGGACGCCACACGAGCACTGCTCGACGGTGCAGGCGGGGCCTCGAGCTACGAGTCGACGATCCGGGCGACAGGGCACATTCATGGGCGTCCTCGTGATGAAAATGAAAATCGTTTTCAACAACGGTGCTTACTCGATGTCGGGCCGCCGTGTCAATCGTGAGCGGGCGAGGGGAGCGCGCACCGACGAACGTCAGCCGCCGCGGGCGGCTGCTCGTGACGGCGGAAGACCGCGACGCACGCGGGTATCCGCCGTGCCTCTTGTGGTCGTCGCTGCAGCGTGGCGCGGTCGGACGAGCCGGCTCCCTTGCAGCGCCCCTGTCGGGTTAGCCTCGATGCAAACACGCATGAAGCCGCAAGCTCCGATCCTCCGCCCGGTTCCGCCGCTCGGCACGGTTCTCGTCTTCGATCTCGAGCTGGGCGTCGATCCTCGAGCCGGCCTCGCCGCGATCCGGCGCGAGCCCACGTCGGGCGACGTCGCCATCGGGATCGGCGAGCCGCTCGCCCGCGCCCTCGGCGCGCGCGTCGACGGGCTGCGAGGCTTTCCTGCGCTGAGCGGCGTCGGCGTCGCCTTCCCGTCGACGCAAGGCGCGCTCTGGATCTCGATCGCCGGCGAAGAGCGCGGCGCCGTGCTGGATCGCGCGCTCGCGCTACGACGCCGGCTCGGTCCGGGCTTCCGTCTGACGGAGGAGGTCGACACGTTCCGCTACCGCGGCGGGCGCGATCTCACCGGGTACGAGGACGGGACCGAGAACCCGAAGGGAGAGCTCGCCGCGGCCGCGGCGCTCGTCGGAAGCGAAGCGCCTGGGATGCGGAATGCGAGCTTCGTCGCCGTCCAGCGCTACGTGCATGATCTGGAGCGCTTCGGCGCGAACGACGCCGCAGGGCGCGACGCGATCGTCGGCCGGCGCTTCGAGGACAACGAGGAGATCCCGGACGCGCCGGTGACCGCGCACGTCAAGCGTACGGCCCAGGAGAGCTTCGACCCGCCGGCGTTCATGGTGCGGCGTTCGATGCCATGGGGCACGGTCCGCGAGCACGGACTCTACTTCGTTGCATTTGGCGAGTCCCTCGACCGTTTCGAGCGCGTCCTCCGGAGGATGGCCGGGCTCGAGGACGGCAAGGTCGACGGCCTTCTCGGGTTCACCCGCGTGCTCTCCGGCGGGTACTACTTCTGCCCGCCGCTCGGCGACGACGGCCTCGATCTGCGGGCCGTGGGGCTCTGAGTCGAGCAGCTGGCGTCAGCCCGAGGACGCTCGCTGCGTGGTCGCGCGCTCGGTGACCACCATGCCGGCGATCGACTGCGGTTGGCGAATCGATGGCCGGCGATGTTGAACGCGAGCGCTCATCGAAGGAGCAGGGGCCGTCAGCGCTGGGGCATGCGTTTCGCGAGGACTCTCACGCACGCTTCGCCGATCACGCGCTCTGCTTCGCGCGCTGCGTCGCGGAGCTCGTCCGCGTAGGGCGGATCGAAGCGCATCGCGCGCGGGCGTGGATCGGAGCCGAGCGGCGCGAGCGAGACGAGGACGCGCGGGCCTTTCGTCTTCACGGAGATCGACCGCACGACGACGCCCGGCTCGCGCGCGTCGAGCCACGCGACGACCGGGCGTGCCGCCTCGATCGCCGCTTGCGCGTCGGCGCCGGAGAGGTCCACGCCTGGCCCGACGAACGGCGCGCCGCTCGCGTCGCACGCCGGGACGGCGCGGACGTGTACGTCGTGGATGCGAATCTTGTAGGACGTGAGCGGAAGAGGCGCCGTCGCGCCGCCGCCGCCCGTCACTTGCCCGCGAGCGCCTTCGCGAGGCGGCCCGACACGTCCCAGTCGACGAGCTCGTTGTAGCCGCCCACCGGCGTGGTCGCGACGAAGACGACGGGCAGGTCATCGTCCTTGCACTTCGCCTCGCGGAGGACGAAGTCCTTCGTCGTCTCGTCGCCGGAGACGTCGAGCAGTGTGTACTTGATGGACTTCGCCTCGAGCATCTCCTGGATGCGCCCGAGCATCCGCGCATTGCGGTCCTTCTCGAAGTAGATCATCACGGGCGCCTGCACCGCAGGACCGGCAGCCGCGGCAACACCGGCCGATGCGGCGGCTCCGGCCGACGCCGAGCGTCCACCGTTCTTCTTCAGCTCCTCGAGCTTCGCATGGCCTGCGCGCCGGCGCTCGAGCTCCTCCTTCGAGCAGATCGGATCGCCGAGCAGCGCGTTGAAGCGGCGCGCGAGGTCCTTCGGGACGCGGACGGGAAAGAAGCGGTCACCGGCGGGAGTCGTGATCGCGCGATGGAGCGAGGTGCGGACGATGTCGAGCATGACGCGGCCGACATGATCGTCCCGTTCGCGCCGCGGTCAAGAGGGTAGACCGACGAAGTGTCTGCGGGGAGGGCACGCCCGTGCCCCGCCGCGGACGGGCGGCCTGCGAGACCTTCGGGAGCCCGTGTCGGGTGATTCAGTCGGCCTGGGCGACCATCGAGAGCCGTGTCGTGTGTGTCACACGGCTTCGGAGAGGGCGAGCTTGTTCTTCGCCATCTTGGCGACCTTCGCACGGCCGCCCTTCTTGACGACTTCTTCGAGCAGCTCCTCGCCGAGCGGGTGTCCCTCCTCGGTGAAGTGGAAGCCGACGTAGTAGAGATGATCGAGCTCGAGGACGCGGTCCTTCTTCAGCGCCTTCGCGACGTCGAAGCCGTGGCGGAGCAGGTTGCCGAGGATACGGAGCGCCTCGTCGCCCGCGCGCGATGCCGGTCGCGTGTCGCGGTTCGACCGTGCGAGCTCGAGGGACGCGAGCGTGTAGCGGTCCTCGTCCGTCGCGCGGTCGGACTTGCACAGGATGCCGAGGACGACGCGCGCCTTGTTCTCGTCCTTCTTGCGGAGCCGAGCGGCGAGCGCCCGGAGCGCCTCCGCAACGCCGTCGGGATCGGCATCGCGTGCGACGTCGAGGTGGGCTTCGTAGTTGCGCTCGCCCTTGCCCAGCCGATCGATCGCGTCTTCGAGGATCTGCTTGCGGAGCGCGGGCGAGATCTTCTTCGCCGTTGGGCGGAGCACGTTGCGGAGGACCCACGCGCGATCCGGGTTCGTCGTCTCGAGGAGCGCCTTCGCGAGCGCGGGAACGGCGTCCTCCTTGCCCGAGAGGCCCGCGGCGGCGGCCTCTGCGTAGCGGCGATCCGTCGTCGACGTGAGTGCCTTCGTGAGGACGCGCGCGGCCTCGTTGCCGCCCATGCGCCCGAGCAGGTCGAGGACGAAGCGGGCGCGATCGAAGTCGGCGTGCAGGGCGAGCTTCTCGAGGCGCTTGGCGGTGTCGTCGCCGACCTGCAGGCTGCCGAGCGTGTGGAGCGCGGTCTGCGCGAGCGTGCGGTCCTGCGCTTCGGCCGCCTTCACGAGGGTGTCGACGACCTTCGCGCTCGGCTTGTCCTTCTGGAGCGCGAACCGGAACGCGATGATCGCTTCCTGGCGGATGCTCGGATGCTGCTTCTCGTCGTTCGCGTATTCGAGGAGCGTCGGGATCGTCTTCTCGTCCTCGAGGTAGCCGAGGATCTTCACCGCCGCCGCGATCGCTCCGGGCGAACCACCGACGTTCGCGTCCCCGCGAGTACGTGAGGCCGCCTTCTTTTGCGCCTCGAGAAAGCGCTCGACCTCGGCGAGATAGCTCCGGCGCTTGTTGCCGTCGGCGGTCTTGATCTGCTGCCGGACCGCGAGCGCGGCCGCTTTTGCTGCTTCGGCGTCGCTCGACGCGAGCCCCTTGATGAGCGCGGAGAACGCGTCCTTACCGCCGAGCTCGGCGAGCGCGGCATCGAGCGCGCGACGCTCCTCGGGGCTGGCCGCCGCCATCTTCTCCTTGATGAGCGGGACGACCTCCTCACCGACGCTCGCTACGGCGCGCGTGGCGGCGCGCCGGACGCCATCGTCGTTCGTCGAGAGGAGCGGGAAGATCTGCGGCAGAGCCTTCTTCGCTCCGACGCGTGCGAGCGCATCGAGCGCGTGCACCTGGAGGAGAGAGACGCCGCTCTCGAGCACCGCGGCCAGACCTTCGACGACGCCCGGGCCCTTCGCCCTCAGCTCGCCGAGGACGATCGCGGCGGCGATCTTCTTCTCGATCGCGTCGGACTCGAGCAGCTTGACGATCTTCCCCACTTCACTCATGACCCCATTCGTATTCCAGCGGAAAAGGCCTAGATCAAGCTCTAAGAGAGGCGCCCCCTCGAGACGCCGCTCCTGCTGGAAAACAGGTACGATGAAGAGGCCGGATGAGGGCGCGCGGCCTTTTCTCGATGTTGCTTCTCACGGCGGTCGGCATCACCGCCGGCGGACACGGCTGCAACACCTACGACGAATCTCTCCTCGTCGGAGAGGCCACGGACCGCCCGGCGACGAAGAGCGGTATCGGTTGGTGGTCGAGGGGCGACACGCGTGGGTGCTTCAGCGCCGGCATGCCTCGCCCGGAGGATCGCCCGAAGCCGGGAAACGACAAGGACGTCGGGCCGATCATGCTCGCGATCTCGTCGATGCGCCTCGGCTCGCTGAACGAGCAGGGCGTCGCCGATCCGAATGCCTGGCAAGACATCGGGCTCGATCTCGACGGCGTGTGCACCGCGTCTGAGACGTGCACGTCCGAGGATCCGCCGCCGAGCTGCAAGGCCGGCGCATCGCAGCTCCCACGCGACGGCAGGTACTGCCGCGACAACACGTTCGGGAAGCTCGAATACTCGGCGAACCTCGTCCCGCAGGTCGCGAAGAAGTACGGTCTCTCGGACGACGCATTCAACTGCGCGCTATGCGTCGGCCACTACACGTTCCTCATCAAGATCACCGGCTACAACGGTGAGCCGAACGACGATCGCGTTCGCATCGATCTGTATCCGTCGCCCGGCCTCGAAAGACCGCTGCCGTGGGACTGCGCGCAGCCGTCATGGGTCACGCAGCCCTGTTTCACGGCGGACATGCCGTGGACGGTCGAAGAAGACGTGCTCGTCGAGAGGCGCGGCGGCCCGGATCTGCCGGATTCGAAGATCTTCAGCGCCGATGCGTACGTCCGAGACGGCTACATCGTCACGCAGCTCCCCGACGACACGCTCTTCTGGTTCCCGGGGTACCGCGGTCTCGTCGTCGCGTATCCGATCCGGCTCCAGCAGGGCATCGTCGTCGGCAAGATCGTGAAGGGGCAGGACAACATCTGGCGCATCGACGACGGCGTCATCGCCGGTCGCGCGCGGCAAAAGGACGTCATCGACGGATTCCGGCTGATCGGGTTCTGCGAGACGAACGACAAGGACAACTACGAGCTCATGTCGACGTTCGTGAACGACAACCTCGATGTCCTCGCCGACGGCCGGAGCGATGCGAACGCGCCATGCGACGCGATGAGCATGGGCGTCGCGTTCGTCGCGCGCCAGGCGAGGGCGGGACGTACCGAGGCGGTCGCGCCGCTCGCGGAGTGCGTCATCCCGAGGACGGGATCGAATGCAGCGACCTCGGACGATGCCGGGACGGATGCTGGCGCGGATGCAGCGAATGGGGGTTGATCGATGAAGGTAAACAGGCTCATCGTTGCGCTCGCGCTCGGAACGATCGCGTGTGGTGACGACGGGGCGGCGGGGGGCTCGTCGTCGGGATCGCCGCCGCCGCTCACGTGCGAGGTCGGATCGACGGCCGTCGACGATCGGTGCGTACCAGCCGGCTTCGAGGAGTGTCCCGACGGGGCAGGGAAGGACGGCGCGGCTTGCGGTGAAGCTGCAGGCTCGTGCGCTCCCGGCACCGTCGCATTCTTCGGACAGACCGCGTGCACGCCCGTCGGACCGGGCGAGTGTCCATCGGGCTTCACGCGCGACGAATCGGGTTTCGGGTGCAGGCCGATCGTCGCGAAGGCGGCGTGCTCCGGCGCGACGCGGCCGCGCCTCGGTGAGACGTCGTGTGTCCCGGTCGGCGACTGTGACGCGCCTTTCCCGCCCGCAGGGGCGACCGTCTTCGTCGACGACTCGTATGCGCCGGGGATGATCGACGCGACGCACTTCGCGACGATCCAGGCCGCCGTGGCAGCGGCGCCTTCCGGAGCGGTCATTGCCGTCGAGGAAGGGACGTATTCGGGGACGGTCACGCTCTCGAAGGACGTCACCGTCGTCGGGCGCTGCGCGGCCAAGGTGAAGCTCGGCGGCGCGGGTGCAGCAACGCCTGGGTTCGAGCTGACGAAGAAGATGACGGCTTCGATCCGCGGCGTGACGGTCACGGACTTCGAGGTGGGCGTCAGCGCAGGATCGGGCGCCGACGTCACGCTCGAGGGTCTAGTCATCGAAGCGAATCGCCGCCTCGGCATCCTCGGTGCTGATGCCGGCACGCGCGTGCTCGCGAAGAACAGCGTCGTTCGCGGCACGCTCCCGGATGCGTCCGGCAGGTTCGGCCACGGTGCGGCGTCCGGCTTCGAAGCGGAGATCACGATCGAGGACTCGGCGATCATCGGTTCGTCCGAGATCGGCGCCGGCGCCCAGAAGAACGGTCGCATTCGCGTCATGCGCACGATCGTCTCCGGCGTCGCGCAACGCGCGGGCAACGACGCCTACGGCTGGGGGATCGGTACGCAGACGGGAGGGCAGGCGACGGTCGTCGAGAGCGCGATCATGGACACGTTCGCTGGAGGTGTCGTCGCGCCCGAGGCCGGAACGTCCGTGCGCGTCGAGCGGTCGTACGTCGGCGGCATCCGCAAGGGGCCGACCACAGGCGGCGGGACGGTCGCGGCCGCGGTGCTCGCGCAAGGCAAGGGAGCTTCGATCGACGTCATCGGCTCGACGCTCACGGGCGCCGACACACACGGCGCGTTCGTCTCGCAAGGCGCAAAGGCGACGATCGCCTCGAGCGTCGTGCGCGATCTCGCCGGGAGCGCGCTCGACGGCGGCGGCATACAGGTCACGCAAGACAGCAGCGCGACCGTGACCTCGACGGCGATTGTCGCGGCAACCGTCTCCGGGATCTTGAGCGCGGGCACGCTCGACGCGACCGACGTCTACGTGAAAGACGTGGCGGGAGCGGGAGTCGCCGCGCGCGGCACTGCAAACGTGACGAGGCTCGTCGTCGCCGATCTCCGCGCAGGCAAGGGAGACGGCTCCGAGTTCTCGGCGGGGCTCTACGTCGATGCCGGCGGCTCGCTCGACGCAAGCGAGGTCATCCTGAGGAAGTCGTACGGCCTCGGCGCGCTCGCGATCGGCGCAGGGAGCAAGCTCGCGCTCCGACGCGCGGCCATCACCGACACACAGGCCGCCGACGACAGCTCCGGATACGGCCTCGGCGCGGCCAAGGGCGCCGAGGTCACGCTCGAAGACGCGGTCATCCTGAAGGCGCACGACATCGGCATTCACCTCTCGGACGCGGGAACGACCGCGACGCTCCAGCGTGTGGCCGTCCTCGACACGGAGCCGAACGGCAAGGAAGGCCGTGCGCGCACGCTGAACGTGCAGGACGGCGCATCGGCGCACCTCGTCCGCGTTCTGGCGCGCGGAGGCACGCAGGTCGGACTGAACGTCGTCGGAGAAGAGGCGCGGGCCGTCGTCGAGGACTCGGAGATCACCAGCGTGGCTTCGAGCACCTTCGGCTTCGGCCATGGCGTCGCCGTGACGCTCGGCGGCTCGCTCGTGATGAGTCGCTCCATCGTCGGCGACCACGCCGGCATCGGCCTCGTCTTCGCGAACGCATCCGGTTCGGTCGCAGGGTCGATCATCCGCAACAACCCCGTCGGGGTGCACACGCAGGAGGGCGTGTCGCTCGTCGAGGTCCCGGCCGCGCCCTCCGAGCTCGAGCCGCTCTCGGTCGCATTCACGACCGACACCCGCTTCGAAGACAACGGCACGAAGGTCGGCTCGGGCGAGATCCCGCTTCCGGTGCAGGTCGATCCGCCAGGCCGGTGACCGGAAGAGGCCATCGGCATCCGGGGCGCGGCCGGGCTGCCTACGTCCTGCGGTGGGAAACGCGCGTCCGACGATCGCGTCGCCGGGGAGATCTCTGGGTGGTACGCGGATCTTGGAGAACCGCCATGTCGAGAGTCCTCTACACGATTCAGAACGTCGAGAAGTGCAAGTGCGGCTCATGTCCGGTGTACCTGGCGAGCCCCTCCGCGAAAGCGAAGAACGCCACCATCGATTGGAAGCCGGGTGTGCTGCCTCCGGCAGACGTGATCGAAGGGATCTATTGCGCCGAGGCGGTGGGTAAGTCGAAGTGCAACGACCTCGACGGGTCGAAACCGTGCAACTGCCCCACCTGTCCCGTCTGGGAGGAGTGCGGCCTGAGCTCGACGCACTTCTGTCTGCGAGGCCCTGCTGCTTGACGGGTCAGGCGCGCTTCCGGATCTCGACGACACCGCTCTCGACGCGCACGTCGAAGCTAGGCTGCGCGAACGGGGACGGCCCGTGGAGCGCGGCACCGTCGCGGAGGCGGTAGGTCGAGCCGTGGCACGCGCAAACGATGGCATCACGTTCGATGCGTCCTTGGGACAGCGGACACCCTGCATGCGAGCAGACGTCCGAAAGCGCAAACACCTCGCCGACGTGTTTCACGAGGACGACGGCGGTTCCACCCACCATCGCGCGGGTCGGCTCGTCAGGCAGGAGCCGTTCTTCGCGCAGCGCGGGAGTGAACGCTCGAGGCGCGCGCTCGTACGCATTTCGGCTCACCTGAGCTCCCTGTCTGTAGACGAGGGCGCCGCCCAGGTATCCGGCCAGGACGGTCACCCCATACCCCAACGTCGATAGGACGCGACCGCCACGAAGCCTGCGCTTGCGGCACACCAAGGAGGCGATCTGCAGCCCGAGGGCGAGCGAGTTCAGCCCAGCGTGCACGAACCCGACCCGGCGCTGCGACGTGTTCGTGTCGGCCCAGTCGGCGAGCCCCGCGAGCGCAGACGCGCCCGCGCCGGCGATCCCGACTCCGATGGCGGCCTCAGCTGCGCGATCGAGCTTGCGGAGATGCGCGACCGTCATGGCGTCGAAGATCAGAGCGGCAGTCCACGCGCCGATCGGGACGTCGGTCAGCGCTGGATGGAGTGGATGCCCAAGCCATGTGCCGTTGAGGAAGTCCTTCGCATGCCGAAAGCCCGGCATCATCGCGAAGCGTCGGAGCGCGCGTTGGACGGGGAAGGCCCAGGCGTCGATACGATCGGCGCGGAGGATGGCGTTGATGCCGAGATCTCCGACGCGACCCGGGCGCGCGCGCGCGAGCAGATGGCGCAGCTCGCTCTCGCTGGGCTCTACCTTCGAGCGCGCGGCACCTTTCGATACGAGCGTCTGCATCGTCGATGAACGTAGATGCGGGCCTGTTCGGGGCAACGCGATCCCCGACGCCATACAGGCGAGCGTGGACCGACTCGCACGACGCAAGGCTCGACCGATCGCGAGGACCATCCGGTACCGCTTCGCGGACGGTGTAATCTGCGGGGCTCGGTGAAGGTCGTCAATATGGATGCAACATACAACTTGCCGTCGCTGGCTCTGCGTGTGGCTCTCGCGGCCGTGGCTTCGTTGCTCGTGACCGGATGCGAGCCGTATCCAGGCACCGGCTCGACGAGCTCGTCCTCGAGCAGCTCCGGCTCCGGCACGACGTCGTCCTCGTCTTCTTCTTCGGGAGGTACGAGCACGCGGCGCCCGATCAACGCGGCGAAGCTCTGCAGCAGGCTGATCAACGAGTGCCAGCAGAGCATCACGATGGACACGTGCCAGCGGCAGTTCACGGCGGTGCTCGTGAGCGGGACGTGCGCGGACGCTCTCTCGAGCGCGAGCTGCGCGGACCTCACGTCGTCGACGTCGCCGGTCGTCGATACCTGCTTCCCACCTTGCTCGGGCACGCTCGCCTCGTGCAACGGCGACGGCTCGATCACGATCTGCACGAGCGCAGGGACCACCAACGTCCTCGACTGCGAGGAGGCCTGCAAGGCCGACGGAGGACGCGCGTACAGCGGGACGTGCGGCACGTCCTACGGCGCCCAGGTCTCCGAGCAGCCGCAGTGCTGGTGCCAATGAGGTGGTGCGGCCGGCTGGCTCGACCGTAACTGCAGCGGGCACCGGGCACGTTCGTGAACGAGACGAGGCGCGCTAGAGTCTCGTCATGCGGGCTTCGCCCACGTGTGTCCTCGCGCTCGTCGGCGCGTGCGTGCTCGGCGCATCACCGGCGTGCAATGGCGACGCCGACGATGCGCCTCCGCCCGTGGAACTGCGTGGCGAAGGCGCCGGCGTGAGGGTCAGTCTCGCGCCGTTTCAGATCCGCATCTTCGATCCGAACGGGAAGGAGATCCTACGGACGCTGACCGGCGGCGGCGCCGATGCTTACGGCGCTCCCGCAGCAACGCGCGACGACGGCCCCGATGCGATCAAGGTCATTCCCGGCTGGGACGGCTACATCGCGGACGAGCGACCGTGGGCGCACGGCGCGGTCGGTCGCTTGACCGCGCAGAGCGACGCGAGCGCGTCGTTCGAGCTCGACACCGGGGGAGGGAAGCTCGTCGTCGACGTCGCGATCGAAGGCGCAAAGGTCCGCCTGAAAACCACGGCGACGCCGGCGAACAAGGACGCGGCTGACGCGTGGAACAAGGTCTCCGTCTCGTTCGCACTCGGTCCAGACGATCACTTCTTCGGCCTCGGTGAGCGCTTCGCGAGCGTCGATCATCGTGGTCTGTCGCTCTACTCGTGGGCGGAGGAAGGCGGCGCGGGCAAGGGCGAGAAGGTCCCCGCAGACGAGCAGAACCCGTTCCCGAACGGCCCGTCGATGACGTACTTCCCGGTCCCGTTCTTCCTCTCGAACGCCGGGTACGCGATGCACCTCGCGACGACGTTCCGTACCGAGACGCACTTCGGGAGTCAGAGGAACGACGCGTGGCGCGTGGCCGCGAATGCGAGCACGCTCGAAGCCGTCGTCTACGTCCACGACGATCCGCTCGCGTCGCTCGACGACTTCACGCGCGACACCGGAAGGCCTCTCGTGCCCGCTTCGTGGGTCTTCGGACCGCGCCGCCGCGTCAGCAGCGGCGATCGCGTCGGCGACGTGCTCGAATGGAAGAAGCTCCGCGACGCCAAGGTCCCGACGACAGGGCTCGACGATGCGGTCCACCTGTTGCCCGCGCGCTCCGAGCTCGGACGCGAAGAGGAGCTCCGCGCCTGGACGAGCGAAGCGCACGCGTGGGGCTACAAGGTCATGGCGTACAACAACCCGTACGTCTCGATCTCGAAGGCCGAGGCCGCGGCCGATCTCGCGTACGGCAAGGACCTGGGATACTTCGCGCTCACGCCGGAAGGCGCGATCGGCGAGACGTTCTTCATCTCCGGTGAGCCGCAGACGCTCGCCACGATCGACCTCACGAACGAGGCGGCGGTCTCTTGGTTCCAGGACCTTCTCCGGCGGACGCTCGCGCTCGGCTACGACGGGTGGATGCACGACTTCGGCGAGTACGTCCGCCGGACGTGGAAGTTCGCCGATGGCCGTCGCGGCGACGAGATGCACAACGCCTTCCCGGTCCTGAGCGCGAAGGCTGCTTACGAGCTGCTCTCGAAGGAGCGCCCGAACGACTTCCTCTTCTTCGTGCGCTCGGGCTACACGGGCACGCAGCAATGGGTCCCGGCCGTGTGGAGCGGCGATCCCGAGGCGACGTTCGACGAGACGCAGGGCCTTCCTTCGGTGGTTCGCGGCGGTCTGAACCTCGGGATGAGCGGCGTCCCTCTCTGGGGAAGCGACGTCACCGGGTTCAAGTGCATCACGGACTTCCCGAACGACAAGGAGATGTATCTCCGCTGGGCGGAGCTCGGCGCCGTCTCGCCGATCATGATGGAGCAGAACGCCTGCGCGAATCCGCTCGGTCGCCGTCAGAAATGGAAGCTCTGGAACGACGCCGAGACGATCGCGGTCTACTCCGACATGGCGCGCCTGCACACGCGACTCCTGCCCTACTTCGAGGTGCTCGCGCGCGAGGCGAACAGGACGGGCGCTCCGATCATGCGCCACGCGTTCCTCCATCATCCCCGCGAGCCGGAGGCGTGGAAGGCGGAGAGCTCGTTCTACCTCGGAGCATCGCTGTGGGCCGCTCCGGTCGTGGAGCGCGGAGCGACGACGAAGGAGACCTGGCTTCCGCCCGGCAAGTGGGTCGATCTCGTCGACCACGCTGCTTACGACGGCGGTCGTCGCGTCACGCTGCCGGCGCCGCTCGGGCGTCTGCCGTTGCTCCTCGGGGACGGCGGCATCGTGCCGATGCTCGATCCGTCGATCGAGACGCTCGCTCCGGCGACGGAGCCCGGCATCGTCACGCTCGATCAGCTGAAGGACCGGCTCGACGTCCTCGTCGCGCTGTCGGCGGGACGCGAAGCGAAGATCGTCCTGGCCGATGGGACCGAGCTCGTCGCGCGTCGCGCGGCCGCGAGCGCTCCTCCGAGCACGCTGCCTGCCGTCGCACCCGACGCGCTCTCTGCGTGCGAAGCGGGCTGCGTGAACGAGAGCATCGAAGGCGGCGTCGAGCGGGTGCGGCTCACCACGCCGCTTGCGGAGGCTCATGCGATCACACACGGCGATCTGACGCTCGAGGTCCGCGGATCGATGCCGCGTCGCATCCGCTGGGACGTGAAGCGCCTGCGCTGAGCGCGCTGCCGACGACGCAGCCACTGGAGCGCGAGGCGCGTGTATCCTGCGGGCGTGCTCGCCGACTGCCGAAGCGCCGTGATCGCTGCCTTGCTGCTGACGTCGTGTGCCGGCTCGCCGCCACCCGAGGCGAGCTCGCGCCCGCCCGAGCAGGGCCATGCCGTGGGCGCGGATGCCGAAGCGCCCGTGCTCGATGCGAACGGTCAAGGCGGTAAGAAGGAGTCCAAGGAGGCCGCTGCCGTGAATGCTCCTGTCACCCGCGCGCCCGCGACGTTCGATGAAGACCTCGCCTTCCTGAACGCGCACGGCAAGACGCTGGTGCTCACCGATCCGGACGGCGGGAAGGTGGCCCTCTCTCCGCAGTACCAGGGTCGCGTGATGACGAGCGGCGTCTCCGGCGCGGGAAGGAGCCTCGGCTGGATCAATCGGTCGTTCATCGAGGCAGGGAAGACAGGCACGCAGTTCGACAACTACGGCGGTGAAGATCGCTTCTGGCTCGGCCCCGAAGGCGGGCAATACGGGCTCTACTTCGCGCCCGGCAAGCCGTTCTCGTTCGACGAGTGGCAGACGCCCCACGAGCTGCAGGAAGGTGCCTGGACCGTTGCCGGTCAGACGCCCGATCGCGTCGTCTTCACGCGGACGATGAAGGTGACGAACTGGTCGGGGAACGAGCTCACGCTCGCCGTCGAGAGGACCGCGCGTCTTCTCTCTCGCGACGACGCGAAGCAGGTGCTCGGCGTCTCGCTGCCGTCGACGAAGGAGGCGCTCGGCTACGTCGCCTTCGAGACGAAGAACGAGATCCGGAACGGCTCGAAGGCGCCGTGGAAGAAGGACACGGGACTGCCGTCGATCTGGATCCTGGCGATGTTCGCCCCCGCGTCCGACGCGAAGGTCGTCATCCCGTTCGAGACCCACACGCCCAAGCAAGGAGAGATCGTTAACGACCGCTACTTCGGGAAGGTCCCTACGGAGCGTCTGACGGTGAACGAGGAGAAAGGCTTTCTCACGCTCAAGGCCGACGGCAAGGTGCGCGGGAAGATCGGGCTCGGTCCGGAGCGCGCGAAGAACGTCGCCGGCAGCTACAGCGCGGAGGCGAAGCTGCTCACGATCGTCCACTACGACGGCCCGAAGAAGAAGGCTCCTTACGTGAACAGTATGTGGGAGATGCAGAAGGAGCCGTACAAGGGCGACGTCATCAACAGCTACAACGACGGCCCTCCCGCGCCTGGCAAGCCGCCGCTCGGAGGCTTCTACGAGATCGAGACGAGCTCACCAGCCGCCGAGCTTGCGAACGGCGGATCGCTCGTGCACACGCACCGGACGTTCCACTTCGTCGGCGAGCCTGACGTCCTCGATCCGATCGCGAAGAAGGTGCTAGGCGTGTCGCTCGCGGAGATCGCGCGCTGACGCGAGCTCTTCTTTTCGCGAGCCGCAGGGCCGCGTGACGCGCTCGCTGACGGCTGCAGCACGACCGTAGAAGGCGGGCCGCGCCAAAGCCCCGTCGAAGCTGCGCGTGCATGATGCATCTACCGCGGCGGCCGCGCCTCAAGTGAGGCGAAGTCGCCAGCGACGACTTGGGACGCGAGCCGCTTCGCGGGGCACAAGGTCGTCACGCTCGCGCTGGCCGCACGTCGGATGCGCGGTGCGTGTCTTCACGAAATCACGTCGCGATCGGCGAGATGGCGCGCATCGCGGTCGCTGCGAGAGCGTGGGCACCTCCGTTGCTATTCCCATCCACAGCGCCGAACGATCAACCGGCCCATAAAGGACTTCAGGAAGGACAAGATCATGAGCACGCTTCGTATTCCCGTCGCGATGGCGACCTCCGTCGTCGCGCTCTTCTGCGCGAGCACGAGCTTCGCCCAGGAGACCACTCAGTCGACGACGACTACGACCACTCCGGCGACGACGCAGCCTGCCCAGACGACGCAGCCGGCTCAGCAGCCGCAGCAGCAGCCGGTCCAGTCGGTGACCGTGCAGCAGCCGCCGCAGGGGCAGCAGCCGGTCGGTCAGACGCAGACGACTGCGGCACCGTACGTCGCGCAGGGTGGCGATCACTACTCGGAGCGGACCGTCGAGCATCGTCCGAACAAGTCGCTCCTCAGCACCGGTGCGGGCATCTTCGTGCTCAGCTATGGCTCGTCAGTCATCGCCGGCGCAGTCAGCGATCGCGACTCGGACAAGCGCCTCTTCATCCCCGTCGTCGGTCCGTGGATGGACCTCGCGAATCGCGATTGCGGCAGCGCGAACCCCTGCGGCGGCAACGAGGACGTCGCCAAGGCAATGATCATCACGAGCGGTGTCGTGCAGGGAGCCGGCGTGCTCTTGGCACTCAGCTCGCTCATCATCCCCGAGTCGTCGAGCGTGACCGAGCGCTCGACGACGGCGAAGGTCGTAAAGCCCGAGGTGAAGGTCACTCCGGTGTCGTTCGCCGCGGGTGCGGGCCTCGGCGCGGTCGGCCGCTTCTGATTTCGGTCTCGCTCGTCCTCGCGTCGGGCAGTAGTGCGAGCGGGAACAACAGAGAGGCGCCCGGCGGAGCGATCCGCCGGGCGCTTTTCGCTTCGCGCGCCTGCATGTGCCTTACGCGCCGACGTAGCTCGTCGTGCATCGAAGGCGGTGCTCTGCGGGGCCGTGTCCAGCTCGCTCCGGGATGACGCAGGGATGCTCGCTCGCGCGGGCGGGTCACATGGAACAGGAGCGCGCATGACAGCGCTGCCTTCGCAGCGTCTGCGCCGAGCGGAAGCATCGAGCCTCATGGCCAAGCGTCTTCCGGAGCTGCGGAGTGACCAGCGCAGCGCAAGTGAGGGCTCGCGAAGCGCAGCGCGAGTGAGGGCTCGCGAAGCGCGGCTCACCGCGCTGTCGGGCTTCGGCACGTCGACGCTTGCTGCGATGCTGTCGGCGGAGCTCTCTCCTCGCCGAGGCACGCCGCCGACGACGGTGAGCGGTCGATGGAAAAGAAGACGCCTGGCGGCAAGCGCTCCGCCAGGCGTCTCCATCATGCGATGAGTGGCTGCGGGCGACTACTTCTTCGGGGTGCCCGTCGTGCTGTCGGTGCCGGTCTTGGTGTCGGTCGCGCCCGGCTTCTTCGTACCGGTCGTTCCCTTCGTGCCGCTCTTGCCCGTGCCGCTGCCGGTCGTGGTGTCGGTCGACGACGATCCGGAGCCGGTCGATCCCGAGCCCGTGCCCATCGTCGAACCGGAGCCCGTCGTCGAACCGGAGCCCGTGCCCATCGTCGATCCAGAGCCCGTCGTCGAATCGGTCCCCATCGTCGAACCGGTGCCGGTGCCGGTCGTGCCCGTCATGCCGGAGGTGCCGGTGCCGGTGCCGGTCGTGCCGCTACCGTCGCTGCCCATCGAGCCGCCCGCCGGAGAGCCTGGCGTCTGTCCGGTCGACGGCGTCGTGTCCATCGAGCCCGTGCCGCTCGGCATGTTGGGCGTGGTTCCCGGCGCGGTTCCCGGCGTCGCGTTGGGATCGCCGTACGTGCCGGACGTCGGCGTCGTCTGGGTGTCGGGGGTCTTCGACTCACTGCCGCCGCCACATGCGAGAGCGGCTGTCATGAACGCGCTGAGGACCAGATGCGAAACCTTCATGGAGAGACTCCAGAGTTGGGCGGGACACGACGGTGCCCCGCAGTTCGTGTGGCTTGCGATCGCTTGGAGACTCGCCGCGCCATCGCGTGCCTTCGGTCGGGCGCGCCGACCTGCAGAGCGCATGCCGCAAATCGCCGTCGCTCAGAAAACCGCAGAGTGCTGCATGTGTTCGCCTGCGGGACCGACGGCAGCGCGACGCGCTCCCGCATCCCAATCGAGCGAATCGGCACACGCTCCCCCGATTCGTGGCAACTGTCCCCGCGTCAGTGTGTCGCGTGACTCGAGGATCGCGCGACGAACGCGACCGCTTCGCTCATCGTCTGGCCGCCCTCCGGTCCGTAGTTGCCGTGCGTGGCGTCGGCGAGCTCCCAGAAGCGCGCCTTCAGCCCTGCGCTCTCGAGCCCCACGGTGCCCTGCCGCATCTTCTCCTGCGGCTCCTTCTCGCCGGCGAGCAGGGCGACGGCCTTCGCGGTCCGCAGATCCTTCGCCGACGGCGTCTCCGGGCCTCCGACGAGGACCAGCCGCGTGTACTTCTCCGGGAACCGGCGCGCGAGCGTGGTCGCTCGCGTAGCGCCCATCGATTCGCCGATGAGGACGAGCTCACCGCGATCGAGATCGACGCCGCGTGCGTGCTCGACCGCCGCGATCGCGCCGCTCACGCGCGCGTCGATCGCATCGGTGTCGGTCGTCCAGGTGCGTCCGTTGCCGTTCGCGCATGCAGCGTCTGCCTCGAGCGCGATGACGGTTCCGTGCTCGCTCACGCTCGAGGCCCATGCCTCGAGATCGGGACGGGGCTCGGAGCACATCCCGTGGAGATGCACGATCGGGCGCTCGCCTTCACCGAGGACGACGAGGACCTTGCGGTCGTTCGGCACGTCGACGGTCTCGATCGCGCCCGTGCGCTTCGGTTTCGGCGCGAGCTCCGCCGAGTGCGTCGTCGCGATCGAGGTCGGCTCGGCCTTCTTCGCGTCAGGCTGAGGCTTGGTGCAGGCCGACAGGACGACGGCCGCGAGGGGAACGAGGAGTCCGGCTCGGTTCAGGCTGTCGTGCTGCATGCTCGAACGGCTGCAACCGCCTTGCCAGTGCGCGGAAAACCATGTGCATGGTTGCAGCCTTCTCGTCACCCGAGCGCGAGCCGCGTCCTCCCCGCGGTCGATCAGGCCCCGGCGCGCGCGTCCTCGCCGTCCCGCGTCGGCTCGATCGCCT
Organism: Pseudomonadota bacterium; assembly: GCA_023402175.1. GTDB lineage: Bacteria > Myxococcota_A > Polyangia > Polyangiales > Polyangiaceae > Labilithrix. The sequence continues at coordinate 54,746 of JAEXCN010000113.1, read as the reverse complement.
CGTCGTCCGCGGGCGGAGAGAGCATCTGCCGGACGCGCATCGGATCGAAGCTCAGCGCGGTGGCGGCGATGATGATCGCGGCGGGCACGAAGAACGCGAGGAACTGCATGCTCTGGGCGAGCATCACGCCGCCGATGGCGCCGCTCGCGAACGCGAGGATCTTGCCCGCACGAAGGAGGGCGTGCCGCTTCGCCGAGCGCCTCTCGGGCCCCTTCGTGTACGCGAGATCGACGAGGTGCATTCCGAGATCGGTCGCCGGCCCGGTGAGGTGCGTGGTGCGAACGAGCAGCCCGGTGCTCGATGCGACGGCGGCGTTCTGGAGGCCGCTCGCGAAGCTGAGCATCGACAGCAGAACGAAGTCGCCGGCCCCGCCGACGGCGCCTCCGAAGTCGCCGAGAAAGCCTGCATACCCCGCAGCGCCGACCGCTGCCGTCGTCACGGCGACGATCATCAGCGGGAGCGTGTAGAGCGGTTGTTTCCCGCGGTGCGCGCGCCCGTTGATCAACAACGCGGCGGTCATCGCGCCTGCGATGAAGCACACGATGACGGCGGCGAGATCGAGGACGACGGGGAGATGCGCGGCCTGCACGCCGAGCTGCGTGAACGTGCCCGTGAGATGGGTGACGAATCGCTTACACGCCATGAAGGCGATCGCGTTCACGCAGCCGGACGAAAAGCTCAACATGAGCCACGACGGCACGTGGCGGCGCGAGAAGATCTCCTCCGGGTGATGAAGGATCACCTTACGCATGAGCACCTGGCGCTCGGACCGCGCGGGTCGAGCGGAGTCGAAGCAAAAAGAGCGGGGGCGTTCGACGAAGGTCCCCACGGTGCAGCCATCATCATCACGTGCGGCGTCTGCAACGCGCGGGCCGCGGCGCCCATTCGCGCACAACCATACGCAAATGCGCGGGATTCTCGCGATTCTCGAAGCTGACCGCGGAGCTGATCCCGTCGCTTCGTCCCGACACTCGGTCTGCGCTCGGCGTCGCTTCGCGCACGCGCGACCATGACGTTGACGGCATGACGCCGCCGACGAGCTCGGCAGCGCGCGAATCGACGGACCGTCGGCCTCATCAGCCTCATCAGCCTCTCGGAGAGCCAATGTCTGCCGCTGCGACGGCTCGGGCGCTGCCCGCCGCTGGCGCGACGTCGACGCTCGCGGCCGCTGCAGGAGCTTCGTTCTCACCGCTGCGACGCGCGGCGGAGCTGAAAGGACTGGACGAGAGACCGCGGTGAACGTATCGAAAGCGTGTTTCGAATGGGCCGATAGCTCAGTTGGTAGAGCTGCGGACTTTTAATCCGTAGGTCGCGGGATCGTGCCCCGCTCGGCCCACCCCTTCTTTCCAAGGACTTCCGCGATCCCGCCCCGACAGGCGCGGGTCGCGGATTCTCGTTTCGCGAGATGACGGAGCCGCTCCTCCGGGCGCGACGGGGTCGCGCTCGCGTTTCGCGGGCGGATGACGGTCGTGGAGTCCGTCGTAGGCAGCGACGCGTGCGGAGCCCCACCGAGACCACTTGCTGACCTGGAAGTGAGCACTGGGGGGCTACTTGAACCCGGTCAGGTGGACGACGTACCACTCGCCGCGCCACGAGATGAGCGACGAGATGTCGAGCGCGCGCTCCTTGCCGTCGACCTCGTAGACGATGCGTGTGCCATACACGCGATAGTATCCGAGCTTGTTCGACTCCTCGTTCGGCTCGACCCAGCGCCCGCGTTCGTCGGGGACGTCGAGGCGAACGAGCTTCGCCGACTCCGCCTTGTCGCCGAGGCGCTTGTTGAGGCCGTGGATGTCTCGCTTGTAAGCCGCAACGAGCCGCCGTCGCCAGTCCGAGGCCGGGGAGGGGATCGCCTTCACCTGCTCGTACGCCGTCACGGGGAAGAAGAACGGCATCGCGCGATCGGGATCGTCGTGGACGATGCCATCCCAGAGCGCGGCGGCGCGTGCATCGAGAGCGGCGCTCTTCGGGGCGGGCCTGTCGCGAGTCTGCGGCAGCGTGCCCGGATCGCCCGCATCGGCCGCTGAGCTCGCAACGGCCGATGGAGCCGACGGAGCAGCGGACCCCGCGTCGGTCGTCAGAGCCGCCGCCGGAGAGCCGGCATCACCTGCAGCCGCCGCGGCCGTCGCCGCCCCGGGCAGGGGAGAGACGGAAGCATCTACCCCAGCCGGAGCGGGCGGCGTGCCCGGCGTGCACGCGGCTCCTTCGAGCCCGAGCACGATGGTAGTGACGAGGATCGCCCGTGCGTCCGTCCAACCGAACATGAGGCGCGGACGATACCACGCACGACGTAACGACCGCGTTCGGTGTAAGGGGCATCGATGCTGCTTCGTTGTGGACGAGGAGCATGCTTGGTGATGGCGCGCGCGGGTTCTCTTCAGTCGTCTTCGCGTCGCTCGATGACGCTCAGTTGACGCTCTCGCGCGTGGCCGATAGTTGTAGGGCCTCGCCGAAGCTGGTCGTGTGCCCATAGCTTGGAGGAGACATGGCAAGGATCTCGTTGGCTGCTGCTTTTGGTGTCGTCTCGGTCGTCGCGCTGGTCGTCGCGTGCAAGAAAGATGAGCCGCCGCCGGCCGCGCCAGCTCCCAGCGCGCAGCCCTACGGTCAGCCGGGATACCCCCAGCCGGGGCAGCCGGGTTATGGACAGCCGGGTCAGTATCCGCAGCAAGGTCAATATCCGCAGCAGTACCCGCCTCAGCCGGGTCAGCCGGGCGCCGCGCCCGCAGCGGGCCAGATGTCCGTCCCGGGGCCGACCGCGCTCGCCTGCCAGAACGACTCGCAGTGCATGACCCACCGCTGCAACACGCAGTACGGCAAGTGCGCGTTCCCCTGCCAGTCGGATGCAGATTGCATCCAGGGCGCGACGTGCTTCGTCGCGGGCGGCCCGGCCGCCGCGTGTCTGCCGAAGCCGCCGGGCGCGCAGTAACCAACGCCGTTCCGATCGGGCTCTCGTCTCGCGAGAGCCCTTTCGCTAACGCGCCTCGCGCGCTCGCGCGCGTGTTCTTCGCCTGCCACGCGCGCCCTCGCCTGGTCGCGCCTGCGGACTGACGCTCTCTGTCGTGCGCGGGCCGCCTCGCTCGTTGCTCGAGAGGATTTAACAGGGAGACAGCGCGACAGGGAGCCGAGAGGGAGAGGAGGGGCTTCTCTCAGTTCCTGACTGTCGCCTCGTGGGACCCTCAGGAAATGCTCCGCATTTCCTTCGGAAAGGGAGACCTCACTCGCGACCGTGCGGGCCATCTTCCACACGGTGCTGACCTCATTCCAAGCATCGAGGATCACAGATGGGTGCAGATTGCACAACCCTGAGCGACAAGGATCAGCGCGACTTCCGAACCGCGATGAACGCGTGGCGCCGCCAACGAGAGGCGGGCAGCAGCTCCGTCCAATCCTGCAATCGGCAATGACGTGGGCACCGTGTGGATCCACCTGACGACCGGATCGGAGACTCAAATTTCCGACAGGAAATTGCGAAGCAATTTCCTGGAGGGCCCGACGAGGGTCCAGGTGAAGAGTGACGCAAGACACCTCCCTCTCGGCTCCCCGTTCCCCCTGTCTCCCTGTAAATCTCTTCTTCTCCAAGCGCGCTCGAGAAGTAGAAGTCGCGCCGTCACGTGAGCGGTGCGTCGAGGAGCTCGCGCGGGAGTGTTTGGCGCGTGTCGAGCAAGTCGGCCCACGGATCGCGCTTTCGGCGTGCGATGAGCTTCGGCACGGTCACGATCGTGAGCTCTTGCGGGTCGATGTTGCGGAGGTCGTCCCATTCGACCGGCATCGCGACGGGTAGGCCCGGGCGTGCACGGGCAGAGTAGGGAAGGACGGCCGTCGCTCCCTCCACGTTGCGGAGATAGTCGACGAAGATCTTTCCGACGCGGGCCTTCTTCGACATGTTCGCGACATAGCGATCGGGAGCGGCGCGCGACATGAGGACGGCGATGTTCTGCGAGACGCGCCGGACGGTGTCCCAGTCGTAACGGCGAGCGATGGGGACGACGACGTGCAGGCCCTTGCCGCCCGTCGTCTTGACCCAGCTCTCGAGCCCGAGCGTCCGGAGCGCGTTTCGCGTCTCGAACGCGGCGTCGACGACGCGCGACAGCGGCAGATCCTCGTCCGGATCGAGGTCGAAGACGATCCAATCGGGCCGTTGCCACCTCGGTAGCGTCGCGCCCCAGCCGTGGATCTCGACGGTGTTGTTCTGCGCGAGAAGGACGAGCTGCTTCGCGTTCGTGACGTAGAGCCCCTCCTCGTCGCCCACGGTCGTGGAGCTGAGGTTCTCCTTGTTGAGGCCCTGACCCGAGTGCTTCTGGACGAAGCAGCTCGACTTCTTCCCCTGGCGCCGATCCGACTGACGGAACACGCTCGTCTGCGTGCCGCCTGGGCAGCGAAGGAGCATCAGCGGACGCTTCACGACGTACGGGAGCATCGTATTGCAGACCTCGCCGGCGTAGCGCGCGAGGTCGAGCTTCGTGAGTCCGGTCCCGACGTCCATCACGCGGTCCGGATGGCTGATCACGATCCCGTCGATGCGCGGTCGGGCTTCGTCCTTCGCGTGTTTTGCGCGGAGGTGCGCGGCGGTCGCCTCGTCGTCCGCGTCGTCTTCGGTTGTCCGCGCGCGAGCGGTGGGCTTCGCCGGTGCCCGCGGAGGCTCCTGTTCGACCTCGCGATGCACCTCGCGCGGGCTCTTGTCGAAGCGCAGGCCCTCGAACGAAGGATGACGGAGCGAGCCGTCGCTCGTCCATTCGGTGAAGCGCACCTGGGCCACGAGCTCAGGCTTCACCCATTTCGCCTGGCGCATGCGCGGCGGGTTCTTCACCGACGGCTCGTCGACGGTGATCTTGCCCAGCCGCGAAGCGAGATCCTTCAGCGTCGCGTTCGAGAAGCCCGTCCCGACCTTGCCGGCATAGCGAAGGTCCTTGCCCTCACGGACGCCGACGAGCAGGGCGCCGATGCCGTTGCGCATTCCCTTCGGCGGGGTGTAGCCGACGACGACGAGCTCCTGGCGCTTGTCGCATTTGACCTTGATCCAGTCCTTCGTGCGGCTCGAGAGGTAAGGGCGATCGGCGCGCTTGCCGATGATCCCTTCGAGGCCGACCTTGCACGCTTCGCGGAAGAACGCGCGGCCGTCCTCGACGTGGTCGCTCATCTTGAGCGGAGGTCCCTCGCCGGCGAGGATCGTGCGGAGGCGCTCCTTGCGGTACTCGAGCGGCTCGTCGCGGAGATCGACCCCATCGTAGAAGAGGAGGTCGAAGACGAAGTAGACGAGCCGGGCCCGATCCTTCGGCGAGTCGCTCCCGAGCGTGTTCTGGAGCTTCTGGAAGTCGGTGCGTCCGTCGTCGAGCACGTACGCGACCTCGCCGTCGAAGATGGCGTTCTTCGCGCGGACGCGCGAGAGCGCGCTCGCGATGTTCCGGTACTTGTCCGTCCAGTCGTGCCCGCGACGCGACGCCATGCGGACCTTGCCGTCGTCGAGCCACGCGAGCGTCCGGTAGCCGTCGTATTTGATCTCGTAGATCCACGGGCCCGCGTTTGGCACGTCCTTCACGAGCGTCGCGAGCTCGGGAGCGACCGACCCGAACTCGGGCAGCGGCGCACCGCGGAGCTTGGGCTTCGCGCTCGTCTTCGCTCGGGCCGTCTTCGTCTTCGTCTTCGCCTTCGCCTTCGCCTTTGCCTTACCGGCCGTCTTCTTTCCGTTCGCGCGCGTCTTCTTCCCGTTGGCACGCGGCTTCGCGGGTACACCGGCGACGACGTCCTCGATCGTGCGTCCGGTGAGGATGCTCTCGGGGCGCACGTCGACGATGTTCGCTTCCGGACCGGTGGTCGCGTACTCGTCGGTTCGCTTCATCAGGAGCCAGCTCGCCTTCTTTTCGTCGGGCCTCGTCGTCCGGACGAGCATGAACTTTCCGTGCAGCTTCTCTCCGTCGAGCTCGAAGTCGAGGCGCCCCTTCCTCATGCCTTCGGCGGCATCGCCGATCGGCGTCCACTCGCCGCGATCCCACACGATGACCGGTCCACCGCCGTATTGCCCCTCGGGGATCGTGCCCTCGAAGTCGCGGTAGTCGATCGGATGGTCCTCGGTCTGCACGGCGAGGCGTCGATCGCCGGGAGCGAGGCTCGGTCCCTTCGGCACCGCCCAGCTCCAGAGCACGCCGTCGTTCTCGAGCCGGAAGTCGTAGTGGAGCCGGCGGGCGGCGTGCTTCTGGATGACGTACGAGCGCCCGCTCTTCGTGCGCGCGACGCGGCCGGAAGGCTCGTCGGTCAGCTCGAAGTCACGCATCTCGTTGTAACGCCCCAGCGCCGTATCGCTGCCACCACGCTTCATGCCGTCCTCCTCTGCCCGTAGCGCCATCGATCCCAGGTCTGGCTCACCTGCACGACGCCGCGTTCGGCTTCGGCCGCGCGATGCAGGTTGCGTGGGAAGGCGACGCGGTGACCATGACCGAAGCGCGCCGCGAGGTTCATCGCGTCGAAGGGCGCTCGGACCTTCACGTCGTTGTCGAAGTACACGTAGACGTCGCGCCCGCGCGCCGACTTCGGCTTCGTGCCGGGAGCGGCGAGCACGGCGTCGGTGGGCTCCTTGCCGCTGCACCACGCGGCGATGCGGTCCGCCCACCGATCGAGCTCCGTGCTCGAATACCCGCTCGCATAGAGCTGCTTGGCGCCGTGGAGACGGATGTAGACGAAATCTGCGGTGACGTCCTCGAGGTACGGCCACTTGCCCGCCGTGTCCGCGATGCACGAGGCCACGTTCTGTTTCCGCAGGATGCGTATGAACGAGGGATCGTCGAACGTCTCGTGCCGGACCTCCATCGCGTAGCGAATCGGTCCGTCATGGCGGATGTCGAGGTATGCGCCGTGTTTGATCCGATGATCGTGCCCGCGCGCGATCTCCGCGGCGGCCGCCGTCGTGCGTGGCAGCGATGCGAGGAACTCCTCGATGCGTTCGGCGTTGAACGCGAGCTGCGGAGGGAGCTGCCAAAGGACCGGACCCAGCTTCTCTTCGAGCGCGAGGACGCCGGATGCGAAGAAGTTCGCGAGCGGTCCGGCGCAGTCCTTGAGCTTCTTGTTGTGCGAGATGAAGCGCGCGCCTTTGACGGCGAACACGAAATCGGAGGGCGTATCCGCGTACCAGCACTGGTAGCTCGAGGGGCGCTGGAGCGAGTAGAAGGAGCCGTTGATCTCGACGGTCCGGACCTGGCGGCTCGCGTATTCGAGCTCGCGATGCTGCGCGAGGCCTCGCGGATAGAACACGTTGCGCCACGGTGGATAGCGCCATCCCGAGATGCCGACCCGGACGTCCGCGCTCATGCCGCCTCGAGCTTCGTACGGCGGCGCCCGATCCGCTCCTGCAGCAGCGCAAGGACCGCGGTCTCCTCCGCGGAGAGGCTCGGCGGACGATTCTTCGTCGCCAGGCTCGGAGCTGCGATCTCGAGCGAGAGCGCGCCTTCGAGGTACGCGTCGATGATCTCGGGATGGACGTAACACTTGCGACAGACGGCAGTCGTGTTGCCGAGTCGCGTTGCGACGTCCTTGATCGCTTGGACGACATTCTTCTTCAGCAGGGTCCCCGAGACCTTCGCGCCCTCCTCCGCAACGAGGTTCGCGAGCGCGGTGGCCGCGAGCACGGTGCCGGCCCACGTGCGGAAGTCCTTCGCCGTGAACTCGGCGCCGGAGATCGTGCGGAGGTACGCGTTGACCTCGGATGATTCGACCGTGCAGAGCGTGCCCTCGTCGTCGACGTACTGGAACAGGATCTGTCCGGGCAGATCCGTGCATCGCGCGATCACGCGGGCGACGCGGCGGTCGTGCACCTCGACCGAGTGCGCGATCCCGCTCTTGCCGCGGAAGTGGAAGCGGACGCTCGATCCGCTCACGTCGACGTGACGGTTCCTCAGCGTCGTCAGCCCGAAAGACGCATTCTCCCGCGCGTACTCCTCGTTTCCGACGCGGATGAGCGTGATCTCGAGGAGACGGACGACCGTCGCGAGGACCTTCTCGCGGCATAGTCCCGCTCGCGAGAGATCGTCGTCGACCTGCGCGCGGACCTTCGGCAAGATCGCCGCGAAGGCGATCATGCGCTCGTACTTCGTCTCGTCGCGGATCTGGCGGAAACGCGGATGGTAGCGGTACTGCTTTCGCCCGCGCGCATCGCGGCCGGTCGCCTGAATGTGCCCGTCGGCCGAGGGGCAGATCCACACGCTCGTCCACGCGGGCGGAATCGCGAGGCTCGCGATGCGGCGGAGCGTCGGTAGATCGCGAACGGGCGAGCCGTCGGGGCGCTTGTACCGGAAGCTCTTGCCGTGGGCGATGCGGCGGATCCCCGGGCCGGAGTCGTCGACGTGGCGGAGCTCGGCGACCTTCGCGCTCTCGAGGGGGTCGAGCGGCAGCGGCTTGCGACGAGGCGGACGAAGGAGACCGGTCGCACGCGCGATCTTCCCCGTGAGCTGCTTGACGGCACGCTTGCGGCCGCGCGTCCTCGAGCGCTCGTACCCGAGCCCGCGAAGGGAAGGACGCTTCGGCCGCGGTCTCGTCATGCCGCCCTCCTCTTCTTCGTGGATGTCTTGTGCGCCGTCTTGTGCGCCGTCTTGCGCGTACCGGCCGCCTTCGCCCGCGCCTTCTTCGGCCCAGGGCCTTGGTCGTTCGCGGCTCGGCCCGACTTCGCGACGCTCTTCTTCAGAAGATCGAGCAGGTCGACGACGTCGTTCGCGACCGTTCCAGCCTTCTCGACGTGGTGCTCGGTGACCGAGCCGGTCTTCGCCTTCTCCTCGATGATCTTCATCACGTCGCCGTAGTACTTGTCCTTGTACTTGCGGGGATCCCAGTCGCTCATCATTCCCTCGATGAGCTGCTCGGCCATGGCGAGCTCGCGATCGCCCAGCGCCTTCGTGTCGGCTCGATCGGGGAGGGGGATGTCCTCCGCGTCCTTCAGCTCGTGCCCGAAGCGGAGCACCTCGAGCATCAGCGCATCGCCGACGGGCATGATCGCGACGAGGTGCTCGCGCGTGCGGAGCACGAACGTCGCGACGGCGACGGCCTTCTTCTTCTCCAGCGCCTCGCGCAACAGCACGTAGGCCTTCATCGCGCGGGGCTGCGGGACGATGAAGTACGGCGTCTCGAAGAACGCCGGATCGATCTGGTCGCGCGGGACGAAGTCCTGGATGTCGATCGTCTGCGTCGCTTTGACGTTCGCCTTCGCGAGGTCCTCGGGATCGATGACGACGTAGTTGTCCTTCTCGATCTCGTAGCCTTTGACGATGTCCTTCCACGCGACGGGTTTCCCGGTCGCGCTGCTGACGCGCTCGTAGCGAACGGGGGAGAGGTCGCGCTTGTCGAGCTGCCGGAAGTGCAGCTCCTCCGCGCGGCTCTCCGCCGGGATCAGCGAGATGGGGATCTGCAGCAGGCCGAAGCTGATCGACCCGCTCCAGATGCCGCGCTGGGCCCCACGTGGGGCGCGGCTGCGCGTCTTCCCGTTGCCTCCTCCGTTGCCTTCACCGTTCGATTTTGCATGCGGACGACGAGCCATGCGCAGCTCCGCTGCAGCTCGTGTTCCAACGCAGGCTTCGGGCTTCAGGCCTCAGGCTCGAGGCTTCAGGTCGGCAAGCGCGGCTTGCTGGCTCGCGCGAGCTCGAGCTCGAGCTCGAGCGGTCGTTCTCGCTCAATACGTCGTCGTGAACGAGTCCATCTTCGGGTTCGGCGGCCAGCCGAGGCCTCGGACGTGACGATCGACGCACGACGCGACCGCGGGGTTCGAGGGGTTCGTGTACACGCTGACGCCCCACGCACGGCCGTTCTTCACCGCGACCTTCACGGTGACCTTCATGCTGTCGGGGGCCCCGCAGCTGCTGATGAACGCGGCGTTCCGCATCGGGGCCGAGAGCTGCGCGTCCGTGAGATCCGGGCCGCCCTTGCCGCCGCCCATGTTGATCTCCTGGTTGTTCGACGCGAGCGCCTGCTCGTAGCTCATTCCGCCCGGCGGGGCAGCACCGCCACCGCCGCCTTTGCCACCGCCCGCGGCGGCCTTCTTTCCGCCCTTGAGCGCGCCGCCGCCGGAGAGATCGACCGCCGACGGATCGTCGCTGAGATCGCCGCCGTCCTTGCGCGAGCCGACGGACTTGATGACGAAGAAGACACCGACCGAGAGCAGCGCGACGGCGACGACGATGCCGATGATGAACTTCGCAGCGCCCGCCTTCTTCTCGGCCTTCTCGACCTTCGCGACCTCCTTCTTCTCCTGGATGATGTCGCGGTGCATGCGGGCGTGCTCCGCGAACGGCGCGAACTCGTCCCACTCGTCGATCGCCTTCGATCCGCCGGTGAGCTCGTCGCGGAGGATGTCCTTGCCGACGAACTTGTGCGACGCGATCTGCTGGAGGAGCTCGACCGCGTTGAACGGGCCGTGGTCCATCCGGTCCTTGTTCACGACGTAGCGCGGGCGAGGATCGGATTCGAGGCGCGCCTTGAGCGACGCGAGGTGGCGTGTCGGATCACGTGTCGGGCGCGCCTGCGGCTGCGGCTGGGTCGTGGCGTTCCCGAGGTGCGCTGGCGTGCCGGCGCCCATCGGCGCGGGCATCATCACGTGGGGCATCGACGGCGGCGGGGCCTCGACCCCGGGCTCGCGCGCGGGCGGCATGATCGACAGCTTGACGTCGACCTCGAAGTCGTCGGAGCGATCGAGCCGCGACACGTCCGCGTCCGGCGGCGGGATGCTCTTCATCGGCGCGAGGTGGTGCATGGCGCTCGCGAGCGCGCCGAGATCGTCCGGCCGGTGCCCCGGGTCCGCGACGAGCGCTTTTGCGAGCAGGTGCTCGAGCGCCTCGGGCAGGGAAGGCTCGACGTCGCGAGGGCGGCGCATGCCGGGACCGACGGGCGTTCCGCAAACGGCTTCGTAGAGCATCGCGCCGACGGCGAAGACGCTCGCCCGCGCGTTGCCAGGGCTGTTCGATCGGAGGACCTCGGGCGCGAGCGCGGCGCGGTCGCGCGGGTCCGTTGGATTCGTCGCGAGCTGCGGGTTGAGGCGCATGAGGCCGTCCGGCCCCGACGTGATCGCAGACGGGTGGACGTAGTGCAGCTCGCCTCGTGCGTGGCGCTCGTTGAGATCGACGCAGACGGGAACGATGATCGCGATCGCGTCATCGAGAGAGAGGCGGCGGCCTTCGGCGCGTCGCGAGTCCATGACCGCGCGGAACGTGGTTGGCGCGGAGGTTTGCACGCCCTTTGTTGCGGGCGAAGCGAGTGCCGACATGGAGTCAACGTTACCTGAGGACGCCGAGCCTGCTCAATAGATGGGCAGAGCCTGATCGCTCGGCGATTCTCTTCTCGAAGTAAGCTTTTCGCGCTGTCGAAGAGAATTCCAGCGACGCTCGCCGCCGGGCACGCGCGCGAGCCGTCAGCGACGGTGAGCGTCCGCGTGCTCGCGCTCACCGTCCGTCTTCATCACTGGTCACGCGGAGCGGTCGGCGCCGTGCTCCATCGCGCGTGTGAGCGGCTCGTTGGCGAGCCGCTCGGCGCGTGTGTGAGCGGCTCGTTGGCGAGCCGCTCGGCGCGCGTGTGAGCGTGCTCGTTGGCGAGCCGGTCGGCGATCGAGCGAGGCCTGATCGTGCTGGCTAGCGAGCTTCGCGCGCGGGCTCGGCGTTGACCGTCCGATCGCCGACGACCACACCGATGAGGGCCTTGATCGCGCGGTCGGAGTGCTCCTTGCGGATCCCGACGAACGTGATGCGATCGCGGAGGCGGATGTGGCCGACGTCCGACTCGTTGAGCCCGGCCTTGTCGATGAGGAGGCGCTGGACGTCCTCGGCACGAAGACCATCGCGCCGGCCGACGTTGAGGAAGACGTTCGTGAACGCCGGATCGTCGGCTGCGCGCTCGCTCATCGCGTCGCGTGAAGGCGGCGCGGCTTCACCGCCGGCACCACGATCGAGCTGCGCGGTGCGCGGCTTCGGCAGGCGACCGCCGAAGACGACGGTCGGCTCGTCCTCGATGTGGTAGCTCGGGAGCGGGGGCCGCTCGATGGCGACGGTCTCGGCGTCAGCCCCCGCGTCGCCGAGATCGTTTCGCGCGCGGCCACCGCGGCGACCACGATCGCGGTCACGGTCGCGTTCGCGCGACGGGGTCGCCTCGCGCTCGGTCGGCGACTTCGGTCCGAGCCCCGGTTTCGTTCCATCGTCACGGAAGAGCGGCGCATCGTCGTCGCGCTCGGGCGGCGGCTCCCAGTCGGCGAGCGCGGAGTGCGGGCGACGCTCGCGACGCTCACCGCCGCGATCGCGATCACGATCACGATCGCGACCACGCTCACGCTCACGCCCGCGCCGAGGCTCGGCGGCGGGCTTCTCACCGTCGCGGAGCGTCCGCGGCTCGCGATCGGCTCGCACCTGGGCGGGACGCTGCTCGTCTTGCCGCGGCAACTCGCGGACGGGCGGAGGATTCTTCGCGCGCCGTGCATCGGCGGCTTCCTGTGCGGCGTCCTGCGAGGACGCTCCGAGGTGATCGGCCAGCAGTCCGGCGATGACGACCTCGGCGTTTTCGGCGGTGAGGAGGCGTCGCGCGATCGCGAGGTGCTGCGGGTCCTGCGTCTTGCCTGCGTAGGCGTCGGCGAGGAACGCGATCATGTCCGCTTCGGCGCGCGTGCGGAGCTCGCCCTGCGTCGGAAGCATCCGCTCGATCGGGCGGATCTTGTACGTCAGCCGGAGCATGTAGAGATGGCCGACGTCCTTCGGACCGACCATCGAGATCGCGGTGCCGGTCCGTCCGGCGCGTCCCGTCCTTCCCGTGCGGTGGACGTACTGCTCGGCCGACTCGGGGAAGTCCGCGTTGATGACGTGCGTGAGATGCGAGATGTCGATCCCGCGCGCGGCGACGTCCGTGGCGACGAGGAAGCGAAGCTTGCCTTCGCGCGTCGCCTGCATGACGCGCTCGCGCTCGCGCTGCTCGAGATCGCCGTTCAGCCAGTCGGCGTCGTAGCCGCGCGCCTTGAGCGCCTCGGCCACGCGCTCCGTCTCGTCCTTCGTGTTGCAGAAGACGACGGCGCTCTCGGGGTCCTCGACCTCGATGATGCGCGCGAGCGCGGCCCGCTTGTCGCCCTCACGGACGAGGTAGACGTAGTGGCTGATCTCGAGCGCGCCGATCTGGTCGCTCGAGAGCGTGACGTACTCCGGATCGCGCAGGTGGTTGTTCGCGAGCCGCTCGACGTCCGGCGGGATCGTGGCGCTGAAGTAGAGGCCCTGGCGGTCCTTCGGGAGCGTCTCGATGATCGCGTTGAGCTCCTTCTGGAAGCCCATGCTCAGCATCTCGTCGGCCTCGTCGAGGACGAAGATGCGGATCGTGCTCGGGTCGAGCGTTCCGCGGCGGAGGTGATCGAGCACGCGGCCGGGCGTTCCGACGACGACCTGCGCGCCTTCCTCGAGAGCCGCGACCTGACGTCCCATCGGCGCGCCGCCGTAGATGGGGACGATCTTGATCCCGCGGAACTGCGCGAGACGCTCGAGCTCACGGCCGACCTGGAGCGCGAGCTCGCGTGTCGGCGTCAGGATGAGGGCCTGGACGCCGGACTGGGAGCGCTTCACGAGCGTGTCGACGATCGGTAGGCCGAACGCAGCGGTCTTTCCCGTACCGGTCCGCGCCTGGACGACGAGGCTCTTGCCGCGGGTCGCGGGCTCGAACACCGCGAGCTGGACCGGCGTGGGGTGGACGTAGCCGAGCGCGTCGACGGCTTTGCGGACCTCGGCGCCGAGCGGGATGGCGTCGAACGTCGGGGCGGGCGGCGTTTCTTTCTCGGCCGCGGTGGTTTCAGACGCCTGATTCATTTGGGGTGACCACTTATAAACGACTGGGCGGAAAGGCGCACGGGCGTAAGCTCCGCTGCCAACCGCAGGGCATTGGATTCGGCTGCGCGGTCGTACCGCGCGAGCGCCGCGAGGGCATCGGTCCCGTTCGGGTCGGCAGAACAGGTCCGGTCGAGCTCCGGAGGGCGGGAAGCGCTCCGCTCGCTCGCGTAGCGAGCCTTGGCAGCATCGCCGTCCGGCTCGGTGCTGGCGCTGACGCGCGCCTTCTCGATCGCCTGGAGCTGCCCCTTGAGGAGCTCCCCGCACGCGTCGCCGACCTTCGGGAAGCGCGACGGCTCGGCAGCTGCCGCCTCGCTCTCGGGCGCGCCGAACAAGGCGCGCGCGACCTGCGCGATGTTCGATACGACGAACGCCGCCACGACGACGACGTACACGCCGTAGACCACGCGCGTCACGCGCTTGTTCCGTGTCACGAGGCCGGTGTACCGCCGTGGCGTCCGGGGCGTCAACGCCAAGAGACCCGAGCGCTCATCTTGGTGCGCCGCCGGTGCCTCGACGGCTATGGCCGTGATCGGTTGCCTTGACCTCCGTTTCGCGCCGCCCGTCCGGGCGAGCGGCGCGAAACTCCGGTCAACGAGGGCAAGTTCTGATCACGGCCTCTGACTTTTCCGATCGGCGCAACCGAGTTGCGCCTTAGCATCCGCGCCCCATTAGGAGAGGACTCGACCCATGAAGGGACTCGACGGCAAGGTCGCGCTGGTCACTGGCGGAGGAAAAGGCATCGGGCGGAGCATCGCGCTCGCGCTCGCGGCGCGCGGGGTCCGCGTCGTCATCACTGGAAGGGACGAGAGGGCCCTCGGCGAGACCGTGGGGGAGATGGCCTACGGCGGAGGCAAGGCGCGCCATGTCGCGGGGGACGTCGCCAATCCCTCGCACGTCGCCGCCGCGGTGAACCGCGCGATCGAGGTCTTCGGTGGGCTCGACATCGTCATCGCCAACGCGGGGCAGTCCGGGCGAGTCGAGCTCGGCAGCGACCTCGCGCGTGCGCAGGCGATCCTCTCGACCAACCTGATGGGTGCATATTACACGTTCAACGCGGCTGCCGCGCAGATGAAGGGACCGGGCCGACTCATCGCCACGAGCAGCGCGCTCGGCCACGTCGGCGCGGCCGGGCACGCGGCGTACTGTGCGAGCAAGGCGGGGATCGTCGGCCTCGTCCGCGCGACCGCGCACGAGCTCGCGCCGCGGAAGATCACCTGCAACGCCCTGCTCCCCGACTGGGTCGACTCCGATGCGACCGCGCGGCGCCTCGCCGAGCTCGCCGCCGCGGAAGGGAAGGCGAAGGAGGCCGTGACCGCGGCGACCTTGGGCACGCTCCCGCTCGGACGACTGCTGCAGCCGGAGGAGGTCGCGGAGCTCGTCCTCTTCCTCTGCTCGACGAGCGGCGACGCGATCACCGGACAGGCGATCTCCATCGGTCCGGGCACGTCGCGCTTCGGCTGACGCCGCGGACTGGGCCTTCCCAGCGGCACGCCGGCTGCACGCACCGAGCACGGTGCGTGAGCTGGTGCTCTAGCGATTGAGGAGGTCCTCGTGAACATGAAGAAGGTGGCGGCCGCGGCGGCATTTGCGCTCGGCGCGGGAAAGATTGCGCTCGACGCGGCGAACCGGCGTCGTGCGGTGAAGCTCCACGGCGCGACGGCGATCGTCTGTGGCGCCTCGCGGGGCCTCGGTCGAGCCATCGCCCTCGAGCTCGCGCGGCGCGGCGTTGCCAAGATCGGCATCTGCGCGCGCCACGAGCACGACCTCGACAGCGTCGCGTCCGAGCTCGTGCGAATGGGCGTGCACGTCTGCGCCGAGGCGTGCGATCTCTCGAGGGCCGAAGAGGCGGAGCGCTTCATCGGGAGCGCGTGCGCACGCCTCGGTCCGGTCGACGTGCTCGTCACGAACGCCTCGACGATCGCCGTTGGTCCCGTCGAGATGTGGTCGAAGGACGACTTCGACGAGGCGATGGCGTCGATCTTCTACACGACGCTCAACCCTGCGCTCGCGGTCCTGCCCGAGATGACCCATCGCAAGAAGGGGACGATCGCGGTCGTGACCTCGATCGGCGCGCGCATCGGCGTGCCGCACCTCGCCCCGTACTGCGCGGCGAAGTTCGCCGTCATGGGCCTCGCGGAGTCGCTCCGCGCAGAGCTCGCCGCTGAGGGCGTCCACATCCTCTCCGTGGTCCCCGGGTTGATGCGAACGGGCTCGCACGTGCACGCCGAGTTCAAGGGCGATCAGGAATCGGAGTACGCCTGGTTCGGGATGAGCGCGACGGCGCCCATCATCTCGATCGATGCCGACCGCGCTGCCCGGCGGATCGTCTCGGCGATCGCGAGCGGCAAGACCGAGCTGTCGTTCACGCCGGAGGCGCGCGTCGCGCCGATCGTCCGAACGCTCATGCCGAACCTCTGGTCGGAGATGATGTCGATGGCCGCGCGCTTCCTCCCGCGCCCGCCGGCTGCCGTTCCGGCCGATGGCGCCGAGCGCCGCGAAGGCGTCGACATCGAGCGCATGTCGGAGGCGCGTGCCGTGAAGGTCGTGCACGAGCGCGGACGGAAGGCCGCCGAGAGACACGGACAGCTCCACCACTGATCGAAGGCGCCTCGCGCGCGTGGGTGTATCCTGCAATTGCCTGGCGGTCGGTCCATTGACCATCGGGCGACGTGCGAGGACGTCTCCCAGAAGTCCATTCGCAGTGCTCCAAAATGATCAGTCTCGCGACTCCGCGCGCTAGCCTGAGCTCACGCGAGCAGCGTTCGCACGCGAGGCCGCGCGAGGAGACCTGCGATGAAGAATCTCGGCTGGGCAACGCTCGCCCTCTTCCTTGTGCTTCCAGCTCATCTGGCGTTCGTCGGATGCGGGAGCGAATCGGGCGACACGAACACGAACACCACCGCCGACGACGCTGGCGCGGACGCTCCGTCGACGCCCATCACGCCTGCGTGCAAGGTGGACGGCGAGTCATGCGCGGCGAGCGGCGAGTGCTGCACGGCGAACTGCGACCCGGAGAAGAAAGCATGCGCGCCGTCGCCGACGACCTGCGGTGCGCCGGACACCGCGTGCACGACGAACAACGAGTGCTGCACGTTCTCCTGTGTCGGCGGCAAGTGCTCGAACAAGCAATGCGTCGCGGACAACGGGGCCTGCGCGTCCGATGGCGAGTGCTGCGGAGGCAAGTGCACCGACTCGAAGTGCGTCGCCCTCAGCCCGACCTGCAAGACGTCGGGTAATCCGTGCGCTGCCGACGGTGATTGCTGCTCGAAGGCATGCCAGAACGGCATCTGCGGGACGCCGTCGTTCTGCGCCCAGAACGGCGACGCGTGCGCGAACGATCTCGACTGCTGCGGCGGCCTCTGTACGAAGGCGGCCGGCGCCACGCTCGGTCTCTGCGGGATCGCGGTCGCGCCGGGCGCAGGAAACTGCACGCCAGCGGGTCAGGTCTGTGCGAGCGCAACTACCGGCGGCGGGCTGCCCGAGTGCGGCGGCGAATGTTGCAGCCGATCGTGCCGACCGTACGCGCCGACGGGCGCGTTCATCTGCCAGCCGCCGAGCGGCTGTCATCCGACGGGCGAGCTCTGTCAGAACGACAACGACTGCTGCGGCGCTCCTGGAGCGCCCGGATCGACGAAGGACGGCCCGGATGGTCCGGCCACGAACGTCCACTGCAGCAAGGCTCCGGGGGCGACGGTCGGGCGCTGTAGCAACGGCAACGCGTGCGCCGCTGCCGGCTCGATCTGCCGCCTCGCGACGACCTCCTGCAGCATCACCGATCGCTGCTGCTCCGGTACGGTCCAGACCCACCCGCTCAACTGCAAGCAGGACTCGCTCGGCATCCCGCGCTGCACTGTCGAGAGCGACTACGACTGCGCGAAGAAGGGCCCGCCGCCGGCCGGGACCGCGTGCGCGACGAGCGCGGATTGCTGCAACCGTCCGTGTGTCCCGAACCCGTCCGGCTCGCCGCCGTTCGTTTGCTCCGCGGATGCCTGCGTCCCGACCGGCGGTGCGTGCACCACGACGGCCGACTGCTGCGCGGGCTCTCCGTGCAACATCCCGCTTGGAGCCACGAAGGGCACGTGCGGCGCGAGCGGCGTCGGCGGAACGCCCGGCGGACCGCCTCCTTCCGGAGGAGCGACGGACTGCGCGCAGTACGGCCAGCAGTGCACGCAGAGCAGCGACTGCTGCGACGGCGTGCCGTGCACCAGCGGGTACTGCATGTACCCGGGACCGAAATAGAGAGCCCCATCCGAGCCGAGCGGCGTGC
Organism: Pseudomonadota bacterium; assembly: GCA_023402175.1. Classification (GTDB taxonomy): domain Bacteria; phylum Myxococcota_A; class Polyangia; order Polyangiales; family Polyangiaceae; genus Labilithrix. The sequence goes on along the minus strand of JAEXCN010000113.1, from coordinate 36,665 downwards.
GGCTTGACCCCGTGGCGAGTTGCCCGCATAGTTCGTTCAAATACTTTTGAAACTTCCGTGACAAGTGAGCAGGTGCTCGTTTTGTCACGGAATTTCGAACCCTCGGCATCCGATGACGCTGGCGACCGCCCTTCCTGTGCTTCACGAGACCGCCGCGCCCGAGCGCGTCGGCGAGCTACCTGCGGCACGCGTCGCCGAGGTGCGGGCGCTCGTCACCCGGGAGATGGGCGAGGTCGAAGACCTCATCCGCGCGCGCATCGCGCAAGGCGTCACTCCCGGCAAGGAGTCGGCGCGTCACCTCTTCGATGCGGGCGGCAAGCGCGTTCGTCCGCTCGGCCTCCTCCTCTCCGCGGCGTGTTTCGGAACGATCGACGCACGCGCACGTGACCTCGGCGCGGCCGCGGAGCTCGTCCACATGGCGACGCTCCTCCATGACGACGTGATCGACGACGGCGACCAACGACGTGGCCGGCCGACGTCGCGCCGCGTGTGGGGCAATGCCGTGAGCGTCCTCGCGGGCGACATGCTCCTCGTCGAGGCGCTCCGCCTTGCGAGCACGAACGCGTCGTCTGCGAGCGATCCCACGTGGTCCGAGCTCGTGGCGACGCTCGGACGGCTCGTCGACGGCGAGATCATCCAGCTCCGCGGGCGCATCGCGGTGTCGCTCGACGAGTCGACCTACTTCGAGATCGTCCGCGGCAAGACAGCCTCGCTCTTCGAGTGGGCGCTCCGCGCGGGCGCACGCGTCGGAGGAGCGAGCGACGCTGCCATCGACGCGCTCGGTCGCTTCGGCGGGAGCCTCGGCGTCGCGTTCCAGCTCGTCGACGATCTGCTCGACTACGACGGGGACGCGGCGCGCACGGGGAAGACGTTGTTCGCCGACCTCGCGGAAGGCAAGGTCACGCTCCCCCTCATCCGCGCGGCCTCGTCGGGTGATGCCGCCGCGAAGGTGAGAGCGCTCGTCGCTCGCGTCCGCGAGGGCGACGAAGGTGCGGCACGCGAGCTCGGTCAGCTCGTGCGAGAGTCGGGCGCGTGCGAGCGCGTACGCCAGCTGGCCCTCGCCGAGACCGACCGAGCGCTCGCCGAGCTCGCCATCGTCCCGCGCTGCGCGGCGAGCGAGGCGCTCGCAGACGTCGCTCGCGGGCTCGCCGCACGTGTCTGCTAGGCCAGAAGCCGACCCGCACCAGGCTTCCACGCCTTCAACGGGATCCGCGCATGACGATCGCGCCTTGCGCGAGCGCGTCGATCCGGCCTACACGGAAGGCGAGGCGGAGGCGGTGGCGAAGGAGAAGCACACGCTATGGCCGAGCGAAGCCGCGGTGAGCGACGTCGTCGGTCGCCTCATCGAGTTCTGGGGATTCAAGCGCAACATGGGCCGCATCTGGGCCGTGCTCTACCTGTCGCCGGAGCCGCTCAGCGCCGAGGACCTGCGGCAAGCGCTGAAGCTCTCGAGCGGCGCGGTCAGCATGACGCTCAACGAGCTGTCGCGCTGGGGTGTCGTGCGCAAGGTCTGGGTGCAGGGTGAGCGCAAGGACTTCTACGCAGCGGAGGTGCAGCTTTGGCGGATGATCTCCCGCGTCTTCAGCGAGCGCGAGAAGACGGAGATCGTGATGGCCATCGAAGCCTTCGAGGAAGCGCTCACGGAGGTGTCGACGCTGAGACACTCGAGCGATCCGAAGACGCGTGCGCGCGCCGAGCTGCAGTACGAGCGCATCAAGCAGCTCCTCGAGCTCGCGCGACTCGGCAAGCGCCTCATCGAGACGTTGCTCGCGACGGCCAAGCTCGATGCCGAGCCGCTCGTTCGCTTCCTCCTGCGTCAGGCGCCTCCGTCTTCCTCCGAGTGACGGTTCGGTCGATCGCGCGACGTGCCCATGCGGCTGTCGCTGCCGTCGCGATCGCGCTGTCGACGCGCTCGGCGGCGGCGCAGGAGCCGCCCCCGATCCAGGACAATCACTACGCTCTCGAGCTGTTCCAGGGCCCGCTGCTCGCGCCCGGGCGCATCACCGGGCTCGCGGGCGCGACGACCGCCACGGCCCAGTCGCTCGAGGGCGTCTACAACAACGCGGCCGCCCCCGCGGTGCGCGAGCCGCACAGCCTCGATCACTTCGAGTGGGAGCCGTCGGGCGGCATCGCGTTTCCCGGCGCGTACGGCGGAACCGACTTCAACAACCGTGGCGAGAAGGGGATCGAGCAGCAGATCGAGCGGAACCGCCGCCTCGGCCTCGCGCGGCGATCCACCGTCGAGACGACCGATCGCTTTCTCTACCTGAACGCCGGGCTCTGGGGGCAGATCGGCCGCTTCGGCGCGACCGTGACGGCCGACATGCTCCGTTACGACGTCGCCGGTCAGACCGAGACGCGCCCGTCGCTCGCGGTCGGCATCACGCGCATTCACGCGGTCGGCGCATGGGGGTTCTTCAACAACCAGCTCTGCGTCGGCGCGGGCGTCCGGATGGCGTACGTCGATCTGAACGACAACACCAAGGCGGGCCTCATCTCGATGTTCGGTGTCGGGCCGCAGGCGGGCCTCATCGTCAAGCCCCAGGACATGCCCTGGCGCATCGGCCTCACTGCGCGTGCGCCCGTGTCCGCGAGCACGTTCAGTCTCGGGAACTCGATTCGCGAGCAGCGCGATGGCGACCTGCTCCGACGCGCCGGGCCTTCGTTCATCGTCCCCGACCGCATCGTGCAGCCATGGGAGATCGAGGCGGGCGTCGCCTACCAGCTCGGACCACGACCGCTGAATCCCGCGTGGATCGATCCGATCGAGCAGAAGAACGAGCGCGAGCGAAACGTCCGCGAGAAGCGCGTGCAGCGGCTCGCGAACCGCCGCGCCGAGATCGCGTCGATGCCGGACGCGAGCCGTTTCGATCGCGCAGCTCGCGCTCGGCGGCTCGCGGAGATGGCGCGCGAGGAGGCGGAGCTTCGCGCCGCAGAAGACGCGGAGCTGAAGGAGGCCGACGAGCGACTGCACGAGGAGCGCAGGGCTCGTTATCTGAACTGGCCGCGCGAGCACGTCCTGCTCCTCGCGAGCGTCCTCATGACCGGCGCGAGCTCGGAAGCCGTCGCACTGGAGGGCTTCATCGATCAACGCCGCGAGCTCGTCGGCTCGCTCGTCAGCGTCGCGCCGCGGTTCGCAGTCGAGAGCGAGGCAGTCCCGAACCTGCTCAAGACGAGGGCAGGCATCTACATCGAGCCGTCACGGTTCCGCGACGGGAGCTCCCGTCAGCACTTCACGTTCGGCTTCGACGTCCGCGTCTTGAGGTGGAACGTCTTCGGGATCTTCCCCGAGCACGACTGGCGCGTGAGCGCGTTCCTCGACATGGCGGAGCGATATCAGAACTTCGGATTCGGCCTCGGCACGTGGCATTGAAGCGTTCGGGCCTCGCGCGCCCGGGTTGGCACGCAATCGGCGGCGGCCCGGCGAGCTCAGCTGAGGTACACTCCGTGAATGCGCCGTCAGCTCGGGGCCGGAGCGATCGTCTCGGCGTTCGTGGTCGCGTGCGCTTCGCTGACGGGCGCCGACGATCTGTACGTCGGCCGGGGTAATGGAGGCGCGACCTCGTCGGGCGATCCAGTAGGCGAGGAAGATGGTGGCAGCGTGCAGCGCGAGAGCGGCACGGACGTCGATGCCGACGTCGATCCGCCGCTCCCGCAGTGCACGGGCGGCGTGTGCGTTCCGACGTCCGACGGCTGGGCGCCGGCGGCGAACCCATCAGGCGCAGGTTGCCCTGCCGGATGGCCGTCGCGCACGGCGTACAAGGCGGCTCAGCCTTTCTCGTGCAACTGCACCTGCACGCCGAACGGTGGCTCGTGCGAGGGCCCACTCACTGCGACGAACGAGGGGTTCAACTGTGGAGGCGCGGCGAAGCCTCTCCCCGATCTGCCGGGCGACGGCGGCTGCGTCGCGACGAAGCTGACCGCTTTCACGATCACGAGCCCGACGAAGCTCACGTCGTCACCGACGAATCCTCCCACGGCATGCACGGCAGCACCGAGCCCGATCGGAGGAGGAACGAGCGACGTGGCCGTGTGCACGGGCGCCGAGTCGATCGCGAACGCGCAGTGCAAGGCGACCGAGTCGTGCCTCGAGCCGCCCGAGCCCGGGAGCCAGCTCTGCATCGTCCACGAAGGCAGCGTACCGTGCCCGTCGGGCTTTGGGCGAAGGACGGAGATCAGCACCGGGACGGTGACCGACAACCGGTCGTGCTCCTCGTGCGCGTGCGGCATCGACTGCAACGGTGGCAAGCTCGAGGCGTTCTTCGGCACGAATTGCACGACACCGTACGGCACCGCGAACCTCGGATCGTGCCAGCCGACGCCCTTCGCGAACGGGTCGAGCTTCCGCTACACGGCGGGCAACGGATGTGGTGTGAGCCAGCCGTCGCAGGTCGAGGGTACGGTCGACCTCCCCGCGCCGATGACGCTCTGCTGCTTGCGTCGGAGCGGGGGCTGAAAAACGCGATTTTCGCTACTCTGTGCGTGATCGGCGGCGCTTTTCACTCGATCGACACAGCAGGTGAGCTAGCGTCGGTAGCGACCCGTGCGTCGCGGCCTTCGAGCTCCTTCGCTGCGGAGCCGATGCTCCGTCTTGTCGACCGGCCTTGCGATGGCGGTCGCGACCGTGCTGGTCGCCGTGGACCGCCCTGCGTTCGCGAGCGGGGGAGAGTTGCCCGTTCGCGTCGACTACGCTGCGCCCGCCGTGTGTCCGGATCGCGATGCGCTACTCGCGCACGTTCGTGCGCGGACCGCGTCGATTCGCGTCGCGAACGCGACGGAGAGCGCGCTCGAGCTCGTCGTACGCGTCGAGGCCATCGGCGGGCAGTTCCGCGGCCGCCTCGTGCTCGCGCCTTCGTCCGGGAACCTCCTCCTCCAGGAGCGCGAGATCGTCGATGCGAAGTGTGACGACCTCATCGAGGCGCTCGGGTTCTTCATCGCGCTCAGCATCGATGCGAAGAGCACGTCGGATAGCGGAGCCGCCAGCGAGCCGCCGGCCGCAGGGACGCCAGCACCTGAACCTGTCCCTGCGCCACCGGCATCGGCAGAGCCATCGGCTCCGGTCGCGGAAGCTCCTCCGTCCAGGAACGCACCAGGGCCGCCGAGCGAGCGTGTGCAGAGCGACGTCGAGCCGCCGCAAGGCGCAGCTGCCGGCCCGTCGCGATGGCACCTCGGCGGCGGGGCGGGCGCTGCCCTCGTCGGCGGCGTCTCGCGAAGGGCGCAGCTGGCGAGCCGCTTCGCCTTCGAGCTCGTGCGAGATGTACCCGCGAACGGCATCGCGTTGTCGCCGTCGTTTTCGGTCGCAGCCATGTCGACCGCGACGACGACGGAAAGCAGCGCGCTCGGTGCGATCGCGCTCCGCTGGCAAGCGCTCGTCGGCACGGCGTGTCCGCTCGCGCTCACGATCTCCGGCGTCGCGTCCGTACGGCCGTGCGCCTTCGTCGAAGCGGGACGACTTCGCGGCGAGGGCGTCGGGATCAGCGCTGCTCGACGCAACGATGCGGAGTGGATCGCGGTTGGGCTCTCGGGCCGCCTCGACGTCGAGATCGCACCGAAGCTGTTCCTCGAGGTCGACGTCGGCGCCGCATCACCGCTCGTGCGACCGCGATTTTCCTATGCCTCTGGAACCGTGGCGTTCGACACGCCCGCATCCGGCGGTCGCGTCGGACTGACGCTCGCGTTCGTACCTTAAGCGAACGAAGAGCTTCAGAATGCGTTGGAAACTTTTTGTGATCAAAATCACGCTCGAGTGATCACGGCGGAGATCTCGCGGCGATTGCTGTTGATGTGACGGCGGCACTACAGAAGGCAGACCTGCCTCCTGCGTCACGTTCCTATCCGGTCGCTCGCATGAACCGTCTCGCTTCTCTCTTCGAGAAGCACGCGGCGTTCGTCGCGCGTTCGCTTCGTCGCCTCGGCGTCCCTGAACGGGACGTCGAAGATGGGCTGCAGGAAGTGTTCATCATCGCTCAATCCAAGCTCGACACGATTGAACCGGGGAAGGAGAGATCCTTCCTGTTCGGAATCGCACGACGTCGGGCCTCGACGCTGAGGCGCTCGATCCATCGCGCCTCGCGACGCGAGGAGAAGGCGCTCGACGGCTCCGAGACCTGGGAGGAGGCGCCGGACAGCACGGAGCAAACCGAGCGCGAGCACGCGCGCGCGGCGCTCGACGAGGTCCTCGATGCGCTGCCCGCCGAGCTGCGCGCCGTGCTCGTGCTTCACGAGCTCGAGGAGATGGAGATGGGCGAGATCTCCGAGCTGCTGGGGATCCCGCCGGGGACGGTCGCTTCGCGGCTGCGCCGCGCGCGCGAGAGGTTCGAAATCGAAGCGGATCGAATGCGAGAACGACTCGCCTCCGAGGGAGAGCGATGAGACGCATCTCGCGAGATCCGAGCGCTCCGAGTCACCTACGGAGGCTCGTCGAGTCGGCGCGTCGCGACGGCCTCGATGAAAAGCGACGGCGTCGTGTCGCGGAGCGACTCGGGCTGGCGCTCGCCGTCGTCGGCCCGATGGATGCCGTGAAGGTCGATGCTCCGGCCGCGGCAGCGCCTTGGTCGTCCGTGGGCGCGATCGCGCTCGCGATGGTGGCCCTCGCCGGTGGCAGCGTCAGTTACATGCGCGTTACACGCTCCGAACAGGCAGCAGCTCCTGGCGGGCCCGTCGCGAACAGCATCGCCGCTCCGCCCGTGACGGTGACGCCGGCGTCGCCTGCGCAGGCGGATGCGCTCCGTGCGACGGACGTCTCCGCGCTTCCCGACGCCGCCCCGGAGCAGATCGTCTCGCGGCCGCGCGCTGCGAAGACGACCTCTCTCGGAGCGAAGCACGTCGCCAGCGATCTCCGGTTCGAGATCGTCGCGCTCGACGGTGTTCGTCGCGCGACCGAGAGCAGGCGCCCTCGCATCGCGCTCGCGCTTCTCGACGACTACGCTGCGAAGTACCCTGCCGGCAAGTTGCGCGAGGAAGCGCTCGTGCTCCGCATCGAAGCGCTCCATGCGAGCGGCGATCAGCCTGCGGCCGACGCCCTTGCGCGTCGGCTTCTTCGTGAGTCCCCGAATTCACCTTACGCCGCGCGCGTCCGCGCGGCTCTCGTCGACCCTTTGCGGGAGTAATTCATGATCGGAACCTATCGGCGTGTCGTGACGGGCGCTCTCGCCATCGTCACGAGCGCAGTCGTGTTTGCATGTGCCACGGCTCGAACCGATTACGTGATCGGCGAGCAGAACGGGGACCCGAACGCCGACCCGAACGGCGGAGGCTTCCTCACGGACGCCGGCGACAACGACCAGCCGCAGGGCGAAGCGGGCCCGGGCTGGTTCAACGACGGCGCGCCGCCGGATGCGACGAGCTGCGTTCCGGATGCCGGAGGACCGGGGCCGATCAAGCGGTTCTGCCTTCCGCCGACGGACAATGAGTGCGACGGCTACCACGACTTGCCGACGTTCCCGGCGAACGGCACGGGCGGCAACGGCTTCGACGACGACTGCGACGGTCTCGTCGACGAGGGCTGCACGTGCACCGCGGCCGGCACCACGAAGCCTTGTTACCTCGTCCCTGCGAGCCAGACGTTCGGCGGCGTTCCCGTCGGCTGGTGCGCGCAGAACGCAAAGGGCACGGTCGACTGCGTGAAGCGGAACACGGAGTTCGACGGCGTCTGGAGCGGTCAGTGCCGCGGCGCGCAGCCGGCCTTCGCCGACGACTTCTGCGCGCCGGGCGACTTCGACTGTGACGGCAAGGAGCAGAACTCGAAGGCCTCGGACTGCTCGTGCAAGGGCGATCCGATCCAGTGCCCGACGGACCCGCTCGTCACGAAGCCCTTTCCCCAGACCTCGGCGCTGCCGTTGAAGGTGGATGCGACCAGCTGGTTCTTGAATCCCGCCGACGTCGCGAACGCGACGAACTGGAAGTGGACGCTCATTGGCGGCGATTGCGACAACATCTTGCACCACCCGACGTTCGGGCTCTACGGGACGCCGGACGGCAGCGGGGCGACCGCGGGCACGCAGGTCAATACGCTCGGCGCGAGCATGAAGGAGCACGGCATCGTGGCCACTGCTCCAGCGGTGACGAACGCGGTGTACCCGGCGTTCTCGCTGAGCGGCGACTACATCGTGCAGGGCGAGCTCGACCTCAACGGCAAGCACTACTCCTGCCAGCAGAAGATCCAGGTGCGCGCCCCGGGCATCCGCGCCGAGCTCTGCTGGGATACGCAGAACTCGTCGGGAAGCAGCGTCGACCTCGATCTGCACATGGCGCAGGTCACGTACGGCAACCAGTGCTTGAACAAGGGCTGGAGCGGCGAGTGCGCGAACCAGGACTGCTACTACGGCAACTGCAAAGGCGGGTCGTCGCCGAAGTGGTTCGCGGCGAACCCTGACTCCTCGGTCTGCCAGGGTTGGGGATCGAGGACGACGGGGACGTGCTTCAACCCGCGTCTCGATCGCGATCTCATCTCCTGCAACCCGTCGACGACGAACCCGAACGCGAGCGACTTCTGCGGTCCGGAGAACATCAACGTCGATGCTCCGCCGAACGGCTCGAAGTACGCGGTCGCGGTGAAGCACTTCAGCGGCAGCCCGGCGACGCGAGCGCACGTGAACGTCTACTGCAACGGCGAGCGCGTGCTGTCGACTGGCTACAACCCGGTCACCGGTAACGACTTCCCGAAGATGCTGACGTCCGGCGGCAACTCGGGCGGCGACATGTGGAAGGTCGCCATGATCACCGCCAACGTGAACGGATCGGGCGCGCTCGATTGTCTCGTCGAGCCCGTCCCGTCGAGCAACCCGCACCCGGCGACGGACGGCTCGAACGCGTACTGCGTCGACAACGCGTCGACGGATAGCTCGGACGCGACGCGCTTCCTCACGAGCGGCGGAGCTGCGCCGCTCGACGCCGAAGCACTCTGTTTCCACTGATGACGACGAGCAAGGAGCCCACGCAAATGCGTTCAATGAAGTCGCTATTCTTTCTTATCGGCGCAGGGGTGCTTGCCACCAACGCCATGATCGGATGCAGCGCGGACGATTCGAGGATCGGGTACGACGAGAATGTCGAGGACGGCGGCTCCAAGGCTGCTCTGCCCGAGACCGGCTCGCCGTCGCCGTCGCCGTCCGATGCGGCGTCTCCTTCGGACGACGACAAGACCAAGCCGTCCGACGACGATGCAGGCGACACCGGCAACACCGACTCTGGCAGCGACGCCGGCAACAGCGGCGATACCGGACGACTGGTCGACGCCGGTACCGACAGTGGTCCCGGCGACACGAACCGCGGGGTCCCCGACGACGATGCGGGCGCACCCGGCAGCGCGTGCGCGACGAAGGACGCGGTCCAGCAGCAGTCGTGCGGTCTCTGCGGCGTGCAGTATCGACTCTGCGCGCCGAGCGACTCGACGCCTGGCTCGCCGAACGTCTGGCAGGCGTGGGGCTACTGCCAGAACGAGGTCGAGGGCGGCTGCGTGCCCGGATCGACGACCACCGAGAACTGCGGACTCTGCGGCAGCCGGCAGAAGGTCTGCCAGAACGACTGCCGCTGGGCGGCGGGCGCCTGCAAGAACGAGCCGGCGAACGCGTGCTCGCCGGGCACGGAGCAGTACCAGGTCGGTCTGTCGTGCTCGGAGGGTGGCCGCAAGCGCGTCTGCCAGAACAACTGCACGTACGGAGCGTTCGGTGAGTGCTTCGTCCCGGGCAAGCCGACGCTCACGCTCGCGACGACGGTCGGCACGAAGGTGACCGGCGAGTTCACGCTCGATCCGGCGTTCAAGGCGGGGCGCCTCGACGGTACGTGTCCGAACGGCACGATCAGCACCACGCAGGCGCCGTATCAGTACGTCCTCCTCGCCAATCCGTCCTCGAGCGCGCTCACCGTCTCCGTCTGGACGGGCAAGTCGTCGAAGCCGGGCGCGGGCTACATCGACACCGTCATGGCGTCGTACGCGAGTGACGTCGAGCCCACGACCGACGTGGCGCGGAAGGCGTGCGTGAAGGGCCGGAACGACGGCTGCAGCGACAGCGACTCGACGGCCTGCATCTCGAGCTGGGCCGGCCTCGTCGGAAGCGACAAGGTGACGGTCCCGGCGAACGGGAAGATCGTCATCTACGTCGGCGCCTGGAGCGACTCGTATTCCGGCGACTACATGCTGACGGCGCGCACCGACGCAGTCGCCAACTGAGGCGACGGCCGAGACGAACGTGAGGAGCGGCTCCGTCGACGTCGACGCGCACACGAAGGTGGCGCGTGACGACGACGGGGCCGTGTTCCTTTCCATCCTCGACGACTCGGCTACGTCACCGTTCCCGTGCCGCACTGAGAGCGCTCGCGCGATGGGGCGAGCCCTGAAAGCTCCCCACCGGATGGGCCTCACGCGTCAGGGCCCTCGCCCCGTACTACGGCAGGGCTCCGTCGGAGCGATCGACGCGGCTCGCCGAAGACGTGCTCACGGTCGAGCTCCTCGACATCAGAGGTCCGGCGCTTCCCCTATTCTGGTTCTCGGTTCACCGAGGCTATGCTGCCCACGGCAGAGCCGTCGTCGGCTTGGGTACCTCCCTGGCAACCGCTGCCTCATCGTGACGGTCGTCGCGATGCGACGGCATCGCAACCGTCTTGATGTGCACGATCTCGAGGGCCTTCGCACCGTCGTCTACGCCGGCGCCCGTGCGCTCGATGCTCGGGCGCATCGTGCCTCTTGTCGTCGCCGTCGTCGTCTTGGCGACTCCAGGCGCCGACGCGCGCGCGGACAGCACCGCTCTTCCGATACACGTCGTGGTCGAGGCTGCCGCTTCATGTACCGATGACGATAAGTTCTGGGCTGCAGTCACCTCGCGTACGAGCGAGCTGCATCGCGTCACCATGACGGACGAGGCGCCTGTGCTGCTCGTCCGCGCCTGGGAGGTAGCGGGCGCCGTGCGTGGCGAGCTCTCGCTGAGCACCGCGCACGGCGAACGGTTCCCGCCTCGCACCGTCATCGGCCGAACCTGCGACGAGGTGACATCCGCACTTGCTCTCGCGCTCGTCCTGGCTCTGGAAGAAGGCGCGCTCGAGAGGCCTCCTCCGCGGGAGCAAGAGCCCGACCCCGAGCCCCCCTCCAGGCGGCCGCCGGTACCGCCAGCACTGCCGCGTCCTCCGATGGCTCGGGCGAATCGGCGACATGTCGAAACTTCGATGGGGGCTCACGGCATCCTCGTGAACGCCAGCGGCCTGGCGACCGGAGTCGGAATCTTCTCCGAGGTCCGCCCGATGCAACTCGACGGCTGGCTCTCCTTCCGGCTGGAAGCGCTCGCTTGGCGTCGGGGGGTCGGTCGCGGCGTGAACGAGGCTGAGCTCAGATGGCTCGCGATTCGAGCTCAGCTGTGTGTCAGGCCGGTCGCTATGCTCTCGCTTTCTCTCTGCGGCCTGGCCGACAGCGGCGTCTTCTCGGCATCCGCGACCCAAGCACGAAATCCGCTGAGCTATTCGGCGCCGTGGGCCGGTGCGGGCCTCGCGCTGAACGCGACCTGGAATTGGTCGCGCCGGTTCGGAATCGAAGCCGAAGCAGGCATCGTCGCGCCGTTCGTCGCCGACGATCTGGTGCTTCGCCCGAATGTCCTTCTCTTCGCCACTCCGGCCGTCATGACGTGGGCAGGGATGGGCCCCGTCCTTCACTTCGACTGATTCCGTGATCGATCGGAGGCAGCCCGGGAATTTTGCAGGGTGCGCGGTGAAAGCTCGCTGCTACCGGTCGTTACGCTGTCGGCGACAGCGGATGACGCGCGACCTCCGCCACCGGGCGCTCAGCGGTCGGTGCTGGCGATGCGGTTTCGTGCGCTCGTAGAGGCTCACGGCCGCTTTCTCTGGAGCGCCCTCCGCAGGCTGGGCATCCCCGAGGCCTCGCTCGACGACGCGATCCAGCAGGTCTTCCTCGTCGCCGCCGAGCGCCTCGACGACATTCAGCCGGGCGCGGAGAAGGCGTTCCTCTTCCGCACGGCCCTGAACGTCAGCGCTCACACGCGCCGGCGTCTGGCTCGCAAGCCGGAGCAGCCGCTCGACGACGACCATGTGCAGGCGCTGTCGGATCCCGCGCCGACCGCCGACGATCTTCTGGACCGCAGCTACGCCCGTCGAGTGCTCGACGAGATCCTGGACGCGATGCCCAACGACTGCCGCGTCGTCTTCGTCCTCCACGAACTCGAGGAGCTCAGTCTTCCCCGGGTCGCCGAATGCCTGGGCATCCCGGTTGGAACCGCGTCATCGCGACTGCGTCGAGCGCGGGAAGAATTCCGTCAGCTAGCCGCACGCAAGGTGAAACAGAGATGAGCTCCAAGAAAGACATGCCGCGTCTTCAACAAGGAGGCGGCACCGAGATCGAGCAGCGGCTTCTCGCGTCCGCCGCCGACGACGAGATGCCGGAAGAGAAGTACCGGGCGCTCGTCCGGTGGAGCGCGGGAGTAGCGACGGCCCAGGGCGCGACGACAGCAGCAACGGCGTGGAAGCTGCCGCTGCTCAAGGGGGTGGGCCTGCTCGCTCTCGTTGCTGCATCGGTCGGCGTCGTGGATCATCTCTCAGCGCATCGGTCCGTGCCGGTGAGCGGGCCCCAGGGCCCCTCGAAAGCCGGCTCGGCGAACGTGGCTGACAGGGCGGATACCCCCACGACGCTGCCAGCTCCGTTGCCTGTCGACACGGTCGAAGCTGTCCCCGTCGTAACCGCCAACGAGCTGCCTTCTGCGCCGGTCGGTACGCCTTCGCCGGCGCGGCCTGCGCGCTCCGTTGCGAAGAAGCCTGTGGCGGACGACGTCTCGCTCGCCGAACAGATGGCGTTCATCGACTCCGCGCGGACGCGTCTCCGTCAGGGCGAGCCTCGCGACGCTCTCCGCGTGCTCGACGACTACGGGCGACGTTACCCCGAACCGGCATTCAGGGAAGAGGCGACCGTTCTGCGCGTGTCGGCGCACGCGAAAGCAGGCGACGTCGTCGAGGCGAGAAGGCTGGGTAGCGCCTTCTTGAGCACGCACCCGGCCGAGCTGTACAGCCGGCGGGTCGAGGCCATCGTCCGCTCGCTCGAGCCGCAGGAGAATCCTCGATGACGACGACGTGGCCGCGTGTCATCGGTCGATTGCTCATCGGGGGCGTCGCGCTCACCCTCGGAGCGGCGAGTTGCTCACGGGGCGAGCATGTGCTGGGTGATTTCGTCTCGAACGAGTCCGCGCCAGGGCCCACCTTGGTCGACCCTCCCGACCCCGACGCCGACGGCGAGGGCGGCGGCTATCTCGAGGAGCCTCCGCACGTCCTCGCGTGCATGGGCACGGACTGCCCATGGCCTTACGCCGACTGCTCGAAGTCACCTTCGTCGTTCAGGTGCCAGGCGAACCTCATGAACGATCCCGCCAACTGCGGGGCGTGCGGCGTTTCGTGCCAGGGCTTTGGCGGCATCAACATGAACGCGAGCTGCATTCAGGGGAAATGCGTGTTCGAGTGCATGACCAAGATCGGCCCGAAGCTCGACGAGCAGGTGTTCCGCGACTGCAACGGGGTGCTCGACGACGGGTGCGAAGTCAACGTCAACACCGATCCGAAGCACTGCGGGGCGTGCGGCAATGAGTGCGCGCCGGGCGTGCGCTGCATCACCGGAAAATGCGGGTGCCCGCTCGGTAGGATCGACTGCGGCCGCTGCGTCGACCCGCGCTTCGACAATTCGAACTGCGGGGCATGCGGAAACGTCTGCCCTCCCACGAACTGCAGCCCCAGCCCGATTCCCTTTGGGGCCCAGTTCGGCTGCGGGATGGGCGAATGCGGGAAGCTCAGGTGCAAGACCGGCTACGCCGACTGCAACCACGACCTCTACAAGGGCTGCGCCTCGGACGGCTGCGAGGTCTACGTGGTGACGGACCCGAAGAACTGCGGCGGGTGCGGGCTTGAGTGCCAGCCCGACCAGGACTGCCGTGACGACGGCGATGGTCCTCAGTGCCTCGACAAATGCAGCAAGGGTGGGCGCACCCAATGCTGGAACGGCTGCAAGAACCTCCTCAGTGACCCCAAGAATTGCGGAGCGTGCAACCACGTCTGTCCCGACCCGGGCGCGAATCAAGTGGCGTCCTGCAGGAAAGGGAACTGCGCAGTCGAGTGCCTCCCCGGGTTCGCGGACTGCAACGGTGATCCCAGCGACGGCTGCGAGGTGGACCTGTCACGCCACCCCGCGAACTGTGGAGCGTGCGGGCACCGCTGCGACTTCGGCGCGGGTCAGCCCTGCATCGCCGGCAAGTGCCTGATGGTCGAATGCGACGGCGGAGTGGAGACACCGAAATGAAGCGCGCGTGGAAGACCGGCGGTCTCGTCCTGGCGACAGGGACGCTGATTGCGTCGTTTGCGAGCTGCGCGACAAACACCGGCGACAGCGAGCCGTCGGAGGATGCGAGCGTCACGCTGCCTGACGCCAGCCCTCCCGTCGACGCGGCCGGCGACGTCGAGCTCGATGCGGGCCCTGCCGACGCTGGCTGCGAACCCTCCGATCCGGACTGCACGACCGAGGTCGTGAGCTGCGACACCGTCGAGTGGTGCCTCGTCCCGACGACCGTGAGCCCGCTCCACGAGCTCATGGCCGTGTGGGGGACGAGCAAGAATGACGTCTGGGCCGTCGGCTCGGGCGGCACGATCATCCACTACGACGGCAACGGTTGGACGGCGACGCCCCCACGCGTCCAGAACACGTTGTTCGATATCTGGGGGAGCGGCCCGAACGACATCTGGGTCGTCAGCAGTACGGAGGTGCTCCTCCACGGAAAGGGCTTCCAGAACGGCGCCGCCGTCTGGGAGAACGTCCCCACCTCGGTCGGCACGTTCAGCGCCAAGTTCGTGCGCGCCGTCTGGGGAAGCTCGCCGAGCGACGTTCGCATCGGGACGGGGAGCTTCAAGTTCAGCTTTGCGGGAAAGAGCTACAACTGCGACCAGTTCGTGAAGACCGAGGACGCGGACGGCGGCATCGCTTGGCGCCCGATCACCGGCACGCACACGGTGACGAGCATCTGGGGGAGCTCGCCGACCGACGTGTGGATGACGGCGGACAACAGCGCGTCCGTCGCGCACGAGCGCGGGATCACGCTCCACGGTACGCCGTCCGATGGCGGAGTCGACGCGGGCGGGGTCGACGACTCTTTGACGTGGGTGAAGGTCGACGCCCAGACGAACGTCTCGCTCGAGTCGGTTTGGGGAAGCTCCGCGAGCGACGTGTGGGCCGTCGGCGCGCTCGGCGCGATCCGGCACATCACGCCCACCGACGATCGCTGGCAGAAGGTCGAGTCGAACACGCGGGTGACGCTTCGCTCCGTCTGGGGCAGCGGCCCGAAGGACATCTGGGTCGTGGGCGACAGCGGAACCATTCTCCACTACGACGGCACCGGTTTCACGCCGTCGAGCGTGCAGCTCCCTCTCGGAAGAAAGCCCACTCTCCGCGGAGTGTGGGGAAGCGGCCCGAACGACGTCTGGATCGTCGGCGACGGGGTCGTCCTCCATTACACCGGACCGAAGCCGGGCAAGCAGGCAGGTGCCCAATGAAGGACATGGCGGTCCCTCGAATCACGAAGCTTTCGGCCGGAGCGAGCCTCCTCGTGCTCTCCGCTGCAGCGACTCTCGCGCTCGGCGCGTGCTCCGACTCGGTAGACGTCGTCCTCGATTCTCTGCCCGACGGCGGCGACACCGGGACCACCATCCCACCCCTCGACGCCACGTCCGAGAGCGATGCGGGAGGGAGCCCGGATGCATCCGACGACGCATCCTCCGACGCCGACGCGAGCGCTCGGATCTGCTCGGACGACGGCTTCTGTCACAGCACCGTGCCGAAAGGTCAGAACCTCGTCGGCGTCTGGGGAGACGGCACGGGCATCGTCTGGGCGGTGAGCCGCAGCGGGGGCGTGCTGCGCTGGGACGGCACCTCGTGGAACGTCCACACCCAGCTCACGAGCGTCGCCGGGACGAACTACGAGATTTGGGGAAGCGGCCCTGCGGACGTCTGGGTCTTGACGCCAGGCGGCCTGTTCCACGGCGAGGGGCCGAGGTCGGCGGAGCTCGTCTTCGCTCCGGTCGATCTTCCTGGCGACCCATCGATTCCGATCCGGTCGATCGGTGGCACGGGACCGAATGACATCTGGGCGGTCGGCGGTTTCACGAACGACCGGGTGAACCCCTGGGTGTGGAAGGGCCGCGTCCTCCACTACGACGGGGACACGGCTGGCGACGGGTCCGGTTGGACGGTCGACGAGACGCCGCCGAACGTCGCATTCAGCATCGTCCGAGCCAGCGCCGACGGCGGCGCCTGGCTCGTGGGGCAGGAGTACCGCAGGGGGATGAACCCGGTGCTTTTGGGCGCGTTGTTTCAGCGCCCTCCGGGATCGAGCACGTGGGTCGCGGTAGAGCCGCCACGGGATGCGCTCGGAACGACGCGTTCTGGCGCGGCGGAATTCACCGCCGCGGGGCTCAGCTTGGACAATGCGCTCTGGCTAGGTGGATGGACGAACAACGGCGGTGTTTCCGGGGTCTGGCGCGGCACGAGCACCGCCCCTCAAACCTTCGATTGGTCGTTCACGCAGGCGAACGATTGGGAGCGGCCCATCGTCGCCTTCTGGGGCACCGGTCCGAGCGATACGTGGGGCGTCGGCGGGTCCGGGCTCGTGACCCACTGGAATGGCACGGACTGGCAGCAGGCGATCATCCGCGTAACGGACATTCCCGTCGGGAAATCGTTCAACGCGATCTGGGGGAAGAGCAACGACGACCTCTGGGTCGTCGGTGACGAGGTCGCGCTCCACAGGACCCCTGCGGGCAAGCCGTGAGGTCGCCGATGAAGAAGCCGATGCGACGATTCGTTTACTGGATTCCGGCGACGACATGCCTGACCGCGGCGGCGATCGCAGCCTGCAGCTCGGACGACGTGCAGCGGCCGACGTTCGAGCAAGATCACGACGACGATGGTGGACGGCCGCAGGCCTCTCTTCCGGAGGCCGCAGCGCCGGAAGAAGCGAGCGCGCCCGATGCGGCTGACGGAGGCCCCGACAAGCGACCGTTCGATCCCACGGAGGAGCCGGTCGTCTGCGCGACGGCCCCTTGTGCGGTTCGAATCGTGGCCGGGGAGCGACACTTCTGCGCCCGCATGAGCGACGGGACCGTCCGCTGCTGGGGCGATGACTCGAAGGGCTCGCTGGGGGTCGCTCCGGGCGACGGAGGCGTCGGCGCCGGCCCCGGTGACGCCGGCACGCCGTGGGTGGCCACGCCCGTCACCGGGCTCACGGACGTCGAGCAGCTCAGCGCCGGCGGGACCACGACCTGCGCCGTCGTGACCGGTGGCGACGTCCTTTGCTGGGGCGGCAACGACAAAGCCCAGCTCGGGCTCTCGGTGGATCCGCCCGTCAGCGACACGAAAGCGCATCCTGCGACGAGCCTCGTCGCGCTTCCGTCGCCGGCGAGCCGTGTCGACGTCGGACAGGTGAGCGCGTGCGCGGTGCTCGCCAGCGGCGAGATCTGGTGCTGGGGCGACAACTCCCTGCGGCAGCTCGCGCGACTCACGACCACGACCCTCGCTGGGCCGGGGAAGGCCGCGCTCGGCGGGTTCCCCGTCGTCCGTACGGCCTCGGGTACGACGACGGCCTTCGGAGTGACCGACAGCGGAGACGTCCTCTCCTGGGGAGCCGTTGCCGGCACGCAGGGCGTGGTGAGCGCGCGTGTCGCTTCGCTGAGCCCGGACGAGCGGCCACTCGCGATCGGGCTCGGACCGGCCACGAGCTTCTCGGTGTCGTCGACGACGTCGAACCGCGCGCACGCGTGCGCCGTCGTGAAGGGAGACGTGTACTGCTGGGGCTCGAGCTCGATGGGGGCTCTGGGCACGGGTCTTCCCGATCCTTCGCCGATGCCCATCGCCGCCAAGGTCGTCAGCAAGGAGGCGTGGCCGCAGCAGGTTGTTGCTGCGGGCGAGATCAGCTGCGTGCGCCTGAGCGACGGAACGGTGCAGTGCGCCGGGGACAACGGCTCGGGAGCGCTCGGGGCCGACGCGAAGGCGATGCCCTACTCGATGTTCTTCCGCCCGGTGGAGAGCTTCACCGAGCACGCCGTTCAGATCGCGGCGGCGGCGTCGCGCACCGTCTGCGCGCTCGTCCAGGGCGGGAGCGTCGTGTGCTGGGGGAGCAATCAACGCGGTGAGCTCGGTCAAGGCATGACCGACAACGACCCGCACCCCACCCCCGTTTCCGTCCATTTCGAGGGTCCATGAAAAGCTCGGGCCGTTCCATTCGCTTGCTTCCCGGTCTCGTCTGCACGAGTGCCGTCGCCCTCGCGATCGTCGCGTGCTCGACCCGCGAGGGCTTCGGCAAGGATCCGCCTTCGCTCTTGCCGGATCCCGCCGATGCGGGAGAGATGCAGGACGCGCAGCAGCCGCCGCCGAACTGCGGGATCCACTGCTCTCGCGACCTCAAGCAGGTGCTCGACGGGTGCGAGGGAGCCGAGACCGTCGTCAAGCAGTGCAGCGCCGATCAAGGCTGCGGCAACGGCACGTGCGTCGACGCATGCACGGCGGCGGCCCTGACGAAAGGATCGGCCGGCTGCGATTTCTGGACGGTTCCGCCCATCAACAAAGTCGACCTGACGGGAGGGTGCTTCGCGGCGATGATCGCGAACACCTGGGACCGGTCCGTGACGATCTCGGCCCAGCACGGGATCGATCCCCTGGACATCTCGAGCGCGATCTACACCGTCAAGCAGAACGGTCAGGATCCGGTGTACACGCGTCTCGAAGGTCCGCTCTCGTCGGGGGAGGTCGCGATCGTGTTCTTCTCGCACGACGATGGGTACTACTCGGATCCATCCGCGCGATGCCCGCCGACGGTCACTCCTGCGCTGCTCTTCGACCCGATGATCAACGGCACAGGGATCACGAAGGCCTTCCGCATTACGACCGACGCCCCCGTCTCGGCCTACTCGATCTATCCCTACGGCGGCGCCCCATCCCAGATCCCGACGGCGACCCTTCTGCTCCCCGTCTCCTCGTGGACGCAGAACTACATCGCAGTGAGCCCGGACAACTTCGGCGTGACGAAGAGGAGGCGGTCGCTCCAGATCATCGCAAACGAGGATGACACCGACGTCAGCATTCGTCCGAACGTCGAGGTCATTGCGGCTGGCAATATCGCTGGAGCGACGGCCGGTGTGACGCAGACGTGGAAGCTGTCGAAGGGCCAAGTCTTGCAGTTCCTCCAACGCTCGATGACGGGTAGCCCGATCGAGACCACCAAGCCGGTCGCTGTCTTCGGCGGCTCCGAGTGCACGGAGCTGCCTACGCCCTATTGCGACGTCCTCCAGCAACAGCTCCCGCCGTTCGAGCACTGGGGCACGGAGTACGCCGTCGTGCCGTTCGCGCCGCGCATCGCGAGTTTCTCGGCCGACATCCGCGAGAAGGTCCCCTACACGATCGTCGGAGCCGTGGACGGCACGAAGCTGACGTATGACCCATCACCGCCCCTCAACGCGCCGGAGATGCTCGATGCGGGGCAGTCGGTGAGCTTCATCACCGACCAGCTCTTCGTCGTGAGGAGCCAGGATGCGAAGCACCCGTTCCACGTCAACGTGTACATGACGAGCGCAAACTACGGCGGCGGAACGGGAAGGCGCATCGCCGGAGATGCCGACTTCGTGAACGTTCCTGCAGCAGCTCAATACCTCGACCGCTACGTGTTCTTCGCCGACTTCGCGTATCCCGAAACGGCGCTCACGCTGGTGCGCCGCAAGACGGCGAAGGGCTTCATGCCCGTCGAGCTCGAGTGCGGTGGAGAGGTCGGCGACTTCCAGCCTCTCGGATCGAGCGGCCAGTACGAGTTCGCGTGGGTCAAGCTGACGAGCGGGTTCCTACCCCAGAAGTTCGCGAAGGGAGAATGCGGTTACGGGCGCCATGTCGCCTCGAGCGACGGACCCTTCGCGATCACCGTGTGGGGAGTGGCTCCGGACGCGAGCTACGGGTACGTCGGCGGCACGGGCCTCCGGCCGATCCACCAAGCGAAGCCGCCGGTCGTCAAATAGCGAAGAGCCCGCGGCTCCTCGATGTGATCCATCAGGGTCACGGGAAGGCGCACGAGGCCGGATCGCTACCTGGCGCTAGGACTGTTGTACGAAGGCACTACAGGCCGCAAGCGCGCATGGCGCACGAGGGGCCGCTTTCTTTTTTCGCATCGGCCCGGCGGGAGACGCGGCGCTTGTTTCCTGGTTGACTCAACTGGGCAACACGCGGGCGAGCGCTTGCCTCTTGCTCGACGCCAGGGGACGCGTCCCCGCGGCCATCGCGCGGACGCCCGTGGCGCTCGCCGTCGTCAGTGGACCGGAGCGAGCGGCGCGTCGGAGAGCGTCCGCTGGGCCATGCCGCCGGGGTACGCGTAGCTCGCGTACGGAGCCCAACCCCAGAGCGTCGCGGTGAACGGCCCCTCGCTCTTCATGCGCTGGAGGCCGCTCTTGCAGACGCTGGGCCCGAAGGCCTGGCCGGGTCCGCCGCTCCGGATCAGATCGACACGCGTGTACTCGTATTGGCCTCGCGTCCCGATCGGTTTGAAGTCGGGCAGGTTGCCCGCGCACTCGAGCCAAACGTCCTTGAACTGGTCTCCGGTCTTCGCGCGCACGATGACGAGTGATGTCTCGTCGTAGGTCGGGTCGGCGAAGAAGCTGTACGAGCTCAGATACTGGCCGGCAGGGATGACGTTGACGAACTCGGGATCGCCTTGGCCCTTGGCGTTCCAGTTGGGGAGAGGATCGTCAGGTCCGGGCGAGTCGCCCCCGGTCATGTACGCGGCCAGGTAGATCGGGTGATCCGCGTCCTGCGAGCGGACGACGAACGGCTCGCCGATGCGGCCGTAGAAGGTCACGACCTCACCGGCGGACATCGCGATCGGTGCGCCGACGGGCACGACGGGGTC
Organism: Pseudomonadota bacterium; assembly: GCA_023402175.1. Lineage (GTDB taxonomy): Bacteria > Myxococcota_A > Polyangia > Polyangiales > Polyangiaceae > Labilithrix. The sequence continues at coordinate 15,756 of JAEXCN010000113.1, read as the reverse complement.
GTAGTCGAGGCGCGTCCCGTCACGTGCAGCGAGGATGCGGTACGGCACGGGCTCGCGCTCGTCGCCGAGCCGCGGGCGGTAGCCCACGGCGACGTATTCGGAGCCCCATTGCTTGAACGGCGGGATCTGCTGCTGCGCGAAGTCGGCCACGCCACGGTTGGAGGGGACGAAGAGCTGTTCGTGTCCGCCGAAGGTGCTCGTCGGCTTGGTCGACGTCACGATGCTCCCTGTGAGCTCCTCCGCTTGCAGGAGCTGCAAGACCTGTCCGCGCGAGAGCCGGTACGTCGCGGGCAGCTTCGCAGGAGCGCCGATGAAGTCCGCGCCATCCTCGATCGAATGCGTGGGACGGATCGTGATCTCGGTATCGTCCTCGGCCGCGACGATCTGGACGCCCGGCCAGCCCTTGCCTTCGGCCAGCGGCACGGTCCAGCGGGACCAAGCGTTGACGAGCATGTGCTCCGTTCCCCATGACGGAACCGGCAGGAGGAGCGTCGCCGTCGGGGCAAAGCTCGAGGCTCCGCCGAAGGGATAGATCGCAGACAGGTTGACGGGCGCTGTCGTCTGGAGCCGAAACGCGCTTCCGAAGCCCGTGCCGTCGGGGAGTGCGTCCTTGAACGTCGCAGGGACGACGCCTTCGGGACAGCGGGTCGCCCCGTCCGTGCCTTGAACGGGATTCGACGGGTCGAGGTCGGAGAGGAACACGACGGCCGCCTCACCGACCCCGATGGGTCCGACGTGGGGGACGAGCGTGGCCTTGCCCGGCACCATCGTAAAGAGTGCCTTCGACAGATCGAGGCGTTCTCCTCCGAGCTCGACCGCGACGTCGACGGGCGCGTTCGACGTGTTCACGACGTAGGCGGCGTAGCAGCCTTGGTCGGCGATCGACTTCCGGAACCGCGGCGGCTGAAGATAGAACTCGCAGCCGTTCGAGCTCTGGTCGGCTGCGGCTGCCGCGCAGGGCTCCTGGCATCTGCCGGCACCGCATGCGAGCTCCGCCGGGCACGTCTCGACGGTCTCGCCGCTGCAAGATCGCATGACGGAGCGGCCGTCGAGCGAACAGCGCAGCGGACACGACGCGGCGTCGGTAGACGCGTCTTGCTCGAATCCGACGTCATTCGGGCTCCCGAACTGTCCCGACCTCTGCTCGCCGCAGGCTGCGACGCTCACGGCGGAGAGGCCGAGCGCGCAAAGGACGGGCGCGACACGACGCGCGGAGAAGATGTGACCGAGAGAGAGACTACGGCTCATGGCAACTTTGCCTCCACCGGCGTCGGGCTGAGGCCGCCGAAGACTCCATTCCCGAGCTGTCCGTCGGTGGAATCGCCCCAGCAGTAGACCTTGCCGGTCGTGAGGAGCGCACACGTCGACTTGGACGTCGCCTTTACTCGTGCCGCCGGCGCCGGAAGCCCGACGACCTTCACGGCTTCACGTTCCTTGCTCGACACGTCCGTCTTCCCATCGCCCGCTTGACCGAAGAAGTTGTTGCCCCAGCAGTAGACGGCGCCCGACACGCCAACGCCGCAGCCACGCTGCGGGAATGAGTTGTTGCTGCCGCTGCTCGTCGCGATCTGGACGAGCGGTTCCGGCGTCGCGATGGGTTCGGGCAGCGCACGTGCGAGCGGCCCCTCGCTGTAGGGCGCGTTCGGGAAGAACGGCGGTCCCCAGCAGTACGCGACTCCCCTGGAGATGGCGCAGGCACCGAGATCGTTCACGTCGATCGCCGACACGTCCGAGAGCGCGATCGGCTGCGGATACGGATCGGGTGAGAGCGAAGAGAGGCGACCGATCGCCGTGCTGTTTCCCCAGCTGAGGAGCGTGCCGTCCTCGCGAAGGACGAGCGTGGCGCGCCCGAGGGCCACCGTTCGGATCGGCGCTCCCGGCGGCAGCTCCATCGTCCTCGGGGGAAGCGGCGTGGACGGTTCCCAGGAAGACGTCGCTTCGGGGCCGGGTTCGAGCTGGGCGTGGCCGTTCGTCCCCCAGCAGACGAGCCCTCCGTCGAGCACGGCGCACGTGGTGGCTTCCACGCGTGATCCGTAGTTGTAGTTCGTCGGCGCGAGCGTCGTCGGAGCAGCGATCGGAACCTTCACGGGGTCCCATACGACCTTGGCCTCCACGACGGGGTCCTCCGAATCCCGGAAGTACGCGCTTCGACCCCAACACCACGTCTCGTGGCTCCGATCGATCGCGCACGTGTGTTCCAGCTCGGCGACGTTCGAGAGACCAACGACGCGTTCGGGCGTCGCCTTCGCGTAGGGCGTCGCGGCGATGCCGCGCCCGAGCTCCCCGTGAAGGTTCTGGCCCCAGCATGCGACGGTGCCGTCCTGAAGCAGCGCGCAATAGCCTTCGATCAGCGTCGTCGTCAGCGCCGTCGCGCAGGGCTCCGAGCTGCACACGACCGTTCGAGGCGCCGCATCGAAGTCCCATTCGGCATCCGGAGCATCGGCCCCCGCGTCGATCGGCGCGGCCGCCTCTTCGGGCACGGAGTCGGGCCCGGCCTCGGAAACGGCGGCGTCCGGGTCGGGGCTGCTCGGAGCTTCTTTCCCGCTCCCGCAGCTCGTCACGGCGGCGGCGACCGTCGCGGTGAGCGCGACGACGAAGGCAGGCCTCATGTGTCGATCAAGGCGTCGACTTGTGAAACGCACGGTATTCCCCTATCGCCCAAAGGTTCGAGGTCGAGGTCCCACGAAGGACCGTGAGCGGCTTGTCGTTCGGTGCGCCGTTCCTGGCGAGCGTGGAGTACTGGATGGACGCGCCGGCATCGGTCCAGACGTCGGTCGCGCGGAGGATGCTGTTCTCGTTGGTGATGAACCAGAGCGCGCCGTCGTCGCCGCCCCAGACCCGCGACAGTGTGATGCCCTCGGGCACCGTCGGGAGCGGGCTTGCGTATGCGATCGTGTATCCGCCTGCATCGGCTGGGCCGATCCGCGCGAGCACTTTTCGATCGAGACTGAGGACGAGCAGCTCGCCCGATGCCGCGACGCCGATCGGATGATCGACGCCGGCCGTCGGATAGCCGTCGAAGGCGAGGAGTCCGTCCTTCGACTGGCACCTGCGCTCGGTGGCGCTCCAGATGCTCTCGGCGACGCGCTCGTAGCCGGTGGCGGTCTTTCGAAGGACGTACGGACATCTCGTCTTCGTTCCGTAGAACCAGACGTTGTCGGGGCCCGTACCGGCGATCCCGGTGAGATCGGCCGTGGAGTCGGTCTCGACGAGGTCCTCGACCCACGTCTCCGTCCCGCCGTCGCCTCCATCGGGCGAATGGCGGAAGATCTTCTTGCAGCCGGCGATGTAGACGTCGGACCCGGTCCCCCAGATCATCGAGAGGAGACGCGCCGAGCATCCGAGCTGGCGCGTCGTCCACGACCATTCCGTGGCCGGCGGCAACGGCCGGTGACCGTGATAGACCTCGCCGCCGGTCACCCCGAATCGATTCGAGACGTAATAGACCTCGTCCTTGTTCGGAGCAAAGACGCCGCTGATGTTGCCTTGGTTCCAGGTGTGGCGACCGTCGTCGATCCGCGTGAAGGTCTTGCTCGCGTAATCCCATTCGAGCAGCACGGGGGGCAGAGTGCTCGCGTTGTCGGACGTGATGCTCCGCCCGTAGATGAATGCGCGATCGGTCAGCGGCCAGATGCCGTTGAACTGCAGCGTGTAGCTCCCGTACTCGGGCGGAGACACCTCGCACCAGCCGGCAGGGCTGCATCGTTCCGGCTCGGGAAACGCATCCGGCTCACGGCGCTCCGGGACGTCGGCATCGAACGCCGGCAACTTGCCCGCTTCGTCGGGCTCGGCCACCGGGCCGACCTCGGCCGGGTCCGCATCGGCCCCGGCGCACGCCTGGAGCGCTCCCGTGACCAGGACGGACGCGCATCCGAGGAGAGTCAAGGGATGCCTCATGGTTTACCTCCGATCGAAAGGACGGTGCCCTCGCCGCCGATCCAGACGTGCCCCGGTTCGGCGGTCCAGACCGAGTACAGATTGGGCCGGAGGCCCTCGAGGCCGCCGACGGGCACGTGTGACCATTGCTTGCCGTCGTAGTGAAGGACGAGCGCGCGGTCGCCGACCACCCAGACGTCGCTCGATGACGTCCCCCACACCGCGTTGAGCGAGATGCCCTCGTCGACGTCGACGTCCGTCACGACGTCCCACTGGAAGCGATCGCCGGTGTAGTGCCGGATGATGCCGCCCGCACCGACGGCCCAGACGTCGTTCGTCGACGCCGCCCACACTCCGTTGAGCGTCGACCGCGTCACGCTGTTGACGGGCGTGATGACGGGGATCTCGCTCTGCGCCGAGGTCACGTGAATCGCAGCCCCGTTCATGCCGACCGCCCACAGATCGCCGTCCGAAATGCCGTGGACGCTCATCATGCGCGTGCAATTGAGCTGCGCGCAGTCTCCGTCCGGGAGCGGATTTTCGATCGCGAGCGCGTCGGTCGAAGGGTCCACGCGGACTCGCCAGAGCCCGTTGCTTCCGGTCCCGGAGCTTTCGTCGAGCTGCAGCGTCGTGAGCCAGAACCATTCGGCAGCAGGAGACCCCCAGCCCGACGTCGGCATCCCCGGATAGTTCGGAGCCGCAGGTTTGCCGTACGCGATCCAGCCGCCCGGAGACGGGGGTGGGCCTCCGTCGAACGGCGATAGACCGCGCACGAAGAAGCTCGATGCCGAGGCGATGGCGATCTCCTCCGCGGCGCGAAGCCAGAGGACGCGTACCGCCGCGTTCGCACCGAGATCGGATCGCGTCCAGGCCTGGCCGTCGAAACGCGCGACTGCACCGCTTGCACCGCCGACCCAGACGTCGGTGGCGGAACGTCCGCGGATGACGTTGATCCGCGCGCGGCGGTCGAGAGGAAGTCCTGTCCCTGTCGCCGTGAACGGACCACCCGGACAGAGCGCACCCGGCAAGCATGGATCCGGATCGACGGCAGCCTCGGCGAGCGCATCGGCAGCGCCTCCAGCGTCGCCTTCGAGCCGCGTTCCGTCGTCCGGCGGGCCGTCAGCGGCAACGCCTCCGTCCGTGGCGCACGCGAGAAAACCGGTCGCCGCGGAGCCAACGGCGGCGAGCATCGCGCAGAGCGCGAGAGGACGCGTGTTCATTGTGCCACCGCCTCTTCCGGGATCGAGGAACACGGTTCGACGACGCACTGTCCACCGGCGCAGGCCTGTCCGGCAGCACACTTGTTTCCGCACGCGCCGCAGTTCTCGGGATCGGCTCGGACGAGCGTCTCGCAGCCGTCCTCGACGTCGTCGTTGCAGTCCGCGTATCCGGCGAGACAGGTAGATCCGCACGTGCCGTACGTGCAGAGCGCGTAGCTGTTGTCCCTGACGCGATGAATGTGCGTGCAGTCGTAGTCACAGCCCCCGCAGTGTCGCGGCTCCGTGTTCAGATCGACGCAGAGCGTTCCGCAGCGCGTCTTGCCCTTCGGGCACATGCACACGGGATGGCCCTCGCGGTCCAGCTCGCAGCGCTGATTGGCATCACACGCCGTGCTGCACGACCCGCACGTCGACAGCGACAGCAGGTAAACCTCGCATCCGTTCTCCAGATCGCCGTCGCAGTTGGCGTAGTAGGAATCGCACTTCAGCTTGTCGCAGGTGCCGCCGCCGCAGCCGTAGTGCATGTGAGGTGGCGGTGCCGGTTTTCCGCCGCCGCTCGGGTCGCACACGACGTCGCATGCCCCGCAATGATCGTCGGCGTTCTGCGTGTCGACGCAGCCTTCTTCGCAGTGCGTGAGCCCGGCATCACACCCGCACTTCGCCTTTTGGGATCCACGGTCGACGATGCACGGCTTGTCGGGATCGGTGCAGCGGTCGCCGCAGGCGCTGCAGTTCTCGTTCGTTCCGAGCTTGACCTCACAGTCGTCGTCGAGAAGACCGTTGCAGTCGACGAAGCCTTGCTTGCACGACATCGCGCAGCGACCCTCGACGCAGCTGAACTCGGCGCGGGCCCGGTTCGAGGGGCACTCTTGCCCGCATCCCCCGCAGTTGCGGGCGTCCGACCCGAGGTCCACCTCGCACGAGAACTTCGAATAGCGGCACGTCGTGTACGGGAAGGGGCAGCGCGTCGAAGGGCAATATTCGACGAGAGCAGCGTCGGTGCAGCCCGCGTCGTCCTCGCACGCGCCGGTTCCGGCGTCCGCGTTGAACTGGAGCGAGGCGTCGCGCGCGCGTTCGACGCCGAGGAGCTCGTCGGAGTGCGAGGCGCAACCCGCGGGAGCGAGGAGCGCACCGAGCCCGACGGCGACGACGACGACTGGAATTCGCATGAGTAGTCGTATGGACTTCACGGCATCAAGCTCCGACGATGGACGACGACCGCACCCGCGCTCGCGCGCAGGTCATGAGAGCGTTCGAGATGCGTCAGCGGGTGCTCTCGCCGGAGCCCTGCTGGACGAGATTGCGAATGCGCCGGACATACGGCGACGACGGATAGCGTCTCTCGAACGCGTCCGCGCGTGCCGACGCCTCGGCGGCTCGACCGAGGCGGATGAGCGCCTCGACGGCGATCCGCTCGCACTCCTGGGAGAAGGCCCCGTCGGGACAACGCGCGACGTGCTCGCGTGTCATCGCGAGCGCTCCGCCGGGATTCCCCGCGCGCAGCGCTGCGTCCGCGCGCTCGACGAGATCGATCTCGCCGGCGCACGCGGCCGTCGGCGACGCCGCGGGCGCTCGCGGGCGCGTGGGCGCGGTCGCGGACGGGAGCAGCTCGACGGCGATCGCAGGCTCCGCCGGCGCTGATACGGCGGCGGCGGCCTTCGGCTGTGGCGCCACATCGTCGACGGCTCCGGACGGAGCCGCCGCTTGTCGGACGGCAGGAGCCACGTCGGTCGTCCCCGAGGAGCGAACCGCGAACATTGCGACGGCGAACGCACCGGCGAGCGCCGTCGCGATGAGCCAGCGCCCGGATGTCCCGAGCGGCCCCACACCCTTGGGGCGCACGATCGGACCGAGCCGGGCCGCGAGGTCGTCCATCTTGGCGTCGGACGGGAGCTCCGTGCGCTCGGCCCGAATGACCTCGCGCATGAACTGCCGTTCGGATGACGCGCCGTCGGTGAGGTCGACGACGCGAATGGGCTCGCGACTCATTTGAATTCCCTCTGCGCGCGATAGCGTCGGACCGCCGCGTCGACGGCCTCTCGCGCCGCGCGGAGGCGCGAGTAGGCGGTTTGGACCGGACACTCCAGCGAATGCGCGATCTCTTGCATCGAGAGCTCTTCGAGCTCGTAGAGAACGAACACGGCGCGTTTGTCGCCATCGAGCTGATCGAGGATGGCGCTCAGCACCTCGCGCGCTTCGTTCGCGCTGGCGCTCTGGATCGGAGTCGTCGGGTCGACGGGCTCGGACGCCTCTTCCTCCGCGACCTCGCGAGCGACGCGGCGGAGGCGCCGGTATCGAGACGAGACGTGGATGCAGATGCCGTAGACCCAGCTACGGACCGAGGACCGATACTCGAACTCGGCGCGCTTGCGGTGGATGACGATGAAGACTTCCTGGAACGCGTCGTCGACGTCCGACGGGTGGACGCCGAGCCGCCGCAGGAGGCGGTGCACGTAACGTCCGTGCTCTCGAAAGACGGCCGCAGTGTCCAGAGATCGGCCCACGGGAAGCAGCCCCGCCTCGTCGGGGATGGAGGAGATGGATCCCGGCGCCACGATGTCTGGTGTTCGCCGGACGTGGCGATTACTACGAAATCGTACCGAGCCCGCTCAGCGAGACGAACAGTAGGACCCCGTCGGTCGAATAGAACCGCTTCGGCTGTCCGGCCGCCCCGAGATAGAGGAACGAATATTCGCGAAACGGGAGGCCGACACCGACGTCGAGCCGCGCGCGCGTCGGCCCCGTCCGAAGTCCAACCCCAAGCCCAGCCGTGGGGCCCGCGATGACTCGCCAGCTGTCGTTGACGCGATCGACGCTGGTCGTTCGCGGGACGACGGCGCCCCACATGAACCCTCCGCAAGCGTCTGCCTGGCCGCCGCCCCAGCGGACCACGGCGACGCACGCACGGACCTGCTGCTCGATGGCGGCGAACTCGCCGCGAACGGTCCCGTCCTGAACCGTCTGCGGGAAGGAGTATCCGCCGGTCCAGTCGAAGCCCCAGCGCGAGCCCGCGAGGTCGAGGCGTGCGATCGCGAGCAGCCTCACGCTCGCCGACGGCAGGACGCCCGCGGCAGTGCCCGCGCCCAGCCCGAGCGACAGATCCAAGGGGCGGGGACGCGCGGGAAGGGGAGACGGCGGCGCCCGCACGGCCGGCGGCCGGCGCCGCGCTCGCGAAGGCGAAGATGAAGCCGGCGGCGGATGCGGCGCAGGTTCGGGCTCGGGCTCGGGCTCGGGCTCGGGCTCGGGGGTCGAACCGGGAGGGGCTCCTCCGTCGCCGTTCGGGTCGATGATCAGGGAGACGACGAGCGTCGCAGCACGGAGGAGGCCCGCGCAGCTCTGCGCCTCGATATCACGCGCGCCGAGGAGGACACCCCGACGATCTCGCTGCGTCACGCGCGCTCGGAACACGCCCTTTGCCGACGTGCTCTCGACGCCTTCGATGCGGATCTGGGCTCGCTCCGGATCCGCGAACGGACTACGCCCGAGCTTGCTCGCTACGGCCTCGCGAAGGACCGGCTCGCTCACACACGCGGGAGATCTCGCTCCGTGCCAGGACAGCGCGAACGACACGTCGCCGAACGCCCGCGTCGTGATCGCCGAGGACGTGATGAACGCACACGCTGCAGGAAGGAGCTTCCTGACATGCTGGCCGGCACGGCGACGCAAACGAGAAGGCAACGATGCGACCGTAGCGCACCGCACGCCGAGACGAGCCTGACTTCGCTAGGCGGACGAGGGGCCGATCGCAACGCCCTTCGCCTTCAGCCGAGCGATGACCTCTTCGCCGAGCGACACGGCTCCGTCGAAGTCGATCTTCGACAGGTTCGCGATCGACGCGAGCGCCTCGCCGTTCGCGCATTTCCCCGAGAGCGTGATCTCGGAAAGTGAAGGATGCTCCGCGAGCGGCTTCAAATCGACTCCGCCCGGGTTGTACCCGAAGCCGGAGAGCGAGAGCGACCGGAGCGCCGTGAGCTTGTCGATGCCTTCCAGCGATCCGAGCTGATACGCGTCCGTCTCGCCGCCGGTGTGCGCGTCGACGATCTCCTCGAGCTCCAGGTAGATCGCATTGCCCCCGCTGAAATCGAGGTGCGTCAACTTCGCCGCGGCCGCCGGCTCGATGGGCACGTCGTGCAGACGCGTGACGGCTTCTCGGAGGGCCTCGTCCGGATCGTCGGAGTCCTCGTCGACCTCGATGTCGGCGAGGAGCTTCTTCAGCGGCAGCTTGATCAGCTTCTGCGCCCAGAGCGCGCCTAGCACGGCGAGGTGCATGCTGGCGCACGGGAAGCGAACGCCCGCCTTCCTCCGCGCGCCGCTCTTCGTCCTCGCGTCATTCGGCTTCGCCGCGGAGCCGGGTGCCATCTCCGCGAGCGCGCCCTCGTAGGCGTCTTCGATGACCTTGCGCCACGCCGGTCGAAGCGTGCGCTTCACCTTCGTGTACACATCCCACGCCGTCTTCTTCTTCGCGTCCCTCTGCTCGGGGGACACGCCGTAGCGAAGGAGGCAGCGGATCGAGCGCGCGGTCATCTCGCCGCTGAACTCGTCGCGCCCGAGGACCGCGTGGAGGAGCGTGCCCTTCGACTTTCCGTAAGTGGCGTCCGGAGCCGGCGCGTCGCGCTTCAGGAGCTCCTCGAGGAGGAGTGCCAGGTGCGCGCGCGCGGCGAGCGGAAGCGTCTCGGGCGTCGCGCCTCCGCGGTCGATGAGAAACAGCGCGACGTCGCGCGCGAAGATCTGCGCGTCCGACGTGGCCATGTACGTCGGGTAGCTCGCCTCGTCGAAGGTCGGGCCGGCTTTGTCCAGCGAGGTGAGTAACGCGTCGAGCGGCATCTGCCCGAATCGGTCCTTCGTACGGAGATCCTCGCCATGATCGAGCGCGATGCGGCAAAGCCCGATGATTCGCGCCGCGAGCTCGGCGTTCATCTCCTCGAGCCGGTGGTTATGGCGCGCGGCGTTGAGGATCGCGTGGACGACCGAGCTCCCCTCGAGCCTCGTCCCTTTGCCGTGGTCGAGGAGGAGCCTCAGGCACTCCGCCGCGTGGGCCGGCGAGTGTGCCGCCGCCGCGAGCTGCGCGGGCGTCTCGCCGGACTCGGTGGCCTTCGTCGGATCGAGGCCGGCGCGGAGCAGGCGCTCCACGAGCTTCGGCAGGCCCGCACATGCCGCGGCGTGCAGGAGCGTGCTCCCGCCCTCGAACGTGCCTTCGGCGCCGTAGTGGCGGAGGAGCTCCTCGACGAGCGACACCGCCGCGTCCTCGTCCGACGGCCCCCACGACAGGAACAAGAAGGTCGCGAGCTCGTCGACGTAGAGGGGAGCCTCCTGCGCGATGAAGGCGTCGACGAGGCGGCGCGCATCCACGCTGTTCTTCTTCTCCGCGCGCGCCAGCCTCGACGGGGAACCATGCCGGATCGCCATCAGGAGCGCCGACTTGCTGCCGTCGTGAACGAGCTTCCCGCTCTCGACCAGCACGAGCGCGTCGTCGAAGCGCTCGTCCTTCAGCAAGTCGAGGAGGGGCACGTTCGCGTCGCTCATCCAGGAGCTATACGATGCAAAGCGCAGCCCGCAAGCCTGCGATCCGGCTTACAGCTCGAGGAGCCGAGCTCCCGCGTCTTTGGCGACGCGATGATCTTCGTGTCGGCGGTGACGAGGCGTGCCCGCGCGCTCGTCGCGGTGGCGACGAGCAGGCGCGGATTCCTCAGAGGTTCTCGGCGAAGAAGTCGGCGATGCGCTCGGGGACGTACGCCCGCGCGGTCGGCGCTCGCAGGCCGTGGCGCTCGCCGGAGAGGACGAGGAGCTCGAACTTCTTGTCGGCCGCGACGAGCGCGTCGACGAGACGAGCCGTATGTGCATAGTGCACGTTCTCGTCCATCATCGCGTGCGTCAGCAGCAGCTTGCCCGTGAGGCCGGCCGCCTTCTTCGCGAGATCTGAAGCTTCGTACCCCGCGGCGTTCGTCTCCGGCGTCTCCATGTACCGCTCGGTGTAGCCGGTATCGTAGAGCCGCCAGTCGGTGACGGGCGAGCCCGCGACGCCGGCGCGGAAGACGCTCTTTCCTTCGAGCATCGCCAGCGCTGCCATGAACCCGCCGTAGCTGTGGCCGTAGATGCCGATGCGCGACGCGTCCACGAACGGCAAGGTGGCGAGCCACTCGGCGCCCGCGATCTGATCGTCGAGCTCGACGCGCCCGAGCTGCTTGTGCACCTTCTGGGCGAACGCGCGGCCTCGCCCGCCGGAGCCACGGTTGTCGAGCTGGAAGACGACGAAGCCGCGATCGGCGAGGTGTTGCCAGAGAAGGCGCGGCGCCCACGAGTCGTAGACGAGCTGCGCTTCGGGACCGCCGTACACCATGACGATGACGGGATGGCGTCCTGTAATCGTGCGCGGACGAAGGAGCGCACCGTGCAGCGTCTCGCCGTCGTGCGCCTTCACAGTCACGTGCTCGACCGGACGGAGGCCGAGGTTCTCGATGTCGGGGTCGTGCGGAACGGGCAGCTCGCCGGCGACCTTTCCCTGGCGGACGACGACGGCCTTCGGTGGACGCGACGTCGCCGAATGTACGTCGAGCCACGTCGTCCCGGTCTGGTCGACACGCACCGAGTGCACGCCCGGCTCCGGCGTGAGCCGCGTGATCGGCGCCTGCGCGCCGTCCGGCGCGAGCGGCACCGCATAGAGGTGGCGCTCGAGCGGCCCATCCTTCGTCGCGCTGAAGAGGACGCGTCCCGCAGCCTCGTCGACGCCCGCAATCGACTCGACGTCCCACTCGCCGCTCGTCAGCGTGCGGACGAGCGCGCCGTCCTTCTGGCTCCGGACCTCGAGGTGCCGGTGCCCGGTCTTCGCGGTCGTGAAGAGGAGCTCGTTCGACTTCGCGAGGGCTCGAATCGGCGAGAACGACACCCATGCGGGGCTCGTCTCCGCCGCGAGCTCCGTCGTCGCCCCGGTCGACGGATCGACGCGAACGAGCGCGACGCGCTTCTGATCGCGCGGCATCGTCTGGAGGAACAGCGCCTTGCCGTCGTCGCTCCACGTGAAGCGCCCGAGATAGCGCTCGGGCGCCGTTCCCTTCGGATCACGCCAGTCGAGCCATGTCGTCTTCTTCGTCGCGACGTCGACGATGCCAGCGCGCACGACCGGGTTCTTCGTTCCGGCGCGCGGGTAGCGCTGCATCATCAGATCGGGCTCGCCGCGCCAGCCGAGCACGGGGAGCTTGTCGACGGGCCGCTCGTCGACCTCGAGATAGACGAGGCGATCGCACTTCGGTGACCAGAAGAAGCCGCTCGGCTCGCCGAGCTCCTCCTGCGCGACGAAATCCGAAAGGCCGTGCGTGACGCCCTCGGGAGCACCTCGCACCGGCGTCGTCAGCTGGGTTTCCTTCCCCGTCGCGACGTCGATCGAGAACAGCTCTCCCTTGCGGACGAACGCGATGCGCTCGCCCGTATCGCACGGCTTCGGATCGATCTCGGGCTCGGCCGTCTTCGTCAGGCGTCGCACCGTCCCCGAGGGCTCGCGCGCGAAGTCGCGCACGAAGATGTCGCCCGCGTGCGGAACGACGAGCAGCTGCGCCTTCTTGGCCCAGAGGTGGTTCGTGATGCCTTCGTTCCGATCGCGCTGCCGCTCGCGCCGGAGCTCCTCCTCGCGCGAGCGCGGCGCGCTGCTGCCGGCGTCGCCGAGGTCCTTCGCACGGAGGAGCACGTCGCTCTTTCCGGTCGTCGTGTCGAACGAGAACAGCGACATCGTCTCGTCGCCCTTTTCGCTCGCGAGGAACGTGAGCGTCCGCCCGTCCGGCGCGTGCTGCGCCTGGCGCGGGACGTTCCATCCCGGCTCGGGGTGCTTCGCCATGCGAGCGAAGCCGACGCGGCTCGCGCTCGCGGGCGCGATCGCGACCCGCTCGGCCTTCGCCGAACCCGACTCCCGCGCACCGATCTCGTGCAGCAGCGGGCGCGGCCCCGCCTGGGTGACACCGCCGTGGCCACCACATCCCGCGAGGACCACCAGCCCGATCAGCGATCCGAGAAGGCTCGCTCTCATCCGTGTCGTCTCCTCTGCTGAAGCCTGAAGCCTGAAGCCCGCGAGCGAAGCGAGCTTCCCTGAAGCCTGAAGCCCGCGAGCGAATCAGTTCAGCTGATGCTTCTCGGTCGGCGACGGCGTGTCGCGATCGAGGAACACGGCCGTGATCTCGCGCTCGAGACCGGCCGACAGCTCGCTCTCGAGCGCCGCGACCGAGCCCGCCCCACGCTCGACGTTGCGCTGGTAGATGAAGAGGCGCGCCTGCATGCCGCCGCCCGTGTCGATCCCGGCGCTCGCGGCCTCCTCCGGCGTGCGTGCGTCGAGGATCACCATCGCGCGCGGGTCGACGCCGTCGACGACCAGCTCGGCGCCGGGGACATCGACGATGTAGATGTCCGCATCGCGCACCCAACGAGCCAGCAGCGCATCGAGGCCCTGGATGACGCGGCGAACGAGCTGCGCGAACGCCTCCGGCGAGGGCGCCCAGGGCGGCGGCGGCTTCGTCATGTCGAGCGCGCGCGAACGCAGGAAGGCTTCGACCGCGCCGCGCGTGTCGCCGGCGTCGTCACGCAGCAGGCCGAGGTAATAGAACGCGTCGGCGTGCGTCGGATCGGCGCGGACGGCTTCCTCGATGAAGGGCGCCGCCTTCTCGGTCTCGCCGAGCTCGTAATACGCGCGGCCGATGAGGAAGACGTAGCTGCCGTTCTCGTACGGGGGATCGGGCAAGCGGGCCATGCACTTCTTCGCTTCCTCGACGTCGCCTTTACCGAGCAGCGCGTCGACGCGGAGCAGCAGGCAGTCGGCCATCTCCTCCTTCGTCTCGGCGTACTCGAGCGCGTCGTCACAAAGGTCGATGGCGTCGTCCCACTCGCCGAGCGGGTGCATCAGGACCTCGGCGGCGTTCAGCATCGCCTCGAGGTACGTCTCGTCGAGCGCGATCGCCTGCCGATAGTGCTCGAGCGCCTCCTCGGATTCGCCCGAGAGCGCGCACGTGTACCCGAGGAGGTTGTGCACCTCGGGCGACTGGGCATCGATCTCCAGCGCACGCTTCGCGCAGGCGCTCGCGCCCGCAGCGTCGCCCTTTTGCGCGAGGTCCCAACCTCGATCGAGATGCGCGGAAAGTTGATCCATCGGCTCGAAAGACTCGTTTTGCTGAAACGAGCGGCGGGCGTCAAGCACGCTTCTACCTGTGGTGCTCGTTCTGGCACGTTTCTGGCGCGCGGCATGGAGGAGCTCGCGCCCACGCGCCGGCGCGCCGCACGAAGGAGCTCGAGTCTGGGCGCCAGGCGCGCGACCAGCGGCGCTCTAGCTCGAACAGGGAAATCGCGTGCGTTCTGAAGGCACTTCCACGAGCGAGCGCTCGGTCTCCGCGCGCTGGCCGCGCGGACGCGTCCCCTGGCGTCGAGCAAAAGGGAAGCGCTCGCCCGCTTGTTGCCCAGTTGAGTCAACCAGGAAACAAGCGCCGCATCTGCCCCCGGGCCGATGCCCAAAAGGAAGCGGCCCCGTCGTCGTCGCGCGCCCACCGTGGTGTGCGCGTCGACGTCGACGGAGCCGCCTTGTTCGAGCTACTCGCCTGAGCTCAGGGGACCTCGGCGTCGGTGCGTACCGAGAGCTGGTAGTCGCCGACGCTCGTGTCCCAGTAGCCGGCGACGTAGACGTACGCCTTGCCTTCGGCAGGCACGATGATGGCGTTATCGTCGTACAGGGCTGCCCAGCTGTTCAAGCAGCTACCCGGGCCGGCCGCGTTGTCCGGGCAGCCGTCGATGACGCCACCGACGCACGCCTCTCGCTCCGCGATCGTCGTGGGCTTGGTGTCGCCGTACGAGGCCATCACTGTGTCGATGACCTCCGCACCGGCCGTCGTCGCCTTGTGCGACCAGACCGCCACCTTCAGCGCGGTCGGGCCGGGGTTCTCCAGCGCGATGTACTGGTACGGCGTGGCCGAGTTGTCGGCGTCGCCTTCCGGACAGTCACCCGAGAGGCGGGGGATCATGCCCCTCGCCTCGAGCTTGAACTGCCCCGTCGTGATCCCGCCGACCGTCGTCGAGAGCGTCAGCGCGGGCTCACCCGGGACGAAGCACTCACCGAACGCGCCGAAGGTGCAGGTGTTCTGGCAGACGCGCTTGCGGCCACCCTCTCCGCACGAGAGGCCGGCTTGATAGTCGACCGAGCCGGGCGAGCATGCGTTCGCCGGCTCGCCCTTGCAGGCGCCCGCCGCCCAGCGGCAGTCGTTCTGGCAGACCTTCTGGCGAGTGCCGCAGAGCCCGCAGTTGTCGATCATCGACGTTCCAGGCACGCAGCCGTCCTCGACCTCGTTCTGGCAGAAGCCCCACGGCTGCCAGACGGGCGACGAGCCCGGATCGTCGTCGTTCGGTGCGCAGAGGCGATACTGCACGCCGCAGAGCCCGCACGGCTGCTGCTGGATGGCGTCCGCCGTCGCGCACGCGCTGCCGGGCGCGCCGGCATCGCTGCCCGGCGGGGTCACGGTGGACCCGTCATCGCCTCCGTCAGGACCGGGATTCGTGTCACCGCCGCCGCCCGAATCCGGATCGCCACCAGCGTCGGCGTCGGACGCGCCCGCGTCCTTCTTGTCGTTCGGAGGCGGAGGATCATTCGTGCCGGTGGTCGTTGGGGCGGGCGAGCCGGTCTCCGGGAGATTCGCCTTCG
>JAEXCN010000105.1 GCA_023402175.1 Pseudomonadota bacterium | reverse complement strand
GTCTACGAGCATGCATACGCGATGGCGTCGTTCACGCCGAAGAGCCTCGGTCCGCTGATGATCGGCCGATACTCGAGCGAGACGCAGCGCGACTACGGGCACTACACGAACTTCGCTCCGGCGAACGTCTTCCTCGCCGAGCGCGTGCAAGCCGCGGGCGGGCGCACCGCGGGCGCGGCGAGCCATCGCTACTTCGGCTGGCGGAAGGGCTTCGATCAGGGGCTCGACGTCTGGGACACGTCCGCCATCCCGCCGAACTCGGTCGACAACGATCCCACCATCACGAGCGAGACGCTCACGAACGCCGCGATCCGCCTGCTCTCGAGCGCGCACGCCGGCGACATCCCGCTCCGCGGCGGCGAGCCCGCCGTCACCGAGCAACGGACCGGACCGGCGAAGGACCACTTCTTCGCCTGGATCCACTACCTCGATCCGCACCTGCCATACGTACCTCACGAAGGCGCGCCGAGCTTCGCGACGATGCAAGCTGCAGGTATCCCGCGCGAGCGCGCTCTCTACGACGGCGAGGTCTGGTTCACCGATCAGCAGATCGGGCGCCTGCTCCATCACATCTCCGAGCAGCCGTGGGCGAAGGACACGGCGATCGTGCTCACCTCGGATCACGGCGAGGCCTTCGGCGAGCGCGGCCACTGGGGACACGGACGGGAGCTCTGGGAGCCGCTCGTTCACGTCCCGCTCGTCGTCTTCGTCCCGGGAGTCGCACCGCGACGCATCGAGGCAAAGCGATCGCACATCGACCTCGTTCCCACCGTGCTCGAGCTCATGGGCCTGCCGGCCGACCCGGAGCTGCATGGCAAGAGCCTCCTCGCGGACCTGCACGCCGCGGCGGGCGAGGCCGAAGAGCGTGACGTCTACATCGACATGCCCGACGGTCCGTTCAACGAGATGCGTCGCGCGGTGCTGACCGGGCCCTCCCCGGGCATCAAATTGATCGATTTCGGCAGCAACCGCTACGAGCTCTACGATCTCCGCTTCGATCCGAACGAGACGAAGAACCTGGCCGCCTCGGATCCGTTGCAGCTCCGTGCCGCGAAGGAAGCCATGGCGCGGGTCCGGGCGACGCTGAAGGAGCTTCCACCCGTGAAGTGAGAGCGAAGCTGGGTACGCATCCACCACGCCGCGGCACCAGTTGCGGCGCGCGCGGGCCCGTGGAAAGAACCTGACATGAGCGCACTCCCCGTCGTCCAGGCCGTGCCGATCGTGCCGAAGAAGCCGCCCGTCGATCCTTCGACCCTCGCCTATCGCGAGCTGCTACGCGGCCCGTTCTGGCAGAAGATCCCTGCGTACAAGGACGTCACGGAGGAGCAGTTCCTCGATCACAACTGGCAGGCGAAGAACACGATCACGAAGCCGGCGAAGCTCCTCGAAGCGCTCCGCGATCTCGTTCCGGCCGGATTCATCGAGGACGCCGAGGCAGGCTTCGGGCGCTCGCCGATGTCCGTCCGCGTCAGCCCGTACCTTCTCAGCCTGATCGACTGGGCGAACCCGTACGAGGACCCGCTCCGGATCCAGTTCCTCCCGCTCAAGTCGCGGCTCTTGCCCGACCATCCGAAGCTCGACCTCGACTCCCTCCACGAGCAGGCCGACGCGCCGGTGCCCGGCCTCACGCACCGTTACCCCGACAAGGCGCTGTTCCTCGCGCTCGACACGTGCCCGGTCTACTGCCGCTTCTGCACGCGCAGCTACGCCGTCGGCGTCGACACCGACGAGGTCGAGAAGATCAGCCTCAAGGCGACGAGCGATCGCTGGGCGCGTGCGTTCGAGTACATCCGCTCGCGTCCCGAGCTCGAGGACATCGTCGTCTCCGGCGGCGATGCCTACCAGCTCCGCGCGCAGCAGCTCGAGGAGATCGGCGAAGCGCTCCTCGCGATGCCGAACATCCGCCGCATGCGCATCGCGACGAAGGGCCCGGCGGTCATGCCCCAGAAGATCCTCACGGATCACGCATGGACCGACACGCTCACGCGCATCGTCGAGAAGGGTCGCAAGCTGCACAAGGAGGTCGTCCTCCACACGCACTTCAACCACCCGAACGAGATCACGGGCATCACCGAGGCGGCGATGTTCAAGCTCCTCGAGCGCGGCATCGTCGTTCGCAACCAGAGCGTGCTCCAGCGCGGCGTCAACGACTCGCCCGAGACGATGACCATGCTCGTCAAGCGCATGGGCCACCTCAACGTCCACGCCTACTACGTCTACGTGCACGACCTCGTCACGGGCGTCGAAGACCTCCGCACCTCGGTCGACACGGCGATCTTCATCGAGAAGCACGTGCGCGGATCGACCGCGGGCTTCAACACGCCGACATTCGTCGTCGACGCACCAGGCGGCGGCGGCAAGCGCGATGTGCACTCGTACGAGTACTACGATCGCGAGACGGGCATCAGCATCTACCAGGCGCCGAGCGTGAAGCCCGGGCAGTTCTTCCTCTACTTCGACCCGCTCCACCAGCTCTCGACCGCCGTGCAGCGTCGCTGGGCGGAGCCGGCCGAGCAGGAGACGATGATCGGCGCTGCGCTCGCGAAGGCGAAAGAGCGCGTTCGCTGAGCTGACCAACACTCGTCAGCGATCGTGACGTCGGGCGCCGAAACAAACGGCGCCCGACGCGTTTTGTGGCGCTCTCGTCGCGCGCTCTCGTCGCGCGCTCGGGGACGCGTCAGAGCGCGCGCGGCAGGTGGATGATCGGGGCCGGCGGCGGCTTCTTCTTCTCGACCTCGAACTTCTGGTCGAACACGAAGAGGTCGTCCTGCGCGTTCACGACGAACAGCTTCGATGGGTTGATCGGCTTGATGTCCTTCCGCTCGGTCGTGTTGAGGGCGACGGTGAGCTGAGAGCCCGGCGGCACCTCGAGAAGGAAGCTCGCCGCGCCCGCCGCGTCCGTCCGCGTCACCGGACGATCGAGGTACATGACCGGCAGGTTGGGGCCGTTCTCCGCGCGAACGGCCACGACGACCCGCCGCATCGAAGGCGGACACGCGACCGCGTATTCGGCCACCTTCGATTTCTCGGCGAGTCGCGTGAGGCGGATGCTGAGCGGCTTCGACGGCGACTGGAAGCCTTCCGGGCACGTGACGGCTACGTCCGTGATCTCGCCCTCGACGCCCGCGATCTTCAGCGAAGCCTTACCCTCGGCGTTCGTCGCGCCGAGCGGGCGGTTCGCACGCGAGATGTTCGCGCCGACGACCGGCTTGCCTGGATCACTCTCGACCCGCACGGAGACGAGGAACGGCTCCGGCGGGGGCGGCTCGGCGCAGCTCACGAGGAGGACTGTGGACAACCAGGCCGGTCCGGCCAGACGAGCGAGCTGCCGCATCTCGTTTCCTCTCAGGGGTCGGCACGCTCATGACGGTCAAGCGAGCGCCGATCCCGGCTCTTCGAGTGAGACTACTACTACGCCCCCGGCCTCCCAACGCTCTCCGCGCCTCTCGTCCCTGCGTACGAATGCGCGAGATGCGCAACACGGGCTCTGGTCCATTGGATCATCGATGGTCCATGTCGTTTGGATGGACCATGATCCATGTGCGCATGTAGGTGTTGCGCGCCGCGCAACATCGCCCCACCAAAAACCCCGTGGATACGTTGCGTCCGGAGCAACGCCGATCCGGTCGGTACGGTGTTGGTGGAATCGCAGCTCTGGCACGACTCGAGCAACAACGTTGTCTGCGAGGCAACGGGGAGCTTCGAGAGCGAAGCCGCCGAAAGCCTCGTGAGAGTGCCGCGCGCCGAAGCCCGGGGCGCGAACGACGAACCCTCTACAGACAAGAGAAGAAGGAGATCCCCATGAACAAGCTCGTCAAGAAGGTCCGTGGCGCGTCGATGGTCGAGTACGCCCTCCTCCTCGTCGCCATCCTTCTTCTCGCAGCAGGCGCCTTCAAGGCCCTCGGCCCGAAGGTCGGTCAGGCGGCCACGCGCGGCGGCGCTCAGCTCTGATTCAGAGTTCCGGGCCTTCTCTTTCGGCGTCACGCTAAGATGAGCGTGACGCCGGGGACGTGAAGGACGGAGAGGATGGCCGAGCCGCATCAGCACGTTGTCTTCATCGTTGCGATAGCGGTGGCAGCCATTGGAGCGATCCTCGATTGGCGCAAGGGCGAGATCCCTAACTGGCTCACGCTGCCGGTCATCGCCATCGCGCCGCTCCTTCATATTGCGCGCTTCAAGCTCGCAAAAGAGACGATGGAGACTGCCTCATACGAAGGCATGTTCTCCCTCGGCGGGGCCGCTCTCTGCGCGGTGGTCCCGCTTCTCTTGTTTCGTCAAAGCGCAATCGGAGGAGGCGACGTCAAGCTGTTCGTCGCGCTGGGAGCGCTCCTCCAACCCGTGCTCGGAGTCGAGGCTCAGATGTACGGGATCTTCGCCGGCGCCATCCTTGCACCGGTGAAGCTCGCCTACGAAGGCAAGCTCCTCTCGACCATCAAGAACGCGTTCGCCATCGGCGCGAACTTCTTCCTTCCGAAGGCACGTCAGCGCAGCGTCGATGCGACGGCGCTCTCGTGGTTCCGTCTGGGGCCGGCCATCTTCGTGGGCGTCTTGCTCACTGTTTATCTGCACTGGTAGCTCGGGACATCCGGTCCTCGAGCGGCAACGAGCCAGAGGATCCGATGAGTCGTTCCGAATCGCGAGTCATTCGAAGGAGAGGACGTCGCCGAGGCGCGGTCCTCGTCGAGTACGCGTTCCTCCTCACCGCGGTCGCGATCCCGGCCATGATGGGCATCGTCGCGGGCGGCGTCGCGATGATGAAGGACTACCAGGAGGCGCGGACGCAGCTGTTGCGACCGTTCCCGTGAAGATCGAGACAAGGGAAGGGCATGCCGTGATCCGAAAGCTTGGAAAGGATCAGAAGGGGGCGGTACTGGCCGAGTTCGTCATCGCAATGGTTCCATTGCTGATGACGTTCTTCTCTTTTGTCCAACTCTCCAAGGTCGCCACTGCGCGTCTCGTCGTGAAGCACGGGACGATCATCGGTGCGCGCGCGGCCTCGGTCATCTCGAACCAGAACAACAACACGCCCGACGCGAAGGGTGACGGCAAGGCCGACATCACGAACGCCGTCCGAGCCGGGATGGGTTACTGGGTCGCGAAGGGCGCCATCAGCGTCGACGACGTCGACATCCAGGATGCATCGAGCCGCGACGACCCGTACGGCTGGGTGACGGTCACCGTCAAGGCGACCTACCGCTGCACGGTTCCGATGGGATTCATCGCCTGCGCCGGCTCCACGAAGCAGCTCCAGGAAAGCTATCGCATGCCTCACCAGGGCGCGATCTACGAGATGTGAGGGCCATGACGATGACCGCCACGGCAACGATGACGTTCGGCCCTCTCGCTCCGCCCTGCTCCGCGCGACGCTCGTTCGGCGACGAACTTGTAAGCGATCAGCGCGGCGCCGTCATGCTGACGGGACTCTTCATGTCCTGTTTCTTGATCGGCGCGCTGTGGTTCGTCGTCGGTATCGGTGACACGGTCGTCTTCCGCGACAAGATGCAGGAGGCCGCCGACGTCGGCGCGTTCTCGTCCGCCGCGCTGCATGCGAAGGGAATGAACTTCATCTCCCTCTGCAACCTCGTGATGCTCGTCGGGACGGTGATCCACCTCGTCCTCGGCATCATCAGCGACGTGAAGTTCGCGCTGATGGTCGCCTGCGCATTCTCCGTCCCGTGCTGGCCGGCGTTCCCCGCGAAGTTCGCGGCATTCGAGTCGGCGTACAATCGCTGGGACAGCTACTTCAGCAAGATGAGCAAGGCCTTCAAGGCCATTCACACGACCCAGAAGGTCGCCTCGTACGCGTACCCGGCGATGGGCGTCGTCGAGGCGTACCAGAATGGCGCGAAGTACGGCGGCGACTCGCGCACGGGTCCCGTCCGCGTGCTCGCCGTGAGCTCGTCGCTGGTTCCGGGCGGTGTGTTCGGTACGAACAGCGGCACGGCTGCCGCGAACAACGGAGGCGGCGGCGGGGGCGGCGGAAATGCCGGGGCCGCCAACAGCGAGGTCGCCGCGGCGGCCAAGCGCGCATCCGACGCCCAGCAGAGCGGCGACAAGAAGGCCGCGAAGAGGGCGCTCGAGGATCTGCAGAGGGCGCAGGAGCGCGCGGCGGCCGCCGGCAACGCCCAGGGCGGCGGCGGCCAGACCCAGCGGAACGTGAAGAAGGAAGGCCTCCCGGTCGAGGCGAAGAACTTCGACGACCTCTGCAAGAAGGTCGTGTCGATCTCGACCACCAGCATCGCCAGCCTGCTCGGCGCCGGCAAATCCCTCGCGGGCAGCTCGCCCGGCGGCAAGGCGCTGTCGATCTTCAACAGCCTCGTCGGCAAGGTCCTGCAGTTCCGCTACTGCAACAGCACGAGCCTGCACTTCCAGCCGTTCGGTCCCGGCTTCGACAGCTTCTGGGGCGAAGAAGGCCCGTACGTCGTCTACGGTCCGGCCAGCAACGGCAACATCTACATGCAGAGCTGGGCGATCAACATCAGCCCGAAGCTGAATGACACCTCGGAGAGCCGCGTCGGCATCGCGGCGAAGCAGTTCTCGAAGTACACGAAGCAGGAAGGCTCGTTCGGCTACTTCGCGCAGGCGGAGATGTACTTCGACTGCGACGCGAAGTGGGACGCGGCGGCGTGCAACTTCGAGGACGGCGCGACCTACGCGATCAAGTGGCGTGCGCGCATGCGCCGCCTCGAGCTGCCGGCGATTGCCAGCGGCGCCGTCGGGATGGCGACAAATGCGCTTCTCAACCTGCCCGGCGCGACGGCCTTCAAGAACGCGATCCCCGACGGGATCAACGACGTCCTCGGCACGCAGGGCGCGACGCGCGGGACGATCAAGATCCTCGTCGACAAGGCGGTCGGCGAAATCGAGGGCTTCATCACCGGCAAGATCGGCGCAGCGGCCGGCAACCTCGATCCCACGCTCCAGGGACTGGGCATCACTTCGTACCACTGAGGTAAAGCGTGAAGCTCGCAAAGCATCGCAACAATCGGGGACGGAAGCGTGGCGCCGCCATGATCGAGTCCGTCATCGTCATCTCGACGATGCTCATCTTCCTCGGGCTCATCGTCTGGACGCGCCAGGCGTACGGCATGAAGCTCGACATGCAGCAGCGCACGCGATCGGACGTCCTCTACTTCGCGTCGCACGGCTGCGAGAACACGGGCGGCGGCGTCGGTCAGGCGGGCGGCGGCGGCACGATCCCGGGTGACAATCCGGCGGCCGGCGCAGCGCAGCGCTCCGGCCTCCAGGACGCGGCCGCGGTGAACCGGAGCTGGAACAGCGCCTCCGGGTCGCTCAGCGGAACGGCGAACTGGCAGGCGGTCTGGGACCAGAATGCGCGCGGCCAGAACGCTTCGATCAACTACGGTAAGCTTGCTCTCAAGAGCAACATCTCCGCGGCGTCGGCGGTCACGTGCAACGAGAAGAAGTACTCGAGCCAGCTCACGGCGTGGGCCAAGTTCGGGCTCGACATGGTGAAGAGCGGCGGCGGCCTGTTCGACGTGTTCAGGTGACGCGCAGCGTAGGAAAGCAGCGGAGGTTCTCGCGGGCTGCGACTTGCCCCCGAAACAGTCGAAGGAAGACGACACCATGATCCTGCGTCGACGAAAGTACAGTCCCGAGAAGGCGAAGCACCTGCGCGGCATGGCGCGGGTGGCGGCGTTCTTCACGTGCACGACGCTCGTGTGCGGCGTGATCAGCATCCGTCACGCACGCGCCGAGTACCAGGATCAGACGCTCGCCTTCGGCAAGCAGATGCTCGACCTCGCGAAAGCATCGAACCACGAGGTCACGAAGATCATCTTCAACGGCCAGGCGATGCACATCGGCAGCTCCGTCACGCTGGACTCGCCGGAGCAGGTCCTCGAGCGTTACGAGGAGTACTGCAAGGCGAACCGCGGACAGACCGGCGACGTCTTCAGCGATCTCGAGAAGGACTTCGAGAAGGCCTCCCCGAAGCAGCAGGAAGAGGCCGCCGCGAAGCTCGCGAGCGTCGCGGCGAAGGTCGCCCCTGTGGCCGATGACACGCCCGCGATCGCCAAGGCAGGCTTCGTCCGGTCCGAGGGCAGAGAGGGCGATGGCGCCGTCGCCTGCTTCGTGAAGGGCACCAAGACGAAGGCGACGACGAGCGAGGCGCTCGAGTCGTTCATGGCGACGGGCGAGCTCGGCGCATTCGGCGAGCTCCGGTACGCGTATGCGAGCAAGGCCCGGAGCGGCAAGACGCTCGTGCTGACGGCGTGGACCGACTCGCAGTTCAACGTGGGGGACCTCGTGCCGGAAGAGGGCGCCGACGCTCCGGGCGAGGACTTCGCCGAGATCCCGCGCGTCCCCGGCTCGACCCGGGTCATGTCCGCGAAGGCGGCGGACATGCCGTACGGCGTCAACGTCTATCGGACGAAGAACAGCCCGGCGAAGACGCTCGAATACTTCGATGGAGAGATGAAGAAGGCGGGCTGGTTCACGTACGATCCGGAGATGACCGAAGCGGAGCACAAGGGGATGGGACGCGCGTACATGAAGAACGCCGTCGTCGTGACGCTCGGCACTTCGGTGCAGGACGATGGGAACTACGTCGCGGTCGGCCTCGCGGGTGTTGCCGCGGACGACAAGCTCGGACGTCGTTAGCGCGTGAAACGATGAAGCGGTTTCGATGCTCGCCGCGGATGCTCGCGGTCGCGTGCGGTCTCGCCGCGACGTTCGGCGCTGCCGATGCGAGTGCGCTGAAGAACCCGATCATGCAGAGCATGATGAAGCGGCTGGACGGGTACGCGAGCGCGGGGAACCTGCAGGCAACCTCGGAGATCCTGAGCCTCGTGAAGGCGATGGGGCCGGACGAATACACTCGCTGGCCGGCGATCGCCGAGAAGGGACGCGCAGCGGCAGCGGCCGGAGACGGCGCGGCGGTGAAGGCGGCGTGTCGGGAGTGCCACGACGCATACCGCGAGCAGTACCGAACGAAGTACGGGTCGAAGAGTCCCGACGGTAAGGGACCCGTCGAGCGGTGAAGCAGTGACGGAGCGATCCAGCTCCGACGCGCCGCCGCTCGCCTCGTTCCCCGTGAGCACGTAGCGCCGACGTCGGCGGCGGTACGACGATACGAAGCCTGGAACGGCTAGGTCGCGACGTGTAGCATTCGATCGGGATGAATCGTCGCGCCCTCTTCATCGCGCTCCTCGTGGGCATCCTCGGGGCCTTCCTCCTCGTGCTCTACCAACGTCGCTTCGAGCTGGAAGCGTCCGGTGGCGAAAAGGTGAAGCTGCTGATCGCGGTGAAGAAGATCGAGCGAGGCAAGCCGGTCACCGACGACGTGATCGCGATTCGCGAGATCCCCCTCGCCTACGTCGACGAGCGCGCGATCCGCGAGAGCGAGAAGAACAAGATCCTCGGGCTGAAGGTGGGCAACACCGTGAAGGAGCAGCAGCTGCTCCTCTGGAGCGATCTCACCGCGACCGACGAGCACAAGGATCTCTCCGCGCTCGTCCTCCCCGGCTATCGCGCAGTCTCGATCAAGGCTGCACGTGACGACACGAGCATCGCCCTCATCAAGCCGGGCGACTACGTCGACGTCATCGGCGTCATCGGCGCGGGCACCGCGGTGAACGAGGCGAAGAACGCGGTCGTCCTCCTCCAGCGCGTGCTCGTCCTCGCGACCGGCACGGATACCTCGCCCGATCAGGCGAAGGACACGAAGGAGGCGAACCCGTACGCCTCCGAGAACCTCCTGACGCTGAGCCTCACGCTCACCGAGGCCCAGGTCCTCGCGCTCGCCGCGGAGCGTGGTCGCCTCGCCGTCGCAGTGCGCCACCCCGACGATCAGGCGCGCACGAGCGGCATCGTCGATCTGAACTTCAACCAGATCGTCGACGAGAAGGAGCGCGCGAAGATCCGCAACGTCCGAACCGGTCCTCGCGACATCACTGCGCCGACGCAGCAGCAATGATGGCCGAGCGCTGAGGACCGACGCTCGATCGACGCCGCGCTGGATTCGATGCGTGGTTGCAAGTGCGACCCGCAGACCCGAGAGAGACACGACTCGATGACATTCCCTTCTTCACGCTCGTTCCGAACGCTTCGTACGGCGGCTTTCGTCATCGCCGCCGCTGCAGCCGCCGCCCCGGTGCTCCTCACGACACGCGATGCGTGGGCGCAGAAAGGTGGGCACGAGGACATCTCGCTCGCGATCGGTGAGACGCGCACGCTCTCCGCTGTCGGAGTTCGTGAGTACTCCGAAGGCGTGAAGGGCATCGTCGACGTCGTGCCGACGCCGGACGGCAAGACGTTCGTGCTCACCGGAAGGAAGGAAGGCACGACGACCCTCCTCCTCATCAGCAACTCCGGCGCGCAGACGACCTACGAGATCAACGTCGCCAGGCGCAACGTCGCGGCCGTCGAGCGCGAGGTGCAGGAGCTGGTCAAGGACATCTCCGGACCGAGGACGAGGCGGGTCGGCGCCCGCGTCTTCATCGACGGCTCGGTGTCCACGCCCGCCGAGAAGACGCGCGTCGATCAGATCGCGGCGCTCTACGGCGACCAGGTGCAGTCGATCGTCACGGTCGGCCGCTTCGAGGAGCGGAAGCTGCTCGTGCGCCTCGACTTCTTCTTCGTCCAGTACGAGAAGACCTCGAGCTACAACGCGGGCATCGGCTGGCCGGCGAGCATCGGCGGCGTCTCGGCCAACGGCGCCGAGATCTTCCAGAACAACTACACGTTCGACTTCATCACGCGCACCACGACGAGCGCGCAAGCGTCGATCGTCAACCAGCCGATGCCGCGCCTCGACATCGCTGCACGCCGCGGCTGGGTCAAGATCGCCAAGCAGTCGAGCGTCATCACGGCGAACGGCAACGAGGCCACGTTCCAGAACGGCGGCGAACAGAACTTCATCACCGGCGGAGCGGGCTCCGGCCTCATCTCACAGCTCGTGAGCGTGAAGTTCGGAACGAACATCAGCGTGCTGCCGCGCTACGACTCGAACACACGCGACGTCGAGCTGAAGCTCGCCGCCGACGTCGCGGATCTCACGCCTGCCATCGTGGCCGGTGGGCCCCCCGGACGCACGACGTCGAAGCTCGAGACGCAGGTGACGCTCAAGCTCGGACAGGCCTTGATCCTCTCCGGCATCAAGACGGCCACGCAGCGTCACAACGTCACCGGTCTGCCGGGGCTCTCCGAGATCCCGGTGCTCGGCGTCCTGTTCGGCAGTCACGGCAACGAGAAGGCCGACCTCGAAGGCGCCGTCTTCATCGTGCCGAGCATCGTCGACACGGTCCCGAAGAGCGCGCTCGAGCTGATCAACAACGCGATGACCACGTACAAGGAGTACTCGGGCGAGATCGAGTACGTGGACACGTATCCGAAGACGCCGCCGAACGCGAAGTAACACCGATGCACTTGCAAGTCGTCGTTCAGTCAGATGCAGGCCTGCAGCGGACGGAGCTCTATCCGGCCAGCGGACCGCTCACGATTGGACGTCATCCTCAGTGCTCGCTGCGCCTCGACAGCGATCTCGTTTCTCGCCAGCACGCAGTCGTCAGCGCCGGGCACTCGGCGCTGCGCGTCGAGGACGTCTCGACGAACGGAACGATCGCGGGCGACCTCCTCCTCCGGCGCGACTCGGTCGAGGTGCCGTACGGCACGCCGATCGTCGTCGGCGACTACACGGTCTTCGTCTACGCGGTCGATCAGCAGGGCCAGCCCATCGCGCCGACCGCAGCGCAGATCCAGCAAGGCGACACGCGGCAGCGACTCCAGTCCGGGAGCAACCCCGGCATGAACGGACGCATGCCGCCGCCGACGACGACGGGCTCGCGGCCGCCTGCGCTGACGAACCCCGTCCCCCTCCCGAACGTGAGCGGGATGAACCCGGTGATCGCGCACGTCGGATCGCAGCCCGGTCCGAAAGGCGTTCACCTGCCCGCGCGCGGTGAGGACGAGAAGCTCAAGGCGGAGGTCGCGATGCGTCGCGAGATCCACCGCCTCCTCCTCGAGCACCTCGACCTCGCCACGATCGACGCGAAGAAGCTCGACGACCCGTCGATGCGTCCGAAGGTGCTGAACGCGCTCCGGCGGATCATCGCGAACATGGACTCGCGGATCCCGTCGGAGATCGATCGCGACGGGCTCATCGGCGAGCTCGCCGACGAGGCGCTCGGCCTCGGCCCGCTCGAGCGCTTCCTCTCGGACAACACGATCACCGAAATCATGGTCGTGGATCCGAACACGATCTACATCGAGCAGGGCGGCAAGATCGTCCTCGCGCAAGCGCGCTTCACGGACGACGAGCGCGTCCGCGCCGTCATCGAGCGCATCGTCACGCCGCTCGGACGGCGCATCGACGAGTCGTCGCCGCTCGTCGACGCGCGACTCAAGGACGGCAGCCGCGTGAACGCGGTCATCCGTCCGATCGCGCTCCGTGGATCGTGCATCACGATCCGAAAATTCTCGAAGGTGCCGCTCACGCTCGACAAGCTCGTGGGCTTCGGATCGATCACCGAGCGCATGGGACGCTTCCTCACACGCTGCGTCCACGCGAAGAAGAACATCGTCATCTCCGGCGGCACGGGCTCC
Organism: Pseudomonadota bacterium; assembly: GCA_023402175.1. Taxonomy (GTDB): domain Bacteria; phylum Myxococcota_A; class Polyangia; order Polyangiales; family Polyangiaceae; genus Labilithrix. The sequence continues at coordinate 6,894 of JAEXCN010000105.1, read as the reverse complement.
GGAAAAACGACGCTCCTCAACGTGCTCTCGGGCGCCATCCCGGAGGACGAGCGCATCGTCACGATCGAGGACGCGGCCGAGCTCCAGCTGAAACAGCCGCACGTCGTCTCGATGGAAACGCGCCCGGCGAACCTCGAAGGGCGCGGCGAGTACACGATCCGCGACCTCGTGAAGAATGCCCTCCGCATGCGTCCCGACCGCATCGTCGTCGGCGAGTGTCGTGGCGGCGAAGCGCTCGACATGCTCCAGGCGATGAACACGGGCCACGACGGCTCGCTCACGACGACGCACGCGAACTCGCCGCCGGAGGCCATCAGCCGCCTCGAGACGCTGACGCTGATGGCAGGCGTCGATCTCCCGCTCCGCGCGATCCGCGACCAGATCGCCTCCGCGGTGCACATCATCGTGCAGCAGAGCCGCCTCTCGGACGGCTCGCGCAAGGTGACGGCGATCAGCGAGGTCACCGGTATCGACAGCGACACCCACGACATCGAGCTCCGTCCGATCTTCGAGTACATCCGCACCGGCACCGGTCCGAAGGGCCAGGTGATCGGTGAGTTCCGCGCCACGGGGTACCTGCCGAGCTTCCTCCAGACGTTCATCGTCATGGGGCTCGTGAAGAAAGGAGAGCCCTACATTTGAGCCTCGGGGACGTTTCGCAGACCACGCAATCGCTCAAGTGGGCGAGCCTCGGTGTGACCTCCCTCGCGCTGTTCGTCGGCACGTGGATCGCCGCCGCCGATCAGTCGGGGCCGGTCTACCGCTATTCGGCGCGCTACACGGCATCGCTCGAGCGCAAGCTCCGGCCGATGTTCATCTTCACGCCGGGCCGCACGATCGCGTACGGGCAGTGCGCGGCGATGTTCCTCCTGCTCGCCGTGCACGTGCTCGTCACGATCGAGTTCTGGTACGTCGGCATGTTCTTCATCGCGATCGGCCCGACCGCGTACATCGAGGCCATGCGCCGGAAGCGCGTCGAGAAGATCGAGGAGCAGCTCGACAACTTCATCCTCGCGCTCGCAAACGCGCTGAAGACGACGCCGAGCATCGGCGCCGCGTTCAACTCGGTTGCTGCCGTCATCTCCGATCCGATGCGCCAGGAGGTGGATCTCGCGCTCAAGGAGATGAAGGTCGGCTCGACCCTCGATCAGGCGCTGCTCCACATGGCTGCGCGCGTCGGCAGCCGGCAGCTCGACTCGGCACTGAGCTCGATCCTCATCGGCCGGCAGGTCGGCGGTAACCTCCCGAAGGTGCTCGAGACGACCGCGAGCACGCTGCGCGAGATGCGACGCCTCGAAGGTGTCGTCCGCACCAAGACCGCCGAGGGCAAGGCGCAGCTCTGGGTCATCGCGCTCATGCCGTTCGGCCTCCTCATGGGCCTCAACATCCTCTGGCCGGGGTACTTCGATCCGCTGACCAAGAGCCTCGTCGGCTACCTCGTGATCATCGCGTGCACGGCGTGCTGGGTCGCCAGCATCGTCCTCGCCCGCAAGGTCCTCAACGTGGACATCTGAGGAGCCCGGAGCCTGGAGCCCTGCCCATGATCCCGAGCCTCTGGACAACCGGCGTCAGCGTTCAACTCCAGGTCATGCGAGTGGCGACGCTCGTCACGCTCATGATCGCGCTGACGTCGCTGGCGTATGGCGTCGCGAGTGCGCCGACGCGCGTCGCGAACCGCCTCGGCCTCCGCGGCCTCAAGCGGCAGCGCGTCCTCGCGCAGAACGAGCTCTGGGCGGGCATCGAGCCGCTCGTGCGCTGGCTCGGCGTCCGCGTCAGCGGCATCCTCACGGACGAGCAGCGCGCCCAGGTCGACGCCCAGATCAGCCTCGCCGGCGACTACATGGGCCTGACCGCCGACGAGTACCTCGCGCTCACGCTCCTCTCGTCGGTCGCCGGAGCGTTCGTCGGCGCGTTCGGCGGCTACATCCTCGAGCTCGGCGGGATCACGCTCGTCGTCGGCATCATGCTCGGCGCGGCGATCCCGTACATGCAGATCAGCGGCGTCGCCCAGGAGCGTCTGAAGAACATCGGTCGCGGTCTGCCTTACGTCATCGACCTGATGGCGCTGTCGATGGGCGCAGGTCTCGACTTCCCGGGCTCGGTCCGTCAGGTCGTCGAGAAGTCGTCGAACCCGGACGACCCGCTCGTCGAGGAGTTCACGCTGATTCTCCAGACGATGAACCTCGGACGCACGCGCAAGGAGGCGCTGCTCGAGTTCGCCAGGCGTGCGCCGGTCGAGACCGTCACCGAGTTCGTCAACTCGCTCGTCCAGGCGGAGGAGCGCGGTAACCCGGTCGCAGAGGTCCTCACGATCCAGGCGACCGTCTCGCGTACGCGCCGCTCGGTTCGCGCCGAGGAGATGGCCGCGAAAGCCGGCGTCCAGATGGTCGGCCCGCTGATGCTCGTCTTCTTCTGCATCATGGGCTTGCTCATGGGGCCCGCGTTGATGAACATCATGGGAGGGCTCTGACCGAGGCCTCGGAGAAGGCCAAAGCCTAAAATTCTATGCGCGTCCTCAAGTTCCAGACCCGGCTCCCCACGGGGCACGTCGAGCAGCTCAGCATCGAGAGCGAGCGCGTGCTCATCGGCAGCGGCGCGCACTGCGAGATCCGCCTTCCGCTTGCGGAGGCGCGTGTCGAGCACGTCCTCATCGAGCTCGGCCCCGCCGGCGTGTTCGCGCGCGCGCTCAGCTTCGAGCCGCCGCCGACGATCAACAACGTGCCGTTCACGCAGGCACCGCTCCCTCCGGGCGCGGTCCTCGGCGTCACCGGCACGCAGATCTACATCGAGGTCGTCGAAGCCGCGCAGGGGGGCGGGCAGCTCCAGCAGAAGAAGAAGTCGAGCCCCGTCATGCTCATCGCGCTGCTGCTGATGGTGCCGGCCGCGGGATATCTGTTTTTCGGAGACGACGAGGGCTTCGGAGGCGGCCCGGAACCGGCGATGCCCCAAGCACCGGAGCTCTGGGCTGCGCCCGTCGCGCAGTGCCCGCAGGCCGATCGGGCCGCGGCCCTCGGTTTCGCCCGCGAACGAATGGCGATCGCGGACGCGAAGCGTGAGCGCCGGCCGTTCCACGTCCAGGACGGCGTCTCGGCGGTGCCGACGTACGAGATGGCGGCCGCCTGCTTCCGCGCCGGCGGAGACGCCCCTTCCGGCGGCCTCGCGGATGAGTCAGCGAAGTACCTTCGCCGTGAAATGACGGATGATTTCCGCATGCGCCGCGTGCGGCTCGAGCATGCGCTGGCGACGGAGGACTACGTAAGTGCTCAAAAGGAGGTCCGGGTTCTTCTACAATTCGTCGAGGGCAAGTCGGGCGACTACGTCACATGGCTCTCGAACCTGGAACGCAAGTTGAAGTTGAAGGTCGGCGAGGCCGCGAACAAGTAGGTCGCTGGCTGTCGCTGTCCGCACTGCTCGCGGCGCTGTCGATCGCTTGCACGCCGAGCCCGGCGCAGAAGATCGAAGCCGACATAGCGTCGGTCCGGAAGGAGTCCGACGCGAAGACGCTCGTCGAACGAGGCAAGGCCTTCGCGGCGATCGGCGACCATACGCGCGCCGAGGAGTACCTCGCGTCCGGCATCGAGGCGGGCGCCGATCCGCGCGACGTCCTCCCGCTCTTGATGGACGTCTGCATCAAGACCGGGCGTTATCGGTCCGCGATTCAGCACGGAGAAAACCACCTCCGCAAGCACCCGCAGGACATGCGCACGCGTGTCATGGTGGGCGCGCTCTATGCGGCGATCAACGAGAGCAGACAAGCGAAGGCGCAGCTCGAGAAGGTCGTGACGGCGGATGCGACCGACGATGCGCCCGCGGTCGGCGCAGTGGCGTCGTCCCCGGACTCCGGCCCGGTGCGGCTCCAGGCGCAGGCCCACTACCTCCTTGGCGTGGTCGCGCGTGACAGCGACAACGACGTCGTCGGCGCCGATCGGCACTTTCGCGAATACCTGCGGATCGAGCCGAACGGCGCGCACGCCGAGGAGGCGCGGGCAGCGCTCCTCAAGCGGGTACCCCAGGACGAGGCGGCGCCGAGCGACGCCGGTTCGACGATCCCGCCTGTGGGCGAGAAGACCGAGAAGGTTCCGGGCAACGTTGTCGTTTCGCCCGAAGGAGGCACGCCATGAGCGGTGGCGCTGGTGATTACATCCCGAAGGAGGTCTTCGAAGAGACCCTCCTCCAGTTCTTTGCCCCGATCCGCCCGTACCTCGACGATCCAGCCGTCAGCGACATCATGATCAACGGGCCGGACCAGATCTACGTCGAGAAGAAGGGCCAGCTGCACCTCACGCCGGCGAAGTTCGATACGCGGGAGTCGCTCATCGCGGCGCTCCGGAACGCCGCGCAGTTCGTCGGCAAACACGTCGACGAGCTCAAGCCGATCCTCGAGGGACGCCTTCCCGACGGCTCCCGCATCGAGGCCGTGCTCCCTCCCGCGGCGCCCGATGGTCCGTGCGTATCGATCCGCCGCTTCTTCAAGGAGACGCTCACGGTCCAGCGCCTCATCAACTTCGGCGCGATGACCGACGAGGTCGCCCTCGCGCTCCAGGCGCTCGTCGCCTCGAAGCTGAACGTGCTCGTCGCCGGCGGCACCGGCTCCGGCAAGACGTCGATGCTGAACGCGCTCTCGTCCTTCATCCCGGACGGCGAGCGCGTCGTCATCATCGAGGACTCGCGCGAGCTGCAGCTGCAGCGCGAGCACGTCTGCCAGCTCGAGGCGCGGCCACCGGACCCGAAGGGCCGCGGAGAGGTGACGATCCGCGATCTGTTCCGCGCGACGCTCCGTCTCCGGCCCGATCGCATCGTCGTCGGCGAGATCCGCAGCGGCGAGGCGCTCGATCTCATCCAGGCGATGACGTCCGGTCACGGCGGATGCATGTCGACGCTCCACGCGACGTATCCGCGCGATACGGTCTCACGTCTCGAGACGATGGCGATGATGAGCGACGTCGACATGCCGCTCCAGGCGCTCCGCATCCAGCTCGCGAGCGCGGTCAACATCATCGTCCAGGTGTCGCGCCTGCAGGACGGCTCCCGCAAGATCACGCACATCACCGAGGTCCTCGGTTACGACATCGATCGCAACCAGTACCAGATGCAGGATATCTTCGCCCGCCAGTACCATGGCTTCGACGAACGAGGCATGATCGTCAGCGACATCGTTCCTACGGGAATCCTCCCGCGGTGCTTGCCGCAGCTCCACGAGCACGGTGTCGATCTTCCTCCCGGCTGTTACGAAGCCGCAAAACGCGCCCCCGCGGACTCTCAGCGGTACTGATAGCCTGCACGTAGGACGCTTTTCTTGTCTCGATCCCCATGAGTGATGGGGCCCTCGTCTCGCAGTTTCATTCATGGCCAAACCGTCCACGACGCATGTGATCGAGATCGAGACGGGCATCGGGGAGCCCGCGTTCATCCCGCTCACCCTCGGGCAAGAGCTCCAGCCGATCAGCGTCGGCAAGAAAGGCATGTGGCGGATCGAATCCGCGCGCGTGCTCGACGTGCACGCGTTCGTCTACTTCGACGGCACGTCGCTGTTCCTCCAGAGCGCTGACGAGTCGGCGGCGGCGGCGGTCGACGGCTATCGCGTCGGCAAGGCATGGACCGAGCTCCATGCTCCCTGCAAGATCGAGATCGGCGCTGCGCGGCTGCGCTTCCGGTCACTCGCAGCGCCGGCCGACGATCAGGCGCCGACGGAGATGCACCATCGGCCGCCCGTGCAGGCTGCAGCGCCCGGCGGAGGGCCTCCGCCCGCTCCACGCCCGGCCGCCGGTGCGCCGCCGGAAGAACCGATCACCTTCCCGAAGGCCGAGCGGCCCTTCAAGCCGGGTGAGTTCTCGAGCGGACCGGACAAGGACGAATCGACGCGGATCGCACCGCTCGAGTCGACGGGCGCGAGAGTGGCAGCCGGCTCCGTCGTCTCGGCAGCTCCGCGGCCCGCGGCCGGCAGGAGCGTCGAGGAAGAGAACCTCACGCGCCTCGAAGGCGCCGGCAACTCAGCACGGATGAACCGCACTGCAGGCATGCCCATGGGCGCGGACCCGATGGCGATGCAGGGCCTTCAGCCGATGGCGCCGGGGATGTTCCCGCCGGGGATGAGCCAGCCGCCGGGCGGGATGCCTCCGATGCAGCCGGCACCGCACATGTCGATGCCGCCGGGCATGCATCCGGGCACGATGCCGATGCAGCCCGGGATGGCTCCGGGCGCGATGGGTATGGTCCCGAGCGCGCCGCCGAGCGGGATGCCGATGCATCCCGGGATGGGGCCGCCGGGATCGGCTCCGTTTCCGCCGCCGTATGCAGGCGCGTCTGGACCGTACAACTCGATGGGCCCGGGCGCGATGCCGAGCGGCGGCTACGGCGCGATGACGGGCGGCCAGGTCGGTACCCCCGACGCGAGCTTGGTTGCAAAATACAAGGAGCTCTCGCCGCCGAAGCGGATCCTCGTGATCCTCGCTCCGTTCTGCCTCCTCGCCGCGGCGTACCTCCTCTTGTTCGACGAGGAGGAGGTCGCTCCCGGCCCGGTCGCTACGCTCGACGCAGGTGCAGGCGAAGCCTCGATCACCGCGAGCTCGAACGCGCCGCCGCCGTCGGTTCCTCCGCCGGTCCTCCCACCGCCGGTCGCGTCGCCGAATCCGGTGCCGCCGTCCTGCCCGCCCGGGTTCGTCCCGTACAGCGTCGCGATCAACGGTCAGATCCCATGCGTCCCGGCAGGAACGCCGATGCCGCCTGCCTCGGAAGGAGCCGCGTCCGCCGTCGCGCCGACGGCGCCGGCGACTCCGCCGGGCTCGACAGCGGCGACGACGCCTCCGCCGGCTCCATCGACCAAGACGCTCGAGCGTCAAGCCGTCGACTACGTCGCCGTCGGCAACTACGGCGCGGCTGTGCAGGTCTACGAGC